>PLYJ01000137.1 GCA_003151745.1 Bacteroidota bacterium
ATTACATGTGACGTTTAGTATAGTGTTTAAAAAAGGAAATTGGGTAGTTGAAAAGCCAAAGCAGAAATAAAGCCACAATTTCTCATTCTATTCCTTTTTTAGTTCCTTAAAGTATATAAAAAGGAATCCTTTACCATCTTCAATTTCAAAACTGGTTAGTAATTCCATCGCATTTACAAAACCTACTGAATTTTGCTTGATTGTTTCTATGGTTTCGACCACAGACTTCAATGTACTGGATTGCTTTTGATTATCTCCTTTTGTGCAAATAATAAAATCAGATGAAATCGTAGCCCCATTGAAGAATGTATTTGCCTGAGATTGTGCTTTAACCTGAGCTACACGCATGATTGTGCTTTGGTTAGTATACTTGGCCTTTTCTAAAGAAAGAACTGAGATTAAATATTTATGGTCATAATCATCTACCACTTTCACTCCTTCAAATGGAGCACTATTATACATTCGGTGTAAGAAATTTGAAAATGCCGTTTTGTCTTCATTAAAACCCTGAGCAGTAATATTCACGGCAAAGCAGGAACAATAAAGAAACAACATCAATTTGAGCGTAATCCTTTTACTCATTGTTTTTCAGATTTGAAGACCTATGTCAGTGTCGATATTATTTACTTGGTTTAACTTCATATTTTTTCACCTTCGATAAATCCGCAGTTGGTAAGTAGTTATCAAAAATGAAAGTAAATTCAGTATCCATAATGGTTGAAAGATTGAATTGCACAGTTTCAGTTATATATCCAGGGTAATCTTTTTGCATGATTGCTTCTTCTATTCCGCCACTAGGTGAGGAACTAGGAGGCACGCCCATTACTAGACTTTTTATTCGTTTGAAATTGTCCAATACAGAATACGTTGATTGCAAAGCACCTTGTGCACTTTGTCCCCACCAGTAATTCCAGTTTCTAGTTGCACTATTATAGTCCCTTGGAAATGCACCATGCGGGTCTTTTCGAGCTGCTGATATTGAAGTAATTATTTCACTACAAGAAGTATTGTATATACCGTTTGAGATTATGAAATTTTCCGCTTTGGTTGGAATTGTTTTTCCTGCAAGGTAGAGTAGACTCGGAATTGAAGACCTAGATCGTAAATAGTATTTGTTGCCATTAAGCTGGATAGAAAATATCTGTGTTTTTTGTTTTTCGTAAGTTTCAACGTCTGATTTTGACAATGAAATCCCTGCAATTACATTAGAAAATAATTTCTCAAAATCGGTCATGTTTTTATTTGCTTTAGCAACGATCTTGAGTGGAACTTTCCAGTTATTCTGAAAACTTACAGGGTCGCTTGCTTCAATAGAAAAATCAAATGCCTTATCTGCCATTTTATCAAGTACGTAACATAAATTATGTATAACAGACTCTTCATTTGTTTTATTCATTTCCTGAATTTTAATATTGGCAGCAAATAATGCTCCTTTAAACTCAACAGTGACACCCTTGTTTTCACAAAAAGTTGTCAGTTTCGATACTGAAACAGTTGCCTTCACTACACTGGTATAGCTGCCATCTGGCATTTGGGTTTCAGATAGCATCTCAAATTTCTTTATATTCCCATTTGTCACTGAAACAATTTCGTCTTTTACTAAAGCGTCATTCAAAATTGTTGTATTAGAAGATATAAATGTACCGAAAGCCTTTTCTACTGCGTTGCGTAATGCATTGTGAAATGCATCATCTTTTGTTTTACCCACTCCAATTTCTGTTAGAGTAACGTCTTTAACTTCTTGTGCAAATATTGAATTGGTGCAAGCCAAGAATACAAATGCTATTAAAATGTTTTTCATCTTCTTTTGTTTAGGTGTTTCTAGAATTAATTTTCCGGTGTTTCTATTTGTTTTAGTTGAAATTTATCTCCAATAAACATTTCTATAAACAACGGTTGGTTGATTTTTCATGTATTCAATGGCTATATCACGATAGGTATTTACTCTTATTTTTTCCAATTCTGCTTCTTGTTTTGTGTTTTCTTGGTTGAACTCTTGTTGACGCTTTTCGTACTCATCTTGCTTACGCAATCTTTCTTTTTCATCAGTTAATACTTTCTCACTAATGGATTTCAAGAGTTCTCCTGCTTCAGAAAAGCTCTCAGCCTGAGGTTTTATTTGCATTATTAGATTTGTTGCCCCTTGAGCACCCTGACTATTTGGATTAGCACTCCAAATAGCCTTTGCTTCATGCAAGATTGATTTCCCGTCTGCATTTATTTTTAGATTATAAATAACCGCCATTTCATTTAAACATTTTAAATAACAGTCCTTACAAACTTCTGGCACCAGTGCGAGGGTGAAAATCGCTTCGCTGAATTTTTCTTGTCCTTTTAATGATTCTGCTTTTTTAGTAATTAAATCGCACTGGTTATTGTAATACGCAATTATTTTCATTTTGCCATCTTCTATAAACTTTTCAATCTCCTTGCTTTTTGTTTTAACTTGCTTGATAGCATCAATAAAGGCTTTGTTTTCATTAGAACCAACTCCCTTAGTCGTAATTACAGTGTTTGAATATATTTGATTTTCCATACCATCGCCAATGAATAAGGTAATATCCATATTCTGAGAAATCAATTGAGGTGGCCCAGCAATAATATCTTTTGTCGTAATCGAAATGTTTGCAGTTAGAATAAAACGAGGATTGAAGGAACTGCCAGCCAAACCATAATTGGTTGCAATTTGTTGGAGTTTAATTTCGAGTTGAGCCTTTGCCTCAGCGGGTAATTTGGCCTGTTCGCTTATATAAGGATTAAGTGAAATCCTTCCGAAATCATTCTGTATGCCACCTTCTTGGGCACTCAACTTACCTAAATTAAGTCCTATACAGATTAAAAGAAATATTTTTTTCATGTTTCGTTATTTTTCACCTAGTACTAATATTGCTTCACCAAGTCCACGTGTCATCAATTTTACTTCAAAGTTAAACGGTGCTTCATTCAAATATTTTTGCAATCCTTTAGCAAATTCTCGTGCATCTAGGGATTGATTTTCGTTATTGTAAAGCGGAATTCGTACTTGTTCAAAACGGATTTCATCTGAAGTAGCATCACTCATATTAAACCTGTCCTTCACCGTATTTTTGTGCATCCATTTATTAATGTAGTCGGTTATTTCTTCTCCATTAATCAGTGTCTCTAGTGTCTTATCCCATTCATTCCAGCGTTTTATTGTCAACACTATTTCTCTGCCATTCAAAAACAAATCATCAAAATGACCTTGAAGTTGAGCTTTAAAAGGTTCAATGTTTGTTAGTATAGCTTTCTCTAAAAGCACAGGCACAATATCTGTATTGTTCGTAACCCCATTTCCAGATGATGAGGCAATTTGCTTATTTGTGTAGGCATCGAAGGCTTCCAAAATAAAAGAAACAGACTTACCAGTGCTTGTTGAGTTTACTTTCCACCAAATCTGAATGATTATATCTGCCTTCGCTTTTTTTCTTAACTTGTCATATTGGCTTTCTGCTAAATAAGAGCCATTGATTTTATTTACAGTCATATTATCTTCAGCAGCTCTGGCTTCAATATTTTTTAGTTCCTGTTCTGCTGATTTTAAAGGGAAGTCCTTGCTTAATAACCCGCCTATTTTAGTTATTACTTGCCCTATTTCTGTATCTTCTTGAAAAGCTTGTTTGTAATTAGGCACCTTTTGCTTTGTTCCTTGGTTGTCAAATTCAGTCATGAAATATCGCTGTGTACACCAGTTGTCACTTGGCAGGATCATTAATGTTGGCTTCTTCGCTTGCCCTTCAACATGTTGACTAAACCAACAAATGGCAATTCCAATTAATAGAATATTAAATTGTTTCATAATTAAAATCCTGCGTTTAGTAATTTAATAATTGATTTTTCTTGAAGTGTATGTCAAATATACAAATTAGTTCAAATAGTTGCCATATATGGTAACCTATATTTTGAACGAAAATCCGTCCTTGCTTTGGCTGAAAAGCCTGAGAAATGAAGGAAAAGGATAGTATTCAAAAGAGATTCGGAAAACACCTTAGAAAGCTTCGCTTAGAGAAGAAAATTACTGGTGCCGAGCTGGCTCGCAGGACATTCATTGATAAGCCACACATTGCCAGACTTGAGGCTGGCGGAACCAATCCAACACTTACAACCCTCTTGAAGATAGCAGAAGCCCTTGATATTCCTTTGGAAGAGCTTTTTAAAGGATTTCGGCCTTAATAGCGATTAATATCAGTCAATCATGCACTTCATCGAATTCATACGGTCATCACCTCCACAGGATGATAAAAGGATTCAGGACTTCATTTCCCTTGCCAAAGCCGACAAATCCTTCCCACTAACCAGCGACCCAAGCAAGCTGGCCATCTACCTTTACCAAAAGCTCAATCCTGAAATGACAAGGGGCTATCAGACCTGTTTGATGATATACAGCAAGATGCCGGATAACAAATTGCCAAAGATGTGCTTCGGAAGAGAAGATATCATGCTGCATGCCCTGAACCTTATTGTCGGATTGCAGAACTTTGACAGCGATTATAAGTGGGGAAAGGTATAGGCTTAGTAAATGGAAACGAATATGGACTCAGAGGCACCAGAAAACGAAAGGATATATGTTCGGGTAATTGACGGAATAATGTCAATGGTTGAAGTGGCTTCAAGGGAAGTTAAGAGCTATCAGTTTGAAATCCTTGATGACCCGACTTTTCATAGAACACATCCCGGTACACTTTTCGAATTTTATCCCGGTGATATCGTGAGGGTTGAAGATACTGAAGACATGGACAATGAATACCTGTATGAGGCCAAGGAAATAGTTCGTAGGTCTGAGCATCCTGACAGGTTGTATCTGGAAATCCAGTTTCGTTTCGTAACTGGATTCTTAGGAGCGATTGAGCATGAATATCCACTCTTTAAGGAGGCTATTGAAAGGATAAAAAGGGAAAGTTCTGCTGGGAAGTTCTTTTATCCAAGGATTCTTGAGGAACTACCCTATCTGGAAAGAAGAATGGCCAATTCTAAATGATTATCAATCTGAATTCTATTCAATCAATACAAAGATAAAGATAATGTAATGGATAGGTACATATCCTATTGTTTCCTAACTACCTGTACAAATACTCCCATACCCATTGATACCATTGGGATACAGCCGATTTGAAATTCAGGGAAAAAATCAATGATTCAGGGAAGAAAAGCAGGTATAAAAGTGACGGATTTGAAGATGGTTTTTAGGGTTCTATATCAACCGTATTCCTTCCAATCTTAAGCCAAAGAAGATAGCCTGGCACCAACCTTAAATCAGGGTCACAGACGAGCTTTTGGCCTCCTGAAGGGGGTTGGCTCAAAGAACACCCAATTGTGCTTTAAAAGGGCTAGGATTAACCCACAACACACCTCAACGAGATTCCAGACAAAGTGTTATTTTCACCTTAAATCATGTAAATTTGCTCTCATGACTTACAGCCAAAGAAAAAAGCATGCGGAGGCTCTTGTTGCTCAGGATAACTACCCTGATGCCAAGAAGGAATATGAGCTTTTGTTTAAGGAGAATCCCAAGGATGAGGATAACATCCGAATGATGAGATTCCTGTTTCACCGAATCCAAGAAGGCAACTATTCCTTTCTGCCGGAAACCCCTGCTCAATTTGCAATGAGGGGCGTATCCAGATTTTATCGGATGGAATTTAAGGAGGCTCTCGAAGACCTCACAACAGCTCTTAAGAATCAGCCACGCAATGATGATGCCCTACAAATCAGAGCACATACATACAAGTTATTGGAAAGGTATGAAGAAGCCATCATTGATTTAAAAACTGCCATTGACATCAATCCGAAGGGAGAATACTATGACCTGTTGGCTGAAGTTTATAGCGATATGAATGATATTGATACGGCCCTTCCTCTTTACAAGAAAGCTACTGAGGCCAGTCCTGATGACCCTAGGATATGGTACAATTACGGATTCGAACTTGCTGAGTCGGGTCAGGTGGAGGAAGGACTGAGGATGCTGGACAAGGCACTTGAGGTATTTCCGGGTTATGAAAATGCGGTAGCATATAAACGGCTATTGCTGTCGGGAAAAACCTTGTAAAAAACGAAATCAAAAGCTGGAGCCTTCATTCGTTATTGGATTCAACATGGCAAAGAAAAAAGGAAATAGAGATTTCATGGGGCTTACAAACACTGAATGTGTTAACGTCTCCAAACAGATTCTTGATAACGCTGCGGCTTTATACGATGATGCCAAATTACTAGCTGGCAATAAATCGTATGGTCGTGGCACTTCTATGTTGATACATTGTACGGAAGAGACAATGAAAGCCCTTATTCTTTTTCTTGATGGAAATGGATTTCAGTTCAGAAGAAAAGTGTCAGGAATTTCCAATCTATTTATTCATCATAAACTCAGGTACGGACTTGCAATGCTTGTTTCGGTTTTATATATCTTCTCCGAAGATTTTAAAACCCTATTGAAAAAGATACATAAGGAACCTAAACGCTTTAAAGATTCATTGGAGGACAAAAAGCAAGTAGGAGGTGCTGTTCTAAAATACCTACAAACAAAAATCATGGTTATTATTCAGGAGGTAGATTGGTTCTCAAAAGCTGAATACCTGAGGCAGGAAGGTTTTTATGTCGATTTTTCAGATGAAATAAAATCACCTTTACAAATAAGTAAGCAAGGCTTTGATGCCGTTCTATTAAGGACAAATGGCATGAGAAACGTTGTTTCTGGCTTTATTGATGCTGTTGAATCAAATGAGGACGAGTTTGCAGAACATTTAGACAAACTAAAGCAGCAGTTTATTGATGAAAACTGGTATGCCAAAATAGGTTCACTAATAGAAACGTATAAAAACCGTGAGGTTAATCCTCTTGATGCCTTATCCAATGGTTTGACGGAATTCTCAACAGAAATCAATAGCAAAACCGACTTGGATGATTTGAAGCATTAATCTGTAATGTAATGATTCAATCGGGTGGCTCCTACAGGTTATTTTAACTTTGCATCCTTCGTTTTAGGAAGCCTTTCCTCTTCTTGTATCCTTGTTCATTTAACTTCAAACGAATCCACTACCTTCTGAATCGCATCCTTGTTCAGTTCTCTTACCCCATTCTGAGCAATAATAACATCAATCATGACCCAGCCCTTTCCGGTGAGTTGAACCTTGATTTGTTCTTTGGAACCATAGAAGTGCTTTAGTCTGGCCCCGATTTTCTTGTTTTTCTTTCGGGCTACGTGGAGGATGTCAACGATATTTTCTAGGTAATCTATTGTTTCTTTCATTACATTGGGAGAGACGAGAATGTTTGATTTTATGACAGTCAATTTCTTTTCAGTCTGGTGTTTGATTTTTCTAATCTGTCTGTTAATTTCGGCAAAATCGGTGCTGGAATCAAATTCGTTAATAAATAAGGGTATTGAACAAGCGGATTGTTAATAACTGACGAGGACAAAAATTGTCCAAACGATTCTAGTCCTTATTTTTGACCAATCCACAAGAGAACGCAATGAGCAAGTTAAATGTAACCACTTTCGGGGAGAATATTAGGTCATTACGAGAAAAATCGGGATTGCCAATCAGAAAGATTGCAGCTCAACTTGATATTGATCCCTCTTTGCTTGGAAAATTTGAACGTAATGAGAGAGTTCCGACCAAAGACGTAATTTCAAGAATAGCTAGGGTGTATAAACAAGAGGAAGGGTTTCTAATGAAACAACTCATCAGCGATCAATTTGCAGCAAAAATTATTGAGGAAGAATCCGATATTGAAATCCTCAAGTTCACTGAAGCAAAAGTTTTATACCACAAGAACCTAATTAAGAAATAATTAAGGGTTGCATGGTTGCGAAATTATTAAAACTGGAATCAAATACTTATGAAAAGAAAAACTAAACCAACAGCCATTAGCATGTATAGTGGATGCGGTGGAGCAGATTTAGGATTGATAAACGCAGGCTTTGATGTTATATGGGCTAATGATATCGATATGGATGGATGTGAAACTTATTCCAAAAACATAGGGGATATTATATGTGGGGATATAAGAAAAATACCAACACCTAAAAATCTCAAAGCAGATGTATTGGTTGCTGGATTTCCTTGCCAACCTTTTTCAAATGCCGGCAAAAGATTAGGTTTGGATGATACTAGGGGCAACCTTTATGAGGAAACTTTTAGATTTATTAAAGCAACAAATCCCGAAATTGTTATTTATGAGAATGTAAGAGGCTTTTTGAGTTTTAAGAATGAGAAGGGTAAAAAGCTAATAGATATAATTAGTAGTGAATTGACTACTAAATTTGGCTATAAAGTAAATTACTACTTGCTTAACCTTAGCCATTTTGGTGTTCCTCAAAACAGAATCAGAGTTGTTTTAATTGCAACAAAAGGGAATTCTGCAATTAATGACCTCTTACCAGACCTAATTACAGACGAAGATTTGTCAATAAAAGCAACCTTAAGGGGGTTGAAAAAATCCACACCGAATCAGACCGAATTGATGAAATTAAACCCACAAGCACTTCATTTTGGGGCTATGATACCCGAAGGGGGCTCATGGAAAAGTATTCCTTATGAATTATTACCGCTTCGCTGGAAAAAAATTAGGGATGATATGCCAAAATATCATTACCCGAATTTCTTCAAGAGATATACACGAAACGATGTTTCTGGAACAATTACTGCTGCTTTTAAACCTGAAAATGCTGCTGTATGGCATCCAACAGAGCCAAGAATTTTTTCTGTCCGTGAAATTGCTAGAATACAAACATTTCCAGATGACTTTATTTTTTATGGAAAAAATGTAAAATCAAAATACCAACAAATTGGGAATGCCATTCCACCGCTTTTTATGGAGCGATTAGGAAAAAATTTGATTATGTATTTAAATCAGGAAACCATAAAAAAAGGCAAAAACACATTTCAATTTCATAATGAAATCAATATCAATAAACCCTTAACTTTAGAATATGCATTTTAATAAAGGCATTGTCATATTTGCGTTTCAGGAACTAAATGATTTAACAGAAAGAACAGGAAAAAAAGCAACTGAACAGACGAGTGCATTACGGTATTTGGTAGCTGCAAGTGCCCTTATAAAAAAAAGAAACTCAGGGGGCAGTCTTGATTTAGCCGTAAAAAAGGATGAAAATAGAAATGAATTTATCGAAGAGGTTGGCAAGGTAGTTAATATAAAGGACGGGGTTTATACAAATAATTTCTTCAACGATTTTCAAGAAACTGCCGAATTTGCGGTAAGAGCCAACTTTCTTACTACGAGATTAAAAAATAATGGAACTTACCCTGGCAGGCCAATTGGAGTTATCCAAATCAATAATGAATCCGTTTCCATAATTCCTGAATTAAAAAATAACATTAAGGAAGGTTTTCATAATTTTGTTTCACTAAAAACTGCTTTTGTTATTTGGTTATTGCGAAATGAAAATGTACCAAAGGCAAGTTCTGCAAAGGATTTTACTGATAAATTAAATAATATATTAAGTGCAAAGTATGAAGAAACCTTATTTTCTGTCCTAAAACAAAATGAAACCGAGGTTACTACTTTTTTAAATAAATCGAAATTCAACCTAAAAGATATTTTTTCGGAAAAACCTTACGACTTTTCAGATTTCCTACCAATATTTCAAAAGCAAAAACCGCCAACGCCAAATGAAATATATGCTGAGAATTATTTTGGAGTTGAGAATATTGTTTATTACGGGCCACCTGGCACCGGAAAAACTAGACGGATTTTCCTGAAACATTTAGAACCGAAAGAAAAGGAGAGTAAAGAGTTTATTACATTCCACCAAGCGTATAGTTACGAGGAATTTGTAGAAGGTATTAAGCCCGGCATAAACTCCAAAGAAATAGAATATGAATATTCTAAAGGAATTTTTTATCAAAGTTGTGAGAAGGCAGCAATTCTTGCAGGTTATAAAAATTTAAATGAATCTCTTGAAGACACAAAGGAAAATCGAAGTCGAAAGTATAAATTGGCAATTGCCAATAATAAAACTTTCGCATTTTGTATAGATGAAATAAATAGAGCGAACATTGCTGGTGTATTTGGGGATTTGATTACTCTAATTGAAAGCAACAAAAGATTAGGAGCAGAAGAAGAATTGATTGTCAAGCTGCCATATTCTAAAAGTCCCTTTGGCGTACCGCCCAACCTACAAATAATTGGGTCAATGAATACCGCAGACAGATCAATAACATTAATTGACACCGCACTTAGGAGGAGATTTATCTTTATTGAAATATCACCTGAACCTGAAGTTTTAAGCCAAGATGTCGAAGAAGTCAACCTTGCCGAATTGTTATCTGCCATAAATAATCGTATTAAATATTTTTTAGGGAAAGACCAGTGCATTGGCCACGCATATTTAATCGATGCTTCTAATAAAAGGGAAATCCTTGCTGCATTTCTGAATAAAATAATTCCCTTGCTTGAGGAGTATTTTTATAATGACACTAAAAAAATCAGTCTTGTTCTAGGTGATTCGAATAAATCCGAGGTAGCCCACCGATTTTTCATTCGAGACGAAAGCTCCAAAATTGGTAAACTATTTCCGGGAGCAAAGGATGATGACATTGACGAAAAGGAACTTCTAGTTTTTAATTATGCAATAACAAATTTGTTAATAGAGGAACATGGCTCTATTCCAGCAGAAGTGTTTTCAAAAATTTACAGCTAGATGCCTACTTTTAGAGTCAAAGAATATGGGAAAATCAAATCCGATAATGACTATCAAATAAAGGATAGTTCCGATAGCGATTTGATAATTCCATCAAAATCGTTTGATAATATTTGGAAATTCATTTTAGAAAACCAAAGTGCAGATAAGTCAATTGAAAATGCCTTTTCTCTTTTTACAAAGGGTGGGAAAAGAGTTATACAAACCAAGAACTATGTAGGACTTATTGAAACTAAACAAAAAGACACTATAGAAATTCTTCCGAAAATTTGGAAAGAAAATGGAGAACCCTTGGGTTTAGAAGAAAGCAAAAAAATGTTTCTTCGAATGTTGTCTACGTTAAAAAATACTCCATTCCTTAACCTTCAAGAAGCTTCACTACAGACGAAAAATGATTTTCCAATACTTGAACTTTTCATCTCTCTTTATATTAGGGATGTTGAACGTATTTTGCTTTTTGGATTAAAAAAAGACTACTTACTCATAACAAGCAACTCTGGTTTTTTGAAAGGAAGCATCCAATTCCAAAATCATATCAGGAAAAATTTAATAAATCGTTCTAAATTTTTTATTCGATTTTCTAACTACGAAGAAAGTATCCCGCAAAATAAAATTATCGTTTCAACACTTAATAAACTTTTTGCTTTAACATCGATGACAAAAAACCGAGAGGACATCGGGAAACTATTAAATTTGTTTTGTAATGTTGGGCCAAGCGTAAATATCGCAGCCGATCTTAATAAGTGTCAGAATAATATTAGGCTTTTTAAAGATTATGAAAAAGCACTAAAGTGGTCAGAGGTGTTTTTATTGAATAAAGGATTCACTAATTTTTCCGGCAACGATATAAATCAGGCTTTGCTGTTTCCTATGCAATCCATGTTTGAGAGCTTTATTACGCATCTTTTCAAAAAGCACAACGTCTCTCACCAAGTCACCGCTCAACATTTTAAATATTTTCTTGTTAGCAAACATTTAGAGTTCGGGAAATTTCGACTTAAGCCCGATATTTATGCTGAGTCGTCAAGTGAAAAGGAACGAAGTATTGTAATTGATACAAAGTGGAAAACAATTGATGAAAATCAGCCAAATAAGAATTATTTAATAAGTCAAGCTGACATGTATCAATTATATGCATACGGGAGGAAATACTCGCAAGGAGGAGCGGAGCCACGCTTATATTTAATCTATCCTAAAAGTGATCACTTTACCAAGGAACTTGCGTCTTTTTCTTACGAGGAAACGGATGGAAATTTTCATTTGAATTTGAAAGCAATTCCTTTCGATTTAACACAGAATTACCAAAATCAAATTCAAAATATCTTACTTGGAATAAGTGAGGAAATTGCTTTAGCAAAAAGTCATGTATCATAATTCAGAGGAAAAGCTATAAGCAAAATCATTTTTTTCTGAAATAGGTTCCATTGTTTCCCCCTACATTTAGCTTATCATGTGCTACCACGCCAGCTTTAATGCTTCTTGGTCTGACCTTCAGGACTTTTTCTTTTTGGATAAGCAATATGGGGAAGAAGTCCATGCTCTTTTTCATGCCAATGCCTTTGCCTTTCCAAAGATTCCTGTAATTACAGAAGAGAACCCAAATAAGCTTCAGTTTTTTGAATGGGGGCTTCTTGAAGGTTCATTTAATTCCCCAAAAGAAGCCAAGGCATTTCGAATGAAATATCCAACCTTCAACGCAGTAAGCGAAACCATCTTTGAAAAAAGAATGTTTCAAAAGCCAATTCTGAATAAACGGTGTATTATTCCTTGTACTGGCTTCTTTGAATGGAGAGAGGTTCAAGGAGCAAAATACCCCTATTTCATAAATGTCAAGGATAAGCAAAACGGGAAGCCATCTGCCTTTTTTTCTCTAGCAGGGATTTATAATTCATGGGTGGATAAGGGCACTGGCGAAGTGGTCAACTCATTTTCTATCCTTACAAATCCAGCAAATCGAATGATGGAGCTTATTCATAACTCCAAGAAACGAATGCCTCTTATACTTCCTCATGGAAAAGAAAAAGAGTGGCTTGATAAATCACTGGACAATAATCCTGATGAGATAAAAGGATTCTTTTCCTCATTCCCAGAAGACCAGATGCTGGCCTATCCAATCAGCAAACGAATTACCTCAAGGAAGGACAATCCAAACGTCCCAGAAGTGACCGATTACCATCATTACCTTGAATTGGAGGGTCTGGAGGAGGTGGTTTTCGGGATGGAGCTTCCTAGTAGCTAGGCTGAAAGCTTTCCTGAACCTGCTTTGACATCATCCCGTGAAAGCATCCCAACCTTTTCCAATCGTTCAACTTCAATGCTGGGAAATCCAAATTCCTCAACCACCCTACCAGTGACCAAATAACCACCACTGCCCTTAAATGGGAAGTTTACAAGCGAGGCTGGGAAATGAACCGTATCAAAGAAGTTGGCTTCGCTGTCAAGAAATGTCCCAAACCTCATTTCTTCCTTCCGAACTGTCCTTACGTATTTTGTCGTTACCAATTGCCCAAGGATTGTTATTCGCTTGCCGAGGTGTTGAATCAAATCCTTTGCTGAAATCCCTCTTGGAGTACCTACAGGGGTCATCTCAAAGTAGCTCATTGATATAGAGAACCCAAGCAGTTCAATTTCATCATAGGCATCTTGAATTGGCCAGTGTTCCAGAACTGGAAGGGTATATTCTTTTGCAGCCACATGAAAAAGTTCTTTTTCAGCCTTCACCTTTTTCAATTTGCCCATTAACCTACTGACATCCCAAAGCAGGTTCTTTTTCTGAATTCCCGTAAATCGAAATGCTCCGATTTTGATAAGAATCCTTATTTGTTCTATTGAAACTTCAGTTCGCTTTATGAAGTCTTCCAGGGATTTGAACTCTCCATTGGTTTCCCTATCCAACAGAATAACCGAGGAGGTGTTCGATTCCAGATTTGCCAAATGGATAAAGCCCAGATAAAGCTGGTCGCCATATATCGTGGTTGTCTGAAGGCTTTTATTGACACATGGCAGATTAATCTTTGCTCCTGCCTTCCTTGCTTCTGTCACATAAACCCAAGTCCTGTAAAAGCCTCCAAAGTTGTTTATCACCGCAACCATGAATTCCATTGGGTAATGAGCCTTCAAATACAAACTTTGAAAGCTTTCAACAGCATAAGAGGCGGAATGAGCCTTGGAAAACGAATAACCTGCAAAACTCTCTATTTGCCTCCACACCTCCTTTACCAATTCATCTGAATAGCCCCTTTCTTTGCAATTGGAAAAGAACTTATCTACAATAAGCAGGTATTCCTTCTTGGTTCTGCCCTTTCCTGACATCATTCTTCTCAGTACATCGGCATCAGCTAAATCAAGCCCAGCGAAATGGTGGCATACCTTAAGGACATCTTCCTGATAAACCATGACCCCGTATGTTTCATGAAGCTGCTCCTTCATTACGGGATGCAAATACTGAACCTTGGCGGGGTTATGGAACCTTTCAATGTATTGCCTCATCATTCCGCTCTTGGCAACACCTGGTCTTATTATGGAACTGGCAGCTACCAATGACAAATAGTTGTCACACTTCAACTTTTTCAAGAGTCCTCTCATTGCGGGGCTTTCTACATAAAAGCATCCGATTGTATCTCCCGACCTCAATTGCTCTCTTACCTTTTCATCCGTCTTGAACTTCGCCACATTATGGATATCCACATCAATGCCCCTATTTGCCTTGATTATCTCAACCGCTTCCTTGATATGACCAATTCCCCTTTGGCTCAGGATATCCAGCTTTTCGAATCCAATGTCTTCAGCCAGATACATATCCCATTGGGTGGTTGGATATCCCTTTGGAGGCATATCCATAGCCGTATAATAGCACATCGGCTTCTCTGAGATGAGAATACCTCCTGAATGGATAGAACGGTAATTTGGGAAGTCCTGAATCAACTTTCCAAAGCGGTATATCTTCTTGGTCACCTCATCCCCGTTCACCTCGGCATTAGGGTCATCAACCAATCGGTCTATTTCTTCTTTAGGAAGGCCGTAGACCTTCCCAAGTTCTCGGATGATAGAACTATCCTTGAAGGTGGTTGTGGCCCCTAATAAGGCCGTATGCTCATGCCCATAACGCTTGAAGATGTATTCGGTTACATCACCTCTGTCCTTCCATGAATAGTCTATATCGAAGTCTGGTGGCGACCTTCGTTTGGGATTGAGGAACCGTTCAAAGTAAAGGTCAAGTTCTATTGGGCATACATCGGTTATCTTGAGGCAATAGGCCACAATGCTGTTGGCTCCACTACCTCGGCCCACATGATAAAATTCTCTGGACATTGAATACCTGATTACATCCCATGTCACAAGGAAATAGGCAGAAAACCCCAATTCATCTATAATCTGCAATTCATTCTTTACCCGTTTGAGTGCTTCCTTGTTATTGGCTCCATACCGATACTTGAGTCCATCAAAGGCCAGCTTCTCAAGGAGCTTTTTGTCATCGAATGGGCTGGCAGAGAATATTCGTTTGTTTTTAACCTGCTTATAGTTGAATTCAAAAGAGCACTGGTCAATAAGTCTTTGAGTGTTTTGTATAATCGATGGAAACTGGTCAAATCTCTCCAGTAGCTCATCCTGAGAAATAAAGGTTTCTTCTTCAAGAGCGTGGTTTTCAGGCTGGAGCTTTGTGATTAGGGTATTATGGTCAATTGCTCTGAGGTTCTTATGCAATTCAAAGCCTCTCAGGGTTGCGAAGGTCACAGAATGGAGTATAACCAATTTCTCTTGGTGGCTTCTGGTTGGGGAAAACATAAGCTTGGTCAGATGGGAGCCTCTAACCCCGATGAACTCAAATGGTCTTAAATCATTAAGTTCTTTTTCACCGAAAGGATAAATAACAAATACATTCTCAAATTCAGGAGGAATCTCAGGGACAGGGGTGTTGGTCAGGTTGCAATGTGTCCTCAGTTCGTTTATTTCCCTGAAGCCTTCATCGTTTTTCGCAAGGCATATATACATGAGCTTATCACCTTCTCTAAATTCCATACCAGCAATAGGCTTAATTCCTTCAGCGAGACATTGCTTTGCAAACTCAAGGAAAATGGCGGTGTTGTTTATATCGGTAAGGGCCAGAGCAGGAACACCTTTTTGCTTGGCGAGGGAAACAAGAAGTTCAGGGGACAGGGTTCCGTAGCGTAGGCTATAATGGGTGTGGCAATTCAGAAACATGGCTAGGGGAATTGAAAATGTCGAGTTTTTGAGCTAATGCTCATTTTCAATCTAACCAAAATATTTAGTATTTGAATGCCAAATTATTTAGCAATGTCATGAACAGAGAATAACCTGCGGATATCTAGGGAGTTAAAAATTCGAAATCGAAGGAAGGCTATTGCTCGAAGTACTAATTTTATAGATATTTGATACCCAAGAAAACAAAATCAAATGGCAACCATCACCAAAAAGCATTTATCACGAGATACAGACTACGCTCTTTGTCATACCGAAGGGTTTAAGAAGGAAGACCTTGTTCACAATATGAAGGAATGGAAGAAGCTACCGCCAAGTCAACAATGTAAGCTCTGCCTCAAAGAGCAGGAGATGATAAAAAGGGGGAAATACGATGATATTTTCTAATGGTGAGTTGAGGATATTTTCATTTGCTCTTCGTTGAAGAAAGCAACTCACGAACATCAACTTGCAAGGTCTTTGCAATCTTGTTCAGGGTTGTTAGGCTGGGTTGGGTTTTATTATTGCAGTAGTTCGTCACCACGACATAGCTCTTTCCAATCTGCTTTGCCAGCCATGTCTGCGACCTTCCTTGTTCAGCCAAGACTTTCTTGATGAGGTTCATGGGGTAAAGGTATGGCAAAAGGAGGAACTATTGTCCAGTTAGAATGAGACCTCTTTTTCGAGTATATTTGGAATGAACTTACCAATCATTGTTTAGTGAAAATTGAAAAGAGATACGGTTATAATCCCTCCGACTTCAATTCTGATGGATTTCACACATTCAAGCCTGATTATCTTTTTTCCGATTTCATAAGTGAGTCTGAAATAGACTTTCATGACAGCTTGATTCCCTATTATGCCAATACCCTTCTAGCTAATTCGAATGCCCTATTTCTACTCAAAAATTGCTTTTGCACAGAAGATAATGTCATTTATGGAACTGAAGCAATTGATGGAATTTTGAATATTGACATGAACATTGAAATTGAGAAATTTAGTGACAATCAGACCATTTATGCAATTGGGAGCAACATTGAAGGACAAGAAGACGAAGCAATATTTCTGGTTGTGGATAATACACTTTCAGATAATGAATTCATCCTTCGCTTTGTTCCTGATGATGATGAAGTGATTCCAGAACGTCTACCTCAAGTTGTCAGACTTATTAAAGAACTCAAATAGCATTGACATGCACAAATCAGCAATTATTTCAGAAGATGGACAGTACAGGTATCAGCTCACCAGAATTTGGGATGAAATGAAACCAATGACAAATTTTATTGGACTGAATCCATCAACTGCTGACGCAACCCTTGACGACCCCACAATAAGACGCTGCATCAACTTTGCAACTTTTTGGGGGTATGGCGGCTTTTACATGACCAATCTCTTTGCCTATAGAACATTCAGCCCTGCTATCTTACGAGAAGCCACAGACCCTATAGGAAGGGAAAACGACATGCACCTACTTGATATTAGTAGCAAAGTCGACAGGGTTGTATTTGCTTGGGGTGTCGGTGGCACCTTGCTGGCACGAGACCAAGCTGTCTTAAAACTAATCAGAAATGGTCATTACATAGCACTTTCAAAGGGTGGCCACCCACGACACCCCTTATACCTAAAATCTGATTTGACTCTAAAGCCATTTTGATTTTGGAAGTATTCGGCTGAAAGGAGAAGAACCAGCCCTAACCTCAGCTTTTAAATTACGTGTGCAGTATTGGTGTGTCAATTGCTCTTATTGCTTATTTATTGGAACGCCACTTACTGCAATTACTTTCCAAGCTCCATTAAATAATTTCCAAACCCTTATGTAACGAAATTCTGCACTAACTAACTGCTCATGATAATTTCCTTTTAATTCCAAATTTAATGAAACCACCGCTGTGTCGTTAAAGAGATTAATCATTTCATCGCTTGGTATAATAGTGCTGAAGGCAGAATTGCCAGAGCGATAATTTTCCATAACCAATGCTTTACTTACTGGAAGACCATTC
>PLYJ01000279.1:0-46252 GCA_003151745.1 Bacteroidota bacterium
TATACAGTTTCTGTACGTCAGTACCGACCTTTGCAGTCTCGCTTACTTCAGTGCTTACCTCGCGGCAAACCACCTTGCGACTTGCTAATGCGTCCTCAATTTAAGAGGCACATAAGGGACTTGCACCCTCTGGATTGTTCTATTTGAAAGAACTATATTTGCCATTCGAGGCACACACATAAAGATTAAATGAAATTTTTTTAAAAAGGGTTTTGATTGTTTAATGAAGTGACGTGCTTTCTATTTACATTTGTGGTAGGTGAACGGGAACAGCTATTAATCCCTTTTTAAAAAAACTTCATTAATCCCTTCCTCGCGTGTGCCTTGAATAAAACTTCGCAGGAAGTTTTAATGTTGTACAAATGATGGAAGCCTTTTACTGGTTTAAGCGATGCGTGCAGAAGCCGAGCGAACCGAGCGACTGATCAACTAAGCAAAAGGAAAGAACTGAACTTCCGCAGACGACCGTCAGAGGTTGTTAGCAAACCACCTTAAGGTGCAGAGAGCGGAAACGCTCTTTGTGCTGAACGTTAAGGAAAAGCGGAGACAACGATCTCCGCAGGTGTTTACTGAAATTAAAACCCCGACGACGTTTTTTAACGTCGTTGGGGTTACAGATTATTAGAATAACAATAGTTAATCCCTAAAAACAACCTTCCTCGTTTCGTTTATGCCGTTACCGGTTTTAATATTTACAAAGTAAACTCCGGCAGACATGTTTTTTCTGTCCAGCACAAACTGATGCGCGCCTTCTTCTAGCTTGCCTTGCATGAGTGTTTCTACAAGCGCGCCTTTGATGTCAAAAACTTTAATGGTCAGGTAATCCGCTTTGTTAAGCGAGAATGAAATCACAGCTTTTGTGGTGGCAGGGTTTGGATAAACAGTAACCGATAAAGAAGGGATTGTAAGATTTGGCAATCCTATTGGCAAAACGTCTGTAATATTTGCTGTATATATGCCTCCTCCATGCGTGGCAATGGCAACTAACCCATCGCTGGCGCGATAATCAATCATATCCACAACCATGTTGCCGATGCCGTTGGGATCAAGTTGCGTCCAGACAGTTTTAAGAGTATCAAGCGTGCTGGTGCCGAATAACCCTATGCTTGTACCAACAAGATAAACGTTGCCGGAAGCAACGGGAATGATAGATGCCCATCGCACTGAGGGGCCTGTACCATCTGCCGGCTCCAGGTTACCTCCAATCTTTATCCAGGTAGTGCCTCCGTTGTCTGAATAAAACAAGCTGTAAACACTGTAATTGGAAAATACGACAATAATTTTATTTGCATCTGTCGGATCAATTGCAATGCAATTTACATAGCCGGAAGCGGGAAATGCATTCACATTTTTAATGCTTGTAATTTCAACAGCGACCGGAGTTGCCGAATACGGGCTGTCCACGCGAAATACTCTTCTTCTGCTTGTACCATAATACAGTATTCCTGCAGGGTTTTTTGACATGGCAAGCGCTGTTACAGCAACGCCTGAAAGCGAATCAGGAAATACAAACCATCCCTGGCTGATGCTGTCCCATTGATTG
This sequence comes from Bacteroidota bacterium, assembly GCA_003151745.1. GTDB lineage: Bacteria > Bacteroidota > Bacteroidia > AKYH767-A > 2013-40CM-41-45 > PALSA-967. Next base: position 1,544 of record PLYJ01000279.1, read on the forward strand.
GTGAGCGCAATGGCGCTAAGACTGTCGTTACGCCATACCTGACCGCCGGCAGACATAAACATGGCATTGTTGTTATTCGGATCAATGATGAAAGGGTTAATAAATAAATAAGCTCCTTTACTAAGACCGTCTATCGGATCAATTCTTCTAAAAGCGGTAACGTTTCCTGCTGTATCAAGTGTGGCTTTTGCAATTACACCTTCATCCCGAGACAAGTAATAGTTATTATACCCGTTGTCAATAAAGCAGAAACCTCCGTCACCCGCTCCCGGATTCGTCCAAGGCGTAGTGAGAGTAGTGTTGTTTGTAAACCATGATCCGAAATCCTGCGTTCCCCCGATAACAATATTATTCGGCACAGCACCATGATCAATAGCAACACTGTAAAACTGGGTTGTCACATAACCGTTATTCAACGATTGCCATATAACACTGTCAGCCCTGTCATTCATTGTTTTAAAAACTCCTCCGTCACAGGTGGAAATCATCACATCGTGATTGGAAGGAAGGAACGCCAGGTTGTGCTGATCAGGATGATGGTCAGGATAAATTTTGTAAAAAGGAAGGGTGGATCCGATATTATATCCGCCAATTACACGGGTGTTATTGGAAGAAGTAAATCCGTCTGTGGAGCGATAAAGATCTGTACCACCTATATAAACAATGTTGGAAGAATCAGGATGTACTTTCACCAGAAGGTCATAACCGCCTTGTGAATTAAAGCTGCCAAATGTTGTGCTGTCTTTCGGAATATTTTGTGAGAGATCTGTCCAAACACCGCCACTGCTATCGCCGTTTCCGCCCATGTAAGTATATTTCCATAAGCTGTTCCATTCTGTAATATTTCCGAAGTTTCTAGTAGTTTCTTGTCCATGAAAGGGAGTATTACCTCCAAGAAAATAAACTTCATTTTCATTGGATGGGTTTATATCAATCACGTATCGGTTATATATTGTCGTGTCCCAATTAGGAGGAGAAATTTTTGTCCAGGTTGAATCCTGCTTTCTCCATATTCCTTTCTTGACCCCATCACTGCTGGCAGAAGCATAAGCAATTCCGGTCGTGCTTACTTTTACATCAGTGAAATAAGAAGTGGTCTTAAGATCAGTCTTCCAGGTGCTTCCTCCGTCCATGCTTTTTCTTATTCCATAAAAGGTAGTAGCCGCATAAATTACATCATGTGCAGTGTCGGAAATGTCCAATGCTAAATCCCAATTCAGGTCAAATGTATCCACAAATTGAGGTGTCTTTGAAAAAGTAGAAGCAAGAGAATCCCACGTCAATCCACCATCGGTTGATTTATATATTCCGTTTCCAAGATAATAAGATCCGCCGCCACTGGCAGAAGCTCCTGTTCCTTCACCTGTTCCGTAATACCATGTGTTTGTATGGCCTGCTCGTTTATCCTGTACAATGCAACTTATAGCAGGTATCTGAGCTTTGCTTGAAACTCTTGTCCAGCTCACACCTCTGTCAATCGAACGCCATAATCCTCCATCTACTGATCCCGAAAACACAATGCCATCATTGGTAACGTCAAAAGCAACACTTCTTGTTCTCCCGCCAACGTTCCATGGGCCGCGCGAACTAAAGACTGGCACTGCAGATCGTTGTCCAAAAGAAAAATCATATTTAGGAAGCGTTGCTGCAAAAGCAAGTTCCTTTGCACGGATATTATCAGGAATTTTTCCCGTAACAGGATCGGCAAGCCTCATCAGTTCCCATTTATAACGATCATCAGCGTTGCCGTCTCCACCATCACTATAAGGTGAATCAGAAAACAGGACGACATGCTTTGGCGCATTATGCGAAAAGAAACGGAAAGCAGTAACTATACCAACAACCAGCAACAAAGGCAGAAGAATAAATTTGATTTTCATAGCATGTAAAAAATAAATTATTAAGCAACTAAAGTATAGATATTATTTGAAACGGTAGAATTGAATGATAAAAGCCATGCTTTCTGTTCCCCGACCGGGCATTTCTGCAATTACTGCTTCCATTAATTTTTTATTTGCAATATTTTCGGTCAACTGTTTATCGTCTGCGTGATAGGCAGGCCATGAACAATTAATGGTATCATCTGCGGCTACAATTTCAGTGAGCGAAGATCCTCTTCCTGTTATGGCATGAATCAGAACAGTTGCTTTATAAAATTCTTGTTGCGCAATAGAATCCTTTTGTTTCGTTACTGTGATAACCTCTGCCACTGCACTAAAAGTGCCCGGGCTCATTGAAAGGGAACCTGGAAGCATTTTATGAACAACAATACTGTCTGTCTTCTTATTATCATTCGCCATTTCCTTCTGCTGATGACAGGAAGAAAAAGCAAGCGTAATAATGAATAACGCAATCCAATATTTACATCTATTAATAGTCATATGTAATTATTGCTTGAAATTACGAAAAATATTCAAAAGCATTGATTGAAAAGCAGCTCGCCATCCTTTTCATGAACCGTATTAAAAGGCTCATTCTTTAAAAGGATAAAACTGTCGAGGTCAACATAATCAGCTAATGAGCAAAGATGCATTCCGGCAGATATTCCTAAAGTTGTTTCTACCATGCAGCCAATCATCGTTTGCATCTTATTTGCTTTTGCTTCCTTCAGTAACCAGATGCCATTCAAATAACCGCCGGCCTTCATCAGCTTGATGTTTACCCCATCGAACATTTTTTTAAGCAAAGAAAAATCTGCTGCGTCAGTTACTGATTCGTCTGCGAACAAACGAAAAGGAGAATGTTTTTTCAAATAAAGTGATTCTTCTGTCATTGCAGCCGGCATCGGTTGTTCCACAAATTCAATCCGTTGCTTTTTAATCTTCTCGAGGAGGTAGATCAATTGTTCCACATCCGTCCAGCTTTCATTAGCATCTACAATCATTGACTGATCAATAAACGTGCTTATATGGTGAAGTGTTTCCAATCCTGATTCGTGGTTCACCTTTATTTTGATAAACTTAAACCTTGATAATTTATTCTGCTTATAGAAATTTTTGATTTCTCCTATCTCCATGATTGGAATAGAGAAGGCTGTAAATATTTTTTGTGGAGGCAGAATGTTTAATACATCATAAACAGAAGAAGCTGATTTCTTCACCAGATAATTTATATAAGCCGATTCAATGGCAAAGCGCAAAGAATTGCTGATGGTTACGTTTCTCAAATGACTTTCAAGTCCGGAGAGGGAGCTGACCATATTGACCGGTAAGGAGAGAAATGCCTGAAATTGTTTTTCTAATGATTCGGGAGTTTCGTTATAACGAATATTCGGAGCCGCTTCACCGAGCCCTTCATATAAATGGTCTGAAACTTTAACAAACAAATTTGTTTTGCTGTCGGATGCATTGCGTGAAATTTTCCACGTGTATTTGAGGTCAAGGATTTTTTTTTCGATTTGCCAGCGGAGCATGCGCGGATTATTTTTCTTAAAAAGTATCGGAAAGTTTTAAAATTGAAAAGATGCGTGATGATGAAAAAACTGATTTAAAACAAAAGACCCTCATCAATTTTATTGATAAGGGTCCTTCGGAAACCGCTACTGGAGCGGGTAAGAATGAACTTACTTTTTCTTTTTCTTAGCAGCTTTTTTCTTAGCAGCTTTTTTTGCTTTTGCCATAATTTTAGTTTTTAAATTGTTATTTAACTATTCAAACATAAATAATATTAAAAGGTTACACTGACTTGAAAAAATATTTTATGAACAATTTATTTCTCGCATTGTTAATTTCTCAAAACGCAATTTAATGGTGCATAGGTTTTTGAAAACGGCTGATTTTATTGTTCTTGTAAACTTGCTTTAAATAATCGCCGAGGTTGAGCTGAATAGAAAAGATCCGCATGTTGATTTTACTTTCATCAAGCAGCAATTGACTGTATCGAAGCGTGAACGACTTTCTGAAGAACCACGTTCTTAATCCTGCGCTCCAGATAAAACCCTGCTTCATCGCTCCTCCAATAAAACAAAAATCATAACCGCCTCCTGCGAATATTCCGTAGGTGCTGTAAAAATCTCTTGATGCAAGATGACCGACATTAAATGTAATCATTGCCGGAATGCTTGCCATCAGCTTTGAGTTATTGTCAGTCGAAGATAATTTATATCCTGCATCAACCTGCGATCCGAAGGCAATGGAAAAATCTGAAAAGCTATTTAACAGGTTCAGCTGCGGAGAATAAGATAAGCCAAGATAATTATTCTTTATGGCAGCGTTTGTTGGCTGGGCAAAGAATGCACCAGCCGAGCTTATAAACCGATCTTTTAAAACAAATTTTGGTTTTGGTTCAACCTGACCGAAGACACTAGCTACGGTCCCCATATACAGGAATACTGCAACAATGAATTTTAAAGAATTGAAAGCTGTCTTATGTCTCATATCAGTTCATTAAACATATCCCTGAATAACAAGTTGAAAGGTAAAGTAAAAAGTATTGAAATGGCTTTCGGGCACAATTTATTTTGAACTTCAAGGCCATAGTATTTACTCCGAAGATGTTTTGTAAGTTTGAGTCCCGCACATGCGGGACTCAATCTATCCCTATGCTTAAAGTAGAACATATCGGCATTGCTGTAAAAAACATGCAGGATGCCAATTTATTATTTGAAAAGCTTTTTGGTAAAGCAGCTTATAAAAAGGAAAATGTAGATACAGAAAAAGTTACTACTTCATTTTTCCAAATAGGGGAAACAAAAATCGAGTTGCTTGAAGCGACTGACCCAAACAGCGCCATCTCTAAGTTCATAGAAAAAAGAGGCGAAGGCATTCATCATATCGCATTGGAAGTGCAGGATATTTATGCTGAGATGAAAAGATTAAAAGAAGAAGGCTTCACACTTCTTTCAGATCTGCCACACAAAGGGGCTGACAATAAGCTCATCTGTTTTGTTCACCCTAAAACAGCAAACGGTGTTTTAGTGGAGCTATGCCAGGAGATTCGATGAATTCAATTGAACACGGAAGACACGGATGCGACAGATAAATACAGATTAAATTGTTGTTCTTTTCAACTAAGATATCTTTTAAAAAATCAGTGCTGATCCGTCTAATCAGTGTCATCTGTGTTCTATTATTTCTCCTTAAATAAATCCAATATAGATTTATTCTTTTCAAGAAGGATCGCATTCATGCCTGCTGCTTTCGATCCCTTAATATGTTGCGGAGAATCATCAATAAAGAGTGTTTCATTCGCAGCAAGATCATTTTCTTGCAATACCAATTCAAAGATTTTTTTTTGAGGCTTCCTTAAGCCAAGATGGTGAGATAGGTATATTTTTTCAAAAGCACTCTCAAGCACATTCATTCCATATTGTTTAGTAATGAGTTGAGTATATGCATTTTCATGAATGGCATTGGTGTTGCTTAGCAAAAAGATTCTGTGATCCTTCCTCAATCTCTCAAGCAATTCCATCCTCTCCTTTGGCAAATCAAGCAGCATGGCATTCCATGCTTTATCTATCTCCTCATCAGAGATCGAACGATTTACTTTTTTACGAAGTTGATCCCGAAATTGAGCCGGAGAAATTTTCCCTGTTTCAAAGTCATCAAACAGGTTGGACTGAACGAGCTGTGAGTAAAGGATATCAAATTCGCTTATCCCTATCTTCCTGAATGCATCAACAGTCAATTGGTAATCTATGCTGAGGATCACTCCGCCTAAATCAAAGATGATATTTTTCATAAACTACTTTTTTCCGATTACAAAAATAAAAAAGTTGCGAATTGCAAAAAGCAATCGGCAACTTTTAATTGTGGGCCCACCTGGGCTCGAACCAGGGACCCACAGATTATGAGTCTGTTGCTCTAACCAACTGAGCTATGGGCCCGATATGTATTAAAAAGGGTTGCGAAAGTAATATTTTGACAGCAACAACTCAAAAAACTTCTTTAAATCCAAAGAATCAGGTATTCACAAATAAATCCTAACAGGAAGCCACTGTATATCTGAATCGGAGTATGCGTATTTAGCAACAGCCGAACCGTGCTAAGCGCCCCGGCAGCAATCATCACGGCAAGAATAGCATAGGTAAAATCAACAGACAGATATTGGCTGATAGATAAAAGACCTCCCACCATGCCGCCAATGCCAATCATGTGAATGCTGATCTTCCATTTGATGGTAATGAAGGTTGCGACAACAATGGCTGTGGTGGCTCCAAGCAAAAGCAAATTGAAAACTTTGGGAAGCGGGAGAAGCCGAAGTAAAAAATATGCACAGAAGTAGAAGAGGGATGTTACCATGAACGGTGCGATTCTTTCAGCACGGTCATTCATATCAAAAGACTTCACTGTTCCCCGCAAGTACATGAAATAAACGATAGCGACAGGAATGGCAAACGTATTGATGGCAACGATGATGAAAATTCTTTGCCTGATGTCAGCGCTTACGATGGTGCTGTAATAACTGCTTAGCCTGAAAATAAGAAGCACAGCATACGAAGGCATCAGGATAGGGTGGAGGAGATAAGAAAGGGCTTTGGCTATAACACGAATCATAATTCCTTTCTTAGGCGTGCCACAGGAATCCCCAACTGTTCGCGGTATTTAGCAACCGTTCTTCGTGCTATGTTATATCCCTTTTCATTGAGCACCTTCATCAGCAAGTCGTCGGTAATGGGTTTCTTTTTATCTTCTGCTGAAATAGCTTCCGTCAAAATCTGCTTTACTTCCTTGCTCGACACTTCTTCGCCGCTATCCGTTTGCATTCCTTCGGAAAAGAAACTCTTCAGCAAAAAAGTGCCAAAGGCAGTCTGCACATATTTACTATTGCACACACGTGATACCGTTGAAATATCCATTCCTATCTTTTCTGCAATATCGCGAAGCACCATCTTGCTAAGCTTCTTTTGATCGCCGTCCAGAAAATAGTCATACTGGTATTCCATGATGGCGCGCATGGTTTGCAAAAGTGTATGATTGCGCTGATTGATAGCTTCAATAAACCATTTAGCACCGTCCAGCTTTTGCCTCACAAACACCACAGCCTCTTTATTATTTTTAGCTTTCTTATCTTTTGAATATTCTGAAAGCATGGAAACGTAATCCTTATTCACGCGCAGCTCAGGTGCATTCTTTGAATTGAGCGTAAGCTCAAGCGTGCCTTCATTATTGGTGATGATGAAATCAGGAATAACGTGTTGAATGGAGCGTTGCCCTTCATTAAGGGCGCCACCCGGCCGCGGATTCAGCTTGAGAATTTCATTCATCACGGGCTTCAATTCGTTCTCATCTATCTCCAGCTTTTCGGCAATCTTCTTATAGTGCTTGTTGGAAAACTCATTCATGTATTGCTCCAGGATAACGCGTGCGAAAAGAACATTATCATCATCCTGGTTTTTGCGGTCAAGCTGGAGCAATAAACATTCCTGCAATGTCCGCGCTCCCACTCCGGGAGGCTCAAGCGACTGAATAGTTTTTAAAATTCTTACCAGCTCCGCTTCCGTCACCATAACGTTCTGTGAAAACGCAAGATCATCCACTACGGCACTAAGATCGCGCCTCAGGTAACCGTCATCATCAATGCTGCCTATAAGCTGTTCGGCAATAATGTATTCACGATCATCAAAATTGCAAAGGTAAAGCTGGGCGTGAAGCTGCTCCTGGAAAGAATTGTTGATCACGACAGGCATTTCTTTCCTGTCCTCATCAGAAGGGGAATTGTTTACGCTGGTTTTATAATCCGGAATCTCATCATCAGCCATGTATTCATCCAGCGAAATTTCCTCCTGCGGCTCGGAAAGTTTTTCTTCGTCTAATTGCTCGTCAGCAACAGGCTCATCATTTTCTTCATTCGTATCATATTCATCCGGCTCGTTCTCCTCGCTTCCCTCTTCAAGCGCAGGGTTTTCCATCAGCTCTTCCTTTATCCGTTGCTCCAGCAAGGCAGTAGGTATCTGCAGCAGCTTCATCAGTTGAATCTGTTGCGGACTAAGCTTTTGCTGCAGCCTTTGCGTTAAGCTCTGTTTTAAATTGCTCATTAACCTTTCTGTCTTACTTTAAATATCATCCTTTTCGGCGCGAAGATATTACGAATATATGACTTGAAAGAGAACCTTGCAAATTTTGAATGATTTGATTTTGATCAGGTTGTTTTGTGTTGTGGTTAAACGGGGTAGTTTAAGGGATGTAACCCGGACGAGGGCAAAAAAACTTATCGGAGTTTGTGTTCACACGCTATAAAAAGATCAAAGTATTTTATGAATAGATCCACTAAGGATTGGCAAGTCACTCTTAATAGTAGAATAAAGCGTGCTCATCGAAATCCCGAAATATTCATGAGCCAATTTGTTTCTCATGTCTTTCATCAATTGCCATTCGAGTTCAGGATGCTTTGATTTAAACTCTGCGCTAATTTTGTATGCTGCTTCACCGATAATTTCAAATCTCCTGATGACGGCATCCTGCACAAGAAGATTTTTAGAGAACTCAAATTCCGTCATCCCGTTCAGGTGTTGATCAATAATCTCAATGGATTCAAGAATATCACGAAGGTAAACAGTGTCTTCCCTTTTCATAAAATTGGAATTGCCTCCGACAACACTCTTTCGCGGATGGAAGATTTGATAGCGCTGAATTCAACTAAATCAATTTTCCGCGATATAGTTTCTGACAATTCACGTTCCAGCCTAAGTATTTGGAAAAGCGTAAACACTCCTGATGGCTCAATCAAAATATCTACATCACTGGCCTCTGTTTGTTCGTTGCGGGAAAAGGAACCAAACACCGAAGCTCTCTTAATCGGATATTTCTTCAGTACAAAAACTATTTTTGATTTGATATTATCTAAGGTCATAGCCTGTATTTATCAGCAAAGATAAACCTCTCATTCCTTTATAGCAAGAAAGAATTGCATGGATAAATATGGCATCCATTATTTACTTTGTTTTTTAAGTGACTGAGGGGAAAACAAAGAAGAAAAAATCCTGATGCATTTTTTTCACTCGTTACATTATCGGATGTACTGTTGTGTATATTAAGTTTATTTTGGATTATTCTTTCACTGCCTACTTAGTACTGTCAGGTTGGGAAACCTGACAGCACAGCAAATGCGTTGAAGGGCTTGAAGCCACAACCGTATAATGTTACGTTTACACTTTCAGGGATGCAACCTGTTGTTTCAACGGTTACTCCTGTGACTGCGCAGACGGTGAACTTGAGTGTGCAGATGCACCCGTGATATATATTTTAGAAAAGAGAAAGCCTCGCGGGATGCGGGGCTTTTTTTGTTTGTCTGCCCCCGATTTATTTAATTGATTTCTTCATGCAAACGCTGTTCTCATCATTTTGATATTGTCCAAAGTTTGGAATAATTGTATAGCCAGACTTTTCGTAAAATTTTATTGCCTCAGGTTGCCTTTTCCCTGTTTCCAAAATGCTGTCTGAATAATTTATTTCTGTTGCCCACTGTTCTAATTCGTTTAAAATAGCTGCTGCAATTCCCTTCCCACGAAATTTTTCATGCACAAACATTCTTTTAATTTCTACTGTTTTATTGTCAAACGCCTTGAATGCGCCACACCCAATGGCTATTCCCCCATCGTAATAAACCACTGCGTTTCTAATCATATCTATTTTATTAAATTGAGCATAAAACGAATGGTCAGCTCCGTCTCTTATTGCTAAATCTTGGTCAAGAAGGTTAACAAGGTTTTGGAAGTCCAAATCTTCAGAAGTAGTTCTTTTTAATTTAATTATATAATTTATTTTTTGCATTTTTTCATTCGTTATTATTTTTAAAAATTCCGTCACTAATCTATGTGGTTTTTCAAAGGTTGAATTGTCCTGCGGAACAAAAAGTGTCGCAATAAAAAAAGGATGATTTTCTAATTCTAAAATTCTCGCTTCTCTTAATTTGTCTGTCCCAACAATTTTGAAACCATTGTCGTCAAGTTGATTTTGATATTCTGGATTCAGTCCAAAGTTGCAATAGTATTTTTCGTTTATTTTATCAGTTCCAAAAATTTCAAAGGTCTTCGACGATTTGTCTGTCAGTTCAATTTCAAGAGTCTGTCCTGCCAATGAACAACTTAATGGATTAACAACAAGTTTGGAAGAATAGGGGTCATATTCAGCGTGTTCAGCGTCAGTAATTCCTAATACATTTCTTGCAAATTCTATTACCATATGTTGAAACCCGCCACAAGTTCCAATTGTCGGAATATTGTTTTCTCTTGTGTGTCGAATTATTTTTAATGCACCTGTCATACTTTTATATGGGCTTCCGGGCGCTATCCAAAATCCGTTATATGTCGAAATAATTTTTTCAAAATTGGTTTCAATTGTGTCAGTTGAAAGCCATTCAAAGTCAAGTTCGATATTGTTCTTTTCTATTGAATGTTTTATTGCTTCATTTGTCGCTTTGTGTGGTCTATAATTGTCGTTGTAGTCTCCGATAATTGCTAATTTCATTGTCAAATTTAACTTAATATTTTTTTCTGTTTGACCAAATGCTGATTGTTGAACGGTCGCTGTGAAGTTGGAAGTTGCGCGTTGCAGTTGCGGATAACATGTGGCTTTATGCTATTATACGCATGCCTTTTTGCGAATTTACACTAAATTTAGCATACATCTCAAAAAACGCAATGCGTATATCCACAGCAAAGTTAGTTTATATAGTTGATGCTGGCAAATCTTTGTTTTACATTTTCGGGTTATCGGCCACGCTTTTTATTTTGCCGGTATCCTTCTTTGAACTCAAATCCGGACAGGTTTAAAGCCCTGGGAGGGTTATAGCTCAATAACACAAGCTTTTTAACACAAAAACAAGCTTTTTCTGAATCCTACATAGGATAGTCCCTTTCCTACATAGGCTTGTGACAGGGATATGTAGGATCGTCTCTTTCCTACATAGGATTATGACAGGGCAATGTAGGATTGTCATTTTCCTACATAGGATTGTAATGGAGATATGTAGGATTGTCTCTTTCCTACATAGGATTGCGAACGGGATATGTAGGATTGTCTCTTTCCTACATAGGATTGTGACGGGGATATGTAGGATTGTTACTTTCCTACATAGGATTGCTGCAGGGATATGTAGGATTGTCTCTATCCTATGTAGGATTGCAACCATCCTTATGGTAATTGCATAAAATCTTAAAATACATGTAAGAGCCTTAAAAACGCGTTTTCAGGATTTACTTCATCCTTCGGCGGCCTTTGAAGCGGTCAGGCATGCTGTGGGTTTGAAAGTCGCCGGTTAAATCATTCTATTGCATTTTTTAATCTCTATGGGTTTAATTCCCCGCCCCTCTGGGGCGAGACATATTTATGATTTAACAGATACTCCGTCTGCTCTGCGGCGGAGTAGTTCATTGAAAAAACGCAAAACCATTCAAAAACGTGATCACACCACAACAAAACGACCTCACGTTTCATCGAAATGTTATCACGCCACAATGAAATGATCTCGCGCTTCGTGAAGGTGATCTCACGCTACATCAAAGTGATCTCGCATTTGATTGAAATGGTGGATGAATTTTGTGCATTTGCTTCGCCTTTCGCAACTTTAGCGGATTAGTTTTTGGGAATACACGTTAAACAAATCAGCAATCAGCAGCCTGCTGGTAGCTTATGCTGCAATGTCAGCATAATGCCCTTCCACCTCATTCAAAATGGAATTGATTTCATCAAAAGAATCGGTAGTGACGAGGCGCATTCTAAAATCTTTGAAGTAGGCTAAGCCTTTAAAGTAGTTGGCATAATGCCTTCGCATTTCTAAAATGCCGACAATGGGGCCTTTCCACTCAATGGATTTTTGAAGGTGGGTGCGGCATACTTCAATGCGCTGGTCAATGGAGGGAAGAGGAAGGTCTTGGCCTGTTTTCAGGAAATGTTTGATCTCATTAAAGATCCACGGGTTGCCGATGCTGGCTCTGCCTATCATCACGCCGTCAATACCGTAGCGATTGTGCATCTCAATTGCTTTTGCGGGAGAGTCCACATCGCCGTTTCCGAAAATTGGGATATATATGCGTGGGTTCTTTTTTATTTCACCGATCAGTGTCCAGTCGGCAGGGCCTTTGTACATTTGTTTTCTCGTGCGCCCGTGAACCGTTAGGGCTTTAATGCCAATGTCCTGCAGGCGCTCGGCAACTTCGCCTATATTCTTTGTGTTATCATCCCATCCTAATCTTGTCTTTACAGTAACCGGAAGCTTCAGGGCTTTCACCACTTCTTCCGTCATCTTCACCATCTTGGGAATGTCCTGTAACAATGCAGCGCCTGCACCTTTACATGCAACAGCTTTAACGGGGCAGCCATAATTAATGTCAACAAGATCGGGACGGGCTTGTTCAGCAATTAAAGCAGCTTCACGCATACTATCTATATCCCCGCCAAATAACTGGATGCCGATGGGGCGTTCATATTCAAAGATGTCCAGCTTCATCATGCTTTTTGCAGCATCGCGAATGAGGCCTTCGCTGGAAATAAACTCCGTGTACATGAGGTCGGCGCCATTGTGCTTGCAGACATAACGAAAGGGCGGGTCGCTCACGTCCTCCATAGGAGCAAGCGAAAGAGGGAAATCGCCTAATTCAATATTACCGATCTTTACCATTGTTCAAAAGAATCAACAAATATAGTTTAGCGCCAATTATTAAGTTGCTAATTTGGCAGCAAAAATAGAGAAATGAATCTAAAGGCACTATGGGCGGACTATCCGCCGGCTTCAAAACTGCTGCTGGCTATAGGCATTTTTATTATTTCCATGATCGTTTTTGGCCTTTTAAGCTTCGGAATTATTTTTTTCTTTTATCGAGTTCCCCCGTCAGAACTTCAATCTTTATTAGATAATCTTTCAGGTGACAGGGCTATTGAAATTGCGAAAGTGTTTCAATCCGTTTCTTCCATCGGATGTTTTATACTGTCTGCATGGTTCCTTGCTTATCTTTTCAGTGATGAGGCAAAAGGGTATTTGAAGTTAGATAAAGGAGTGAATAAATATTCTGTATTGTTTGTAATCATTGCTCTCATCGTTGCGCTTCCGCTCATTAATTATCTTGGAGACATCAATTCGAAAATGTCTTTCCCCTCCTTCTTAAGCGGTGTTGAAAAATGGATGAGGGATTATGAAGATAGAGCAGATCGCCTGACTGAATCGCTTTTGAAAATGAACAGCCCGGGTGAAATGATATTCAATGTGATGATGATCGCACTTATTCCTGCCATAGGAGAAGAATTATTTTTCAGAGGAATTCTTCAACGCATCTTTATTGATTGGTCGAAGAACAAACATTGGGGTATCTGGCTAACGGCAGCTATTTTTAGCGCTATACACTTTGAGTTTTTCGGGTTTCTTCCCCGCATGCTTCTTGGTGCGTTGTTAGGATACTTGTTTGTTTGGAGCGGCTCATTGTGGTTGCCTATGATCGGCCATTTTGTTAATAATGCATCGGCAATTGTGCTTGCGTACCTCTTCAGAAATGTGGGATCCGGGCTTAATCCTGATAAGATAGGAGCTGAGGGTGACAACTTGCTCCCTGTTATCATCAGCGTTTTTTTATTCACCTTTCTTTTGGTGATGATTTATATGCGCGAAAAAAGGGAGAGGGAGGTTGAAATCGCCGAAGGCTAAAGAGATAAGGGATAAAAAATGAATGCTAAATAAAATGCCTGGAAATGAAAGCTCTTCCTGATCCGGTTTTCAAATACTTTTCAAATGAGAATGCTTTATATTTATCGGGAAAAGTAACGTAAAGGATTAGTTCAACGGGAATACGATTTTTAGTTGCAGGTACGCCTCCTGATGCATGCCTTTTAAAACGCTCCTTTAAATTTTCTGTGCAACCGACATAAAGATGATCGTCATTGCATTTAAGAATGTAAACGGTCCAACCCATTTGTAAAGACTTGGCTAAGTCATCCCGCCGTCGCTCATCTTGCTGCGGACTTTGTCCGCCGAAGCCGAGCTTTGGCGAGGCGAAGGCGGAGAGGGTGGCACTAACACCTACCTCTGAAAGCCACTATTATCAAGGGTTTCCGAAAGTAGTCAGCAATGGTAACCTAAAAGGGTAACACCTGATTTTTACTTGCTTGACTGCTTTTCAATGAACGATTTTGCCTGACAAATATAAGCATTGAAGGGCTTCTCCCGACAAATGTTTACAACTATTTATATATGTTAATAACGTGAAAAAATCGCACCTTATATAATCCTGCAAAAGTCCGCTAACTCCCGCAAAAAAATCGCCTTCGTAATATTCCCTTCCGTTCTTCCGCAGATGAAAAGTTGAGCGAAGACATTTTTCCATTTGTTATCCTGACCCATCGCAAATTTCTATTCCACTTTCGCTACCAAAACAAAACAAACCTTAACAAACCTGATAGGCAACAATTTATCCGTGGGTAGGCGGAATTGCAAGGTTGATGGTCATAATTTTTTTATCCCCTAAAATAAGAGATTAAAAAAATTTGACATCACCCGAAGGGCATGACCTTGCAAGGTGCGTTGGCGGATTACCTTTGCCTATCAGGTTTTTAAGGTGTAGATATTCCGCTATTTTTCTTTTCTGTGTTTGGTTTCCTGCTTCTAAGGGCGGGTGGGTGGGTTTTGCAAGGGTGACGACTGAGGGCATTAAAAGAATTGGTTGCGTGAAATGTAGTGCTGGAATCTGCTTGTGAGATGGGATGCATGTGGGAGAAGCAGATTCCAGGGCGAAATGAAACGAAGCGTAGGCATTCTTTTAATGACTGAATGGAGTTACTCTTGCTTCTTCATGCCGAGGTGAGTGAAATGATGAAGTAAAGTAGTGACGTGTAATGTAGTGGAACGTAGAGAAACGTAATGGAACAAAACGGATGAACGTAAGAATGAACTGACCGCAGGCTTTTTCCTGTTTTCTTTTTCTTCCTGTTTTTTTTGGCTGTTAAAATCCGAAACGGAAATACAGCCATGAGCAAGCGTTGGAAAAAACGGATGCAATATTTCATTGCAGACGTTGTGTGTCGAGCCGTTGCGAGTTGAGGGCAGGGGCTGGACGGAGAAAGTGAAGTGTAACGGAGCGACCGGACAGCCCTGTTGCAAACACAAGGGATTGGCGTGATTTTTTGTTTCAAGTTGGCATGAGCGGTGGACTACAAAAATCATGACAATTCCCGAAGCCCTGCCCGATTCGCAGGCGAGCCTAACAATTGTGGCGGTGGACGGCAGGCATTGAGAACGCAATGAAGTGAAAACTTGCAACGGAATGGAGAGAGCAGTGCCTGCCGGACAAAGTAGCCACAAGATGACGAGGCAGAACGAACTGCAAAAGGCATGACAACTTTTGCTTTTTCAGCAAACCCGTAGGGCAATCAGTGTGCCTGCCTACCTTAAAAAGAAAGTATTTCAGGCAGGCTTACTGATTGAGTTGGCGTGACTTTTTGCGGAGAGAAGCCGAGGAACACCATGTTTCCGTTTCGGATTTTTGCTGTGGAGTATTTACGGAACAGCATTAGATAGACATGTGCATAGCACACCACAATCTTTTTGCATTAGGGATTGCAGAGTAAATCCTTTCTTTTTCAGAAAGATTGCAACGGAAAGCCCGACCCGTAAGGGGAATGCCCTATTATTTCTTATAAAAACTCTTTTTTAGATACCTTTTCATCATTTCATCTATATCTCCGACATTGTAGTAAATCTTACTACCTACCTGAGAAAATGTTATGATGCCTTCATCACGCCAATTTTGAGCAGTTCGCTTTGAAATGTGCATCACCTTAATGAACTCCTCATTATCAATTACCAGGTCTCTGAGCCCCTTTTTATAAGTGGCAATTGTTAAATTAATTTCAGTCAGAATACGAATAATGTTATCGTATTCCTCTTTTGACAAAAGAATAACTTCCATGACTAATAAAATTTAAAAGGTTAAACATGAATTTTGGAAGTGTTCAGAAAATTTCTGTTTTACTGCAAAGATAAATCGTAAATTCGCCTCTTAAATGACATTTCAAAGACAGTTAATATATCTTGATAATAATGCAACAACGCCCATTGATAAAAGGGTATTGGAAGCAATGTATCCGTTCCTTACTGATAATTTTGCGAACGCAAACAGCACACACCAATTTGGTGTGGGTGCTTATGAGGCGGTGAAAGCCGCACGAATCCAGGTGGCTGAGTTGCTTGGGGCACAGCCACATGAAGTTGTTTTTACAAGTGGGGCAACTGAGGGAATTAATTTAGCCATAAAAGGTGTTGCTGAAAAGTACGCTAAGAAAGGAAAGCACATTGTTACTGTTAGCACAGAGCACAGTGCGGTTTTGGATACTTGTCAGCATTTGCAGGGCAAAGGTTATGAAGTAACCTATTTGCCAGTGAAGCAAGATGGTTTGGTTGATTTGAACGAACTGAAAAGAGTATTGCGAAGCGATACTATTTTAGTGAGTGTTATGTACGCAAATAATGAAACGGGTGTAATACAGCCGGTGAAGGAAATTGCAGCATTAACGCATAGCGTTGATGCAATCTTTTTCTGTGATGGTACGCAAGCCGTAGGCAAAGTACCCATTAACGTAGATGATTTAGGAATAGATGTCCTGTGTTTTAGTGGGCATAAGATTTATGCACCGAAAGGTATAGGTGCTTTATATGTGAAGCAGCATCATGGGGAGAAAGTAATGCTGGAAGCATTACAGCATGGTGGTGGTCATGAAAGAGGACTGCGAAGTGGCACTCTGAATGTACCGGGCATTGTGGCGATAGGTTATGCTTGCGAATTGGCACGAAAGGAAATGAAGAAAAATGCTGAAAGCATTTTGACATTACGAAACTATTTAGAAAGTGAATTGCTCAAAATTGAAGACACTGTAATCAATGGCAATACAATTGAGCGGATGTATAATGTCACGAACATTTGTTTTAATGGAGCAGATAGCGATGCAATGATTATGGGTTTGAGTAACAATGAAAATGATTTACCATTAATTGCTGTAAGCAATGGAAGTGCCTGTACTTCCACATCTATTGAACCGTCTCATGTCCTTACTGCAATGGGATTACACGAATCTGCTGCATTCAGCAGCATTCGGTTTTCTCTTGGAAAATATAACACCAAAAAGGAGATTGATGTTGTGATTGATGTCATTAAGAATGTCGTGAGTGAACTGAGGGCAATGGTCAATTAGGAGTTTCCTTCTAACCCAATCTTTTATTCCAAACTGGCAATCTACCATACAGGTCAAAAAACTTTTTCCGTAATATTGCTTCAACATCTACGGGATTATGTTTTACCTCATCGTTGTAGGTAACATACCAATTTACATCAATTGCGGCTATTTTATCTTGTTGCATCTTTCTACTCCATGAATTTCTTCTTGCAGCACCAAATTGTTTCCCATTTACAAGACGGTCAAACAAACCACCTTCCCTGTGCTTAATTTTTCCATTGGCTAATAACCTGCCTGATGAACCAATGTAGATTAATTCAACCCCATTCTTCTGCAATTTGTAAATAATGTAAATTCCGCTTTGGTCTTTTGGTGCATTACAAACAGATGAAAGAACTTCATCAGGTTTGTAAAAAAAATGATTCCAGTGAGAGTATAAAGTGAGTTCATCAAACATTTTCTTCTTCTTCGCTTTCTTCTACCGTTGATTCTAAATCATTGTTGGCATCTAAAATTAAAGTTGTTTTTTCTTGTGTGAGTTCCTGAACATTACGTAGTTTCCTTTCTATGGCTCTTGTTCGTACTTCGGAAGTGTCAATTACATTCGTTGCCTCTATTAATTTCTTTTTTGTCTTAGCCAATACATCACCGAATTGTTTGAACTCTGTTTTTACTGCTCCAAGTAAATCCCACACTTCACTGCTTCGCTTTTCGATTGCAAGTGTCCGAAAACCCATTTGCAGACTATTCAGCAGTGCACTTAGTGTCGTTGGACCAGTTATGGTAATCTTATAATCTTTTTGAAGTTGTTCAAATAACCCCGGCGTTCTTAAAACTTCTCCGAATAAACTTTCATACGGCAAAAACATAATCCCGTATTCTGTTGTGTTTGGCGGGTCAATATATTTCTCCCTTATGTCCTGTGCATTTTTTCTGATGCCTTTTACAAATGCTTTTCTGAACTCTTCAATTTTTTCCAAATCGCCTTTATCATAGGCATCAACTAATGACTCATAATCTTCTTTTGGAAATTTTGAATCTACCGGGAGCCATAATATTTTGTCTAAGTTATCACCATGTGGCATCTTAATAGCGAACTCTACAACTGCACCGCTTCCTACCTTTGTTTTTACATTCTTCTCATATTGCTCATTTGTCAGCAAATCTTCTATCAAATTTTGCAGTTGATACTCACCTAAAACCCCTCTCGACTTCACGTTGCTCATCACTTTCTTTAAGTCACCAACGCTGCTGGCAAGATGTTGCATATCTCCTAACCCTTTATGAACTGCTTCTAATCTTTCACTTACCAGTTTGAAAGATTCACCCAATCGCTTTTCCAGTGTTTCATTTAATTTTTCATCAACAGTTTTCCGCATTTCTTCCAATTTCTTTTCATTGCCTTCCTGCATTTTGTTTACAGAATTTTCAAGAGAGGTTTTCAGTTCTCCTAATTTCAGATTGTTGGCTTCATTCTGTGTTTTCTGATTGTTTACAAAATCAAAGAAATTTTCTCTCAGTTTTTCATTGAAAGTTTTAAGTCCGGTGTTTAAATCAGTTTTAAATGCTTCCAAATTCTCTTTCAGTTCCTTTCTGCTATCTTTATTATTCGCATCAATGGAAGTCTGAAATGCAGTAAATTTTTCACCTACTGAATTAGTAAGTGCAGAAAGTTGTTCTGAAAAAGTCTTAGTGAAGGTATTTAATTGATTTGTTACTTCCTCTCTTAATCCTTTTGATGAATCGGCGGCTTCTTTTCTGTTCGTTGCAAACTCATCTTTCAGATTGCGTTCAGTGTCCTTTAAATCTTGAATAAGAGATGTCACTGAATTTTTAATTTCAGTCACATCATTGTTTTCTTCTTTCTTACCTGCTTTATGTGTCAGATAAATATTTATGACTACGAGTATAGCAAGTACTCCAAGTAATATAACAGTAAGTTCCATTTACTTTACAGTTGATTTAAGGTTATTCTTGAAGGTTAAATTGTACTCCTTGTAGATTTTTGTTAGTTCGTTTGTGATATACTTTTCTTCGCCCTTACTTCCCAATAAATATTTGAATATAGACCTCTTTAATTTCTTGTGCTTAGTTTCCATTGTATCTCCTTTCCAAAAAACATACATCCAGTTTGGTCCACTTAGATTGAAATCTATTTTTGATACATTGTCTTTAAACACTTTTACTTTTTTTGAACTATCAAACTCTTTATAGACTGACGCAAATAATAATTGACCCTCTGGTCTTAACAACATACTTCCCCCAGAAGTTTTATTTCTTATAAATTTTGACGGAACCTTCTGTTCATTAATAAACTTCACAACATTCGGAAATGCTTTAAAGAAAAAGTCCCAAAACGAAGTGATATTCACGTACAATTGATTAAGAACCTCATCTGTTGGTCTAATAATGACTTTGGATTTGTATAATGAAGAGTAATTAATCAGAACCTTGCTTATCTCATACAGACAAACTAATGAGGTAAAATTTTTTGTGTCTGTTGATGATAGATTAAACAGTTTTGTTGCTGAAACGGCATTGTCTTTAATGAATGTGGGGTATTCTTGAACAAGTTTACGTGTGAGAATGGCTGCTGCATCATCTTCTTCAAGGATAACTTTTTCTGCTGGCTTTATTGAAACTGCATACCGATTTAAAACAGTAAAAAGTCTTCTGGTTCTTTGCTTTAAATCAGCCTTGTGGATAACAATAATTAATGATATTTCATCTTCGCCGACACTCTCATTATCTCCCACGGCTTTTCTTAGTCCCAGTAAACGGTGTTGCCCATCTAAAACAAATATTTCTTCATTCCCTGATAATGTCAGCACACCAATTTTATTTTCAATAAATTCCACTTCGGTATCATCAACCAAATCATTGTCAATACGGAATTGACGTTCAAGGTCAAAATCAGCCCATTCCGGGGCTCCTTTGTGGATAGCGACGATTAAGGAACTAAAAAACCTTTCCTTACTTCTCAACAAGTATTCCTTAATTTTATCAATACGACTTGTGTCAATCTCTCTTTGTAAAATTTGATTTATGTTCTTTGTGTATAGAGCCTTTGATTCGGGAACAGTTATTATTCTATTATCATCTACGATGTCCTTAACTTTAATAACAGTTGAAAAGTAATTCCAACTACCAAAGTTGCCCCTTAATGCCGGAAGGTGAATAGATTTTATTGCCATGATTTAATTATAAATACTTCTTGAATTTAATGCACGTCTTGCCCTGAATTGATTATTAAGAGGTGGAACGATGTTGTCAAATAAATTTGATTCAATAGTTTTTATTCTATTGTCAGCAAGATTCAATTCATAAAAATAAACCCATGTTTTATCTTCCCATAAATTGGTAAGAAGTTGGATATTCCTTCTTATATTCCTATTCCCAATTCCATTTACATAATCACGAAATCTAAGGTAAAAAGTATTGGTATTTATCACTCTCCCTACATACATTAAGTAATTTGCTTTCGGAACAAATGGAAAATCCGGTTCAACAAAAAATATGTATATCCCCTTCTTATTTCTAAGGGTACCTAAATTATTTCGAATATTGGCATCAAATTTAATCTTGACTGGTGCGTTAAGTGTCGCTGCAAGAGTAGGGTCAATGTTCTGCCACAATTCGTAATGCAAAACGAATGTAGGTATATTATAAAGTTTTTCAGGATTAAGGTCCGCTAATTCATCTCTTGTTAATACCGGCATGCTTTGAGCAGAAAGGTTGGGTTACGCTTTGAACAATTCAGCAACCTTATACTCTTTTAAGTTGCTTACAAGTTGGTACTTCTGAATATTCTCCATACTTGTTTTTAGTTTGTTGGAATACTTTTCCCCAACACCTAAAAACCTTTCCATATTTCTGAGATTCGTTTTGTCTTTGATGTCAAACAGGAATGCAGTTTCACACATGCTGCTGAAATCAAACGAAGGTTGATTGAATTCTTCAATGCCCTGCGAGAGTAATACAACAGAAACTCCTTTGGAGCGAATCTCCCGGAGAATTTTTTCTAATAAGTCTTGGCTCTTCTTCTCTTTAAATATTACATGTGCTTCATCAATAAGAAAAACATACCTCATGCCCTGGTACTTCCCTTCAATGGGAGCATTATCCATGTTCATGAATGTATTATATATGTAATTGATAATTAGGAATACAGAAGTGAAGCGTACATTATTTGATAAGTCGCCCGATAAACTCAGGTAATAGTTCTGATTCAGAAAACTGTTTTTCAAATCAACTTTCGTCTCAAACAAGTCAAGTTCACTTAGGTTTTGTAAAATTTCTCTGAGTGTGCTTGGGCGTGGGTCCACAGCAATGACGTTATTAAAAATATCCTTGATGGATGGATAAGCACCATTCTTTGTTGCTGCAAAAGCCATTCGTGTTGCATCCTTCAAGGTCTGTTGTTGAACCTTCCCGATGTTGCTATAACTGGTAATGATGTCCACAAATTTATTAATGCCCATAATTTTGTTCTTCTCATTCACATTATCAATAAATGCGAGAGGATTTATTGGAAAAGGTTTTTGAGGTGCATCAACATAAACTGCTTTTGTTTTAGCGAAAAAGGTTTGCATTGCCTTTTCATCTTCCTTTTTCAAACCTTTGAAGTCAAGAAAAATAAAATTGACTTCGCCTTTTGATTCATCTACTACCTGTTGCATTAAACTCTTTGCGAAATGAGTTTTTCCTGTGCCGGAATTACCTGCAACTGCAACATGAGCATTATTATGAATGGTTGAATCGTTAAGATTGAAAAATATTTGTTCATCATCAAATGTTTTTCCAACTTTGATTTTAATAAGGTCGGTAAAATACTTTTTGTTCGTAATTCTGTTTCTTCTTGTCTGTTCGTCAAAAAGAATTGCTTCGTTACTTACATCATTTTCCTCTAATACTTCAATTCCTTTTTCAATGTTCTCCAAAAGGAAATCAAGTCCTGAATAATTTTTATTCTCCTCAAATAACTTATTCATCAGTGTCAAGCCATGGTCAATGTGCATCTTAATATATTTAGCGATGCTGGGGTCTGTTTTGTAAATCTGATAACGCTGACAAATAATTGCGATGTAATAATCTCGATAGTTACCAAAAAGAATATCGTCTTTATACTCTTTGCCACGGCTGTCAAGCAAATGTTCTTTGTTGCTTGGGTCAAAGGAAGCCCCTTTTGAAACAGAATATGCAAATGCAACTCTTGAAATGTAATTTTCTGATGCCCCAGGGAAAACTTTTCTTGTGAGTTCCTGAACTACTGCTTTATTCGCTTCTGATGTTCGTATGTTAATTAGCATTGCTATACATTCGGTTATAAGTTTTCAAAAAATCTTCTGGTTCAATAGACAAAAATTCGCTACTGTCTTCGTGCACATTATTGATAATAAATGTCCGGGCAATATGTTTTGAAAGTATGTTGTATTCTCTCTCGTTTAATTCTTTGTTAATGAGCGGGAAGATTACCACTTGGTCGGAAATATTTGGATAAAAGTATTTGATGATATTTTCCGCATGTTGTTCATCAAACTTTTGCATCGGAGAATCAATGAATACCGGGAACTGAATATCGCTTTCTTCAACAAGACCACGCAACAAAGCAGTCGCATACATCTGTTGCTCACCTTTGCTTAGTGATTCTTTTTTGATTTCCTCATTGCGGTTGTTTTTCAATACAATGTCAATGTCGTCACCGATAATTTCTACTTCAACCTTTTTGATGAATCCTTTTTTGTGCATTAGAGTTTCAAGCCCTTTAAGAATCTGTTCTTCCAGTGATTCTTTTTTCTTGGCTTTAAATTTGCCAATGAAATCTTTTAAATTGTTGATGTTCCTTGTGATGACTGCATCTTTCTCTTTATTCTTTTCCGATACATTCAACTTTCGTGAAAGTTCCTCAATGCGTTTTCCTCTTTGCGTCTTCTCGTTGGTGAATTCACCGATTTCTTTCAGGAGAGAATCAACAGTATCATCAATACGGATGATGTCTTTGTCTAATTCTTCTTTTCGCTTTCTCAGTTCAGCGATGATTGGATTCTCTTGATTCGTTTCCGCATCTTTTATTCGTCTGCGGATTGTGTTTAACTCATTTCTTGTGAGATTATATTCTCCATTGATGCGTTTGAAAGATTCACGAAACGAAAGTTTGATGTTACTGAGTAATGCAAACAATTCATTTTTCTGTGTTTCTGAAAATTCATGCAGTTCTTTGAAATCCTCTGGGAGAGAAGGTGTGTCAGAAAAGAAATGCTTGCGAATCAGCAATTCAAAGTTGTCTGAATAGAATTTTCTTATCTCATGTGTAATGAGTAAATCTTTCGGCTTTGGAATATCATCCAGGTCAGTTAAGATTTTACTTGTTACTCCTTTTACATTTTCTTCTTTGAATTGTGCTGACTTGAAATTGTTTTCGTTTTCTATCTGTTTGGTTACTTCAAGAAACTTCTCCCCGACAATTGCAAATGGAATGATGTCGTAAGAATCTCGCAACTCGTTTTGCAATGCAGTTTGTTTCTTAGTCAGTTCATCTTCTTGCTCTCTAATTTTTTGAAGTTCTTCAACTGTTATTAAACTTCCCTCTTTAATTAACTTGTCCTGAATATCTCTTGATTCTTTGTTTTTTTCGTTTCGTTGTTCACGATAGTCACTAATTTTATCTTCGTTCTCCTTAATTTGATTTTCGTATTTAACAACATCGGCTTGCAGTTGTGCTAATTGATTTTTTTCTGCGGCACTTGCGGACTCCTGACGAAATTTCATCTGCAAGTTTTCCAAATTGCCCTTAATGTCCTCGTATTTTTTTATTCCTAAAACTTCCGAATATGCCTGGCTTAATTTTGTCCGTTGTTCTGTTGTGTTTACTTCCGCAAGGTTCACGATTTTCTCTGCATCAAAGAAAAAGAACTTAGCAATTTCAATTGGCATTATAAACTCACGAATGAATATTTCTTGTCCAACTTCCATGGCTAATTCGCTTGGATAGCCGTCAATCAATACTTCAACTTCTTCACTTGTGCTTGTGAGAGTATTGTAAGTTCTCTTAACTGTAATCTCTTTGCAAGGCACTTCGGGAATGTTCACGTTCACGAATTTGATTGACACATGAAATTTATAATTTTCTTCTGCCTTGGATAATCTATTAAGTGAGTTGGCAAGGTATTTACTGTATCCACCTTGGTCACCAATTTCTTTTTTATACAAGTCATCAACCTCTTGCATATTTCTTCCATACAAGCACCAAACCATTGACATGAGAAAGGTTGTTTTTCCAAAGCCATTTCTACCACTGACAATAAAAATATTATGTTTGTTGGCAGAGGTCAAGTCAATCTTGTTCTCTCCTTTATAAATGCGAAAGTTGTAAAGTTCTATTTCTTTAATTGTCATTGCTGAGACTTAATTTTTTTTCTTTTGATTCGTCAATGAATTGTTCAATACAACTATCAATATCATCCAGCAACCCTCTCTTCTTAATTTTCAAGGTTTTGGTTTTTTGCAAAGCAAGTAGGTTGTGAATGAGTTCAACATCCTTTGGCTCCTGTTTACAGGACTTGCGAAGCAGGTCACTTTCTTGTTTTTGCTTTTCCTCTTGCTTGCTCATATCAAATTTGTATTTGTAAATTTTATTATAAATTTCCGACACTTTTGTTTTGAAAAATAAATCTCTGAACCAGTGAAACTGAATCAGAACCATCTCCTGATGCGAGATTAATTCAATACCTTCTGTTTTTTCAAGTTCTTTTTGTGCTTTTAATATTCTCCTTAAAATCTCAACCCGTGTTTCAAATAAATAAGGACCCCATAAATTTTCTTTAACTGTTCCGTTCCTTCGTTCTTTTTGCCTATATCGTTCAGGATTGTCCCTTGTTTCAACTAAGAAATTACGAATATCGGCAAGCGGTTGCATCCACTCCTCGCCATTATCAATAAGCCCTTCCATACTTTTATCCTTTGCTACGACAGTACATGTCCAACACCCGAACCTACTACTGCCACAACTGGGTGTAGTGTCATCAATTACCAACGGACAATCACCGGCATTAGCATTACGATAAAGCGTTACCAATTCTTTGTGGTTGCCACCCCAGGGTGGGGGAACTTGGTTCAAATATTGCCACAATTCATTTGTGGTTATATCTTTTATTGGGGCATATACATAGACGTTTGGCAACAAATGTTTTCTAAGGCGTTGACCTTTTACTTCATGTTTTTTTATGGAAGCAGCCCTATTAGAACTTTCCGCACTACGTGTGCCCAAAAGAATAATTGCTTCTTCATTCATCGAAGCCGTTTCTTTGATGAATCTGGTTGTAGGGTCAATTTTTAAACGCTCTGTGCACCAACGATAGAATTTATTCGGTGCCGGATAACCTAATCCAATTAAACGTACCCAAAAACTATCATCCAGTTTAGGAGTTGTCTCATGAACAATAATAGGAAAATCATTTAAGTTGGCTGACTTCTGAATTTTACGCAGTGTCGTATTGATAAATTTTACGATGCGTGGATTCTCCACTAAGGTATCGTTACATATGACATAAATCTGGCGTGTTAAAAGGATAGGTTCTATTCTTTTAAGTGCATTCCAAACCACTTGCAGAAGCATCGTGCTATCCTTACCACCACTGAAACCTATAATCCATGGGCGTGTTGGGTGCTCATCATAAAGGTATTGGTCAATAATCTCATTTTCAAGATGGGTTATATTAAAGGACATATGGTCAACTAATTTTAATATGAGTGAATTCCACTCATTATGAGCAACTTATTAACAGAAGGCAGAATGTATTCAGCAAGCAAGAGATGCAAATATAGATTAAAATTTAACTCGTCAATTTTTGACCGGAATGTTGAAATTTACTATCATTTTAACAAATTTCATTTTACGCTTCCCTTTTTCTTTTTTTCATACTATTTATGTTTGAGAAAAGATTAAAAGTTGTTGTTCTGCTAACTTAAAATCAGCACTAAATCAGGCGAAGCGATTAATAACTAAAACACGCAATCAGATAATCACAGTGCTGTTAATGTTGAAAGAATGAAACTGAATAACAACGCTAATCGGATTATCACTAAAAACACTTAACCTAAACTAAAAACAAACAATTATTATGTCAAAACCTATCGTTTCAATTAAACTAAGTCCTAAAAACTATGCAGGGCTTGTCAATCTTGGCAATCGTGTATTTGTCAGCATGACAGGAAATTTGAATTTTCCGACTCCATCACCTACTTTGGCTTCCCTTCAAACAGGCATTACGGACGTTACCAATGCAATCGGGGTGTGGGGTCCCAAAGGGAACCGTGGTTCACACGCTGACCTTGTTGACCTTCGTCAGAAAGCGTTGACGCTTTCTCAACTGCTTAAATCAGAAGCACAGTATGTGCAAAATACAGCACAGACAGCCTCAGGAAGCGATTACATTTTAATGGGTGCCATTATTCAGACAAGCGGTTTCCAACTTGCAAATGCGAAGACACCGCAAGGTGTACTTCAAATGGTGCAAAACTATCACCAGTTCGTCACTCGTAAAATTAATAACAATCAAGTTAAATTGAAGTGGAAAAAGCCGCTCAACACCACGAGTGCCGGCAACGTAAAATCTTACAAGATTTATCGTTCAGCAAGTTCTTCCTTCTCAGCAGCTACCGTTCTGTCGACAGTGACTAAAACTTCATTCGTCGACACTAATGCCACGGGTTCAGTTCAGACCTATTCTTATTGGATAGTTCCTGTCAACACGGCTGGCGATGGTGTTATGTCAGATATTTTGACCGTGACATTACCGATTGCTTCTTAATAAGAACCTGCAAGTAATATTACTATGCTATTAATATATACCTACCTGGCTTTTACAGGTAGGTATATTTACTTGATTACCTCAGTCTGTACTCACGTTTCCACTTTTCAATTCTCAAATACAACCAACTGCGTAAACCGTAGGTTTCAGCAAGTTGTTCGTAGGATGCCATGTAATATTCCTTTCCTGTCCTGTGAAATTCCAGGTATAACTTCTTTATAACTGGCTTGAAGGATGCATTCGATGCTGCTTGTTTGGCTTCCTTTACCTTCGCCAACTGAACTGTTTTGAACGCTGACCAATCAATAATGTGCTTCCTCTTCTTTGGCACTTCATTGTGTATATACTCTAAGTAATGTCCGCCATGCTTCCTGAAAAAAGATGAAAGGTATGTAGCGTCTGACAACTGGGAGAAATCCGCTTCAAGAAATTCCGCCTGTTTTCTTTTTAACCGGAGTTCAATCCTGTCTATTTGTTTTTCAGGATGAATAAGTAAGCCGTTCATCTTCCAGAAATCTTCAATATAGGTCTTACCTGCCGCTTGAACCTCACTTTGCTTGTCATAAATGCTGATGTGCTTATCACCAAATCTTGAACCTGGAACAATGCTTTTAATTTTTCCCGTGCATTCATCCTTAGTCTGAGACACATTTTGAAGTGGCTGCTTGCGGTGATAGCAGTCAGATTCCATCAGCGATTTTTGCTTCTGTATAAAGTCATATCCATCTATGGCAATCTCAGCGTAAGCATATTTATAGAACGTCAACCCCAATGCATTGAAGATTAACTTCAACTTCTCATGCAGTCCTTCTTCATATAAGATATTGTTTGCTAAATTCAGACGTGTTGGATTGGAAATCTTATAACGCAACCGGTGATTATCTCCACAGAAGAAACTGGCTACCTGCTGTTCCTTCAAATGAATGTCAAAGGAGTAGTTGAAAAAAGGATTGTTCTTAATGCACGGATAAAGTTTAACTTCATCCGTGAGCATAATCCCATCTGGAATATCACTGTATGAGCGTCTATTCCAGAAAGGATTAGTGCAGGATGCAATCAACTCTAACCTATCCATGCAAATAGTATAAGGACAATCCTTTTCCATGCGAATCTTAAAATCCCAGCCCTTGTTCTACTTAGGCGTTGGGGTTTCGCATGTTGTTGTCCATCATGTCATGAATTTCCTTCTCCGGGTAGTAGTAGGTCTTACCTACGGTGGTGAAAGGAATCTCACGGTTGTTCCGCATGTCACGCAGGCGGTTGTCGGAAACACTTAGTAGGGTCCGAACATCACGGGAACGCAGGTAACCCCGTTTTGACGTCTTCTTTTCCGGCGTTGCTTCATTTGAAGTCTTCTGCCCGAATAATTTGGAAATCTTTTCCCAAAGTTCATTCAGGTCTTTCTTGGTAACGATTGAATTTACATCCATAGATATAACGTGTTATATATATTTATGAATGCAAGAAACTACAATACGCAGGGGAAAGCGAGTAATCACCTGGTGATTACCATTGGTAATCAGCGAATTAAATCGCTCGGAGATTTGTCAATTACTTCGTTTTTTATGTTCTCAATATGGTGTTTCAATGTAATAAGAGCGTCCTCTAACTTCTTAATGACTTCCTTTCTTGCATGTTCTGGATTTTTTGCACCGTTCTCTATATCTGAAATCAAACCATTAATTGCTTTCATTTTTTGAGGCTTACCGTCCTCACCTTTATAAAGGCAGTAGGTCTGTATGAAAGAAACCATGTCCCCACGTCCCGACTCAATGAACTCTACTTTTTTAAAGAGCCAGTATAAAACCGTTAGCTCAATTCTGCTGCAAGAGAAAAATAATTGTTGATACGGAGCCGATAAATCGGCAGGTTCCTCTTTTATATCTAATGTGGATGAATCGCTTGTTTGATTTTTGGTTTCAGAATTTACGGCAGGTGCTGAAAGAGAATTCATTGAATGAAGTTCAATGTATTCACGACATTGCTGTATATAGTATAACTGGAAATTAACTATTTGTTCTACAAGATGCAGTTGGTTTTCCCTATACTGTTCTTTCATTCTTGCATTGGCTACCTTCCTTTCTTCTTCATCGGGGAATTCTGCTTCCGTGAGTGGAAGGCGATAAGCCGTTACGTTTTCTTTAAGTTGAAAGGATAATTCCTTTTCCATCTCACTTAGTCCGGTCTGCAAAATTCCTATGTAAGTCCGGGCATTCGCATCCATCAGGTTGTTTTCAAATTCTTGCTTGAAAGAATTGAAAGCACTTTTTAGGTGAACTTCAAGCGTGCCACGCTGCTGTACTTGAACACCGCAGTAATAAACATTTCCTGCATCCGTGTGCATTTCAAACTGGCGTAGCAAATTGAAGAAGTTATTCTTTGCGTTAAATTCCATGATTAATGGGTTTTGATTAAAAACAGGAAAGGAGCATAACGCTCCTTTCCCCACAAAATTACGCACAAAAACCTTATCAGGCAACGGATTGCGAATCATCGGAAGCATTTTTATCTTTCTTCGGATAAAGGGCTTTCAACTTTTTCATATCGTTGCTGACTTGTAAGTTCAGAATCTTAGCGTAATGCTGCGTTGTCGAAATCCGCTTGTGTCCCATCATTTTACTGACCGTTTCGATTGGAACACCCTTTGAAAGTGTAACGGTTGTAGCAAAAGTGTGTCTGCCGACATAGTAGTGGAGATTTTTATTGATGCCACATAGAACTGCAATCTCCTTTAAGTACGCATTCAGTTTTTGGTTACTGCGACCAGGAAGCAGACTTCCTGTTACAAGGCACTCAGGATGATTTCTATACTTTTCAATAATTGCTAATGCCGGGGGTAATAACATCACATCGCTTTTGATATGTGTCTTTTGACGGTCGGTGAAAATCCATTTTTCACCGTCAATGTGGTTTATGACATCTTCTCTTTCGAGGTTCATCACATCGCAAGGCGAATATGAGGTATAGCAGGAAAAAAGAAACAAGTCTTTAACCACGTTTAGTCTGTCCAATGAGAAAACTTTGTTTTCTATCGCTGCTAACTCTTCATCATTCAGGTAAATAGTTTCTACTTCTACTAATTTCCCCTCATAATGCCTGAACGGGTCCACTGTAAGCCAATCATGTTTCAATCCCATGGCAATCACAGCCCGTAGATTCTGACAATATTTAACGGTTGTATTATTGCCAATGCTTCGAGCGTTGCGTAGATACAAATCAAAGCGGTCAATGAATTCAAGATTCAACTTCTTCAACTGGTAATCTGCTTTGTCATACTGGTGCTTAATAAATTCTTGAAGCAACCGCTTGATGGTTTCGTAACGCTCCAACGTTCCATCTGATTTCAACTTTGCTTCAACTTTGGCTTTTAACTTTTCAAGGTAAAAATCGCATAACTCAACCAACGTTTTCTGATTGGTTTCTTCTCCCCTGAACTCACTGAGCACAGAATCCGGGTTTACTTCAACTCCCTTATCAAGTAAAGTGCGTTTGGCTTCTCTTAACTTGGCTTCAACTCTCCTGATTTCGTTACGCTGGTCAATTTCTTCTTTTGACTTTGTGTTCATCAGGCGGTTGGTCAACTTCCACCTGTCAGGCAGAACCCATTCGCCGGTGCTAAACGTTAAACGATTGCCATCAATAGTAAGACGGCAGTAGATTGGGGCTTTCCCCGTTTCCAAATTTTGCTTATCTCCTTTGAGATAAAACATGACATTGAATGTTTTCATTTGCTTTTAGTTTTTAATGATTAATTTTTAAGCAAGAAACATTCATTGAGAGCGGACTTCAAGTAATCACCTGGTGATTACCCTTGACTATCAAGGGTTTGAGAGTGTTACCCCTAAACGTGTTTTTTGGAATGATGAAACCGAAAAGGGGAACTCAAAGGTGCGTTATTAAGGATTTTTTGCGGAAGGTATAAAAACGCAAAAACCCTGAAAGCCTTATCCTTACAGGGTTTGATGACTATTGCGGATTCTTGATGTTTGCTGTGGCGGAGAGGGTGGGATTCGAACCCACGTAACGGTTTCCCGTTAACAAACTTTCCAGGCTTGCTCCTTCAGCCACTCGGACACCTCTCCGGAAAGGGGGCGCAAATTAAGAAAATATAACTGTGCTGCGCCTTCGCTTAGCATCTATATTAATATTGTTTTTTTAATGGCTTAGGCGAAACAAGGCTGTTAGTCATTCATTTCACCCCTGAGACCCCTTTGTAAAAACTTCTCTACTTCCTGCTTTGTTAATCCCTGTCCAAGTATAAACATCAGCTTGGTCAATGCTGATTCAGTGGTGAGGTCTGCGCCGCTGATTACTCCTATTTCTTTAAGATGAATGCTGGTTTCATACTTGCCTTGCTCCACAGTGCCTCCGCTGCATTGTGAAACATTGAGGATAATAATTCCTTTGCTGATTGCTTTTTTTAAGAGGTCAATAAACCATTTATCAGTAGGTGCATTTCCGCTGCCGAAAGTTTCAAGCACAACTGCTTTAAGATGTTTTGCACTAAGCGTGCCTTCCATCACTTCCTTTGAAATGCCGGGAAAGATTTTTATTAATGCAACATTCGTGTTGAATGCAGTGTTAACTTTGAGCTTAGTATTTCCCTTCTTGGTTTTTAAGATTGCGTCGGCATTGAATTGAATGTTCACGCCTGCTTCGGCAAGCAAAGGATAATTGAGCGAATGAAAAGCATCGAACTTGCTGGAAGTATATTTCTCTGTTCTGTTGCCCCTGAATAATTGATTGTTGAAATAAATACAGACTTCAGGAACAACGGTATCCGATGCAGCAATTTCAACGGTAGTGATTAAATTTCTTTTTGCATCCGTGCGTATAGCTCCAAGCGGAAGCTGCGAACCTGTGAGGATTATAGGCTTGCCAAGGTTCTCCAGCATAAAGCTTAAGGCAGAAGCAGTGTATGCCATCGTATCCGTGCCATGAAGAACTATAAAGCCATCATAATTTGAATAATTTTTTTCAACCTGATTTGCAAGCTCCACCCAAAACGAAGGCTGCACATTGGAAGAATCAATCGGCTTTTTAAAAGAATGAAAGTCAATGCTGCAATGCAAGCGTTTCAACTCGGGAAGATGTTCTGTGATCTTGCCAAAGTCGAATGGCTTGAGGGTGCCGTTCTTTGCATCGTGAATCATGCCTATGGTTCCACCGGTGTATATGATCAGAATTCTCTTCACGATTAAAAACTATTCAAATTTTGAAATAAGATCGCCGCAGATTAGCAGATTTATTTCGTTTCAAAAAAATAATCTGCTAATCTGCGGCGATTGATCAATTATTGTTTTTTCAGTAAATCCTTTACCACAAAATAAATCGCAATCATCACCGAAAGCAAACTGAGCACAATTGTAAATACCGGAAATTTAAGATGAGTGACTTGATCCAGTTTAATTCCACCCCAAACACCGAGCCCGATGATAACAACCATCTGGAACCCCATGTTTGAATAACGCATGTAATTGTTATGCGGTTTCTGATTTGAGGGTGTCCCCTGGTTTGTCGCCATATTTAATGTCCTTAATTTCAGGACCCATATTGCATGAGCCTGTGAAGGTGGCTCCCACTTCAACCACTAATTTGCCTGTAACAATATCGCCCATCACGTTAGAAGTTGATTTGAGAAACAATAGTTCAGCGACCATAGTTTTTCCTTTTATTGTTCCTGAAAGATCTGCATTCTGGCTATTCACATCGCCTTCCACGATGCCCGTAGTGCCGATCACCACTTTTGCCTTTGAGAAAATGTTGCCATAGACAGTCCCGTCAACACGAATATCGCCGTTTGAACGGATATCGCCTTCTATTACTGTGCCTGCTCCAATCAGGTTAATGGATGAGGACACTTGTTCGTTGCCTTTGTTTGACATTGGATCGGTTTTAGATTTACTAAACATGATTAGGATTTTAGAAGATCAGCAAATGTAAAATAATTTTTCAAACGGTCAGAAATTATTTTATATTAAGTTGCGAATGTTCTTAACTATGCATATAGAATTTTGCGGATACTGTTAGAATTGTATGAATGGTTGATATCAAAGAAGCCCTTCGTACTTTTGCGTTAACCATTTTATTTTATGAAAGAAGCTTTGCAAACTTACTTGCAGGAAAGAAAGGTAATTCTCACCGAAGAGCAATTCAACCATTGGTCTTCTCTTTTTATACCAAAGAAGATGAAGAAGGGTGAGTTCCTGCTGAATGAAGGAGAGGTTTGTAAATACACGGCTTTTGTTGTGAAGGGATGCCTGAGGCTTTACACCATTGATAATAAAGGCAAGGAACACATCATGCAGTTTGCTCCCGAGAACTGGTGGATAAGCGACATGGATAGCTTTGCCAAAGGCACTCCTTCGGTTTATTTTATTGATGCGCTGGAGGGTTCAGAAGTGCTGCTGATTGATTTTCCATCGCAGGATAAGTCGCTGAATCAAATCCCTAAGCTTGCCCTGTTCTTTCAACAATTAATGCAAAACCGCCAGACTGCCTCTCAGAAAAGAATCATCTTTTCCATGAGCGCCTCTGCTGAAGACCGTTATCTTGATTTTTTGAAAACCTATCCTTCTTTTACTCAGCGTGTACCCCAGCACATGATTGCTTCTTATCTTGGCATAACACCGGAATCGCTGAGCCGCATAAGAAAACAAGTTGTAACAAGGAAATAGGGGGAGTTGCCCGCTTACATCCTTATTCCTAACTTCCTTAATCCCTCTTTCTTACCATACATCAATGTGCAACACTATGCCAATGATGTAATTTTGTACCGCAATTAAAATGGATATAAAGAAGTTCATACAGTCAATGGCATTAATGCCGTTGACGTCATGTGCAATGAAATTAGAACAATTAAAAAATATCACGGACACATTCAGCAATACAGGTAAAATGCCTGTGTTCTTCATAGGTCATGGCAGCCCTATGAATGCAATTGAAGATAATTCATATACACGAAGCTGGCACGCAATGGGCAAATCGGTAACGGAGAAACCGAATGCAATTCTTGTCGTGTCGGCACACTGGCTTACGCAGGGATCTTATGTAAGCACGAATCCTGCACCTGAAACTATATATGATTTTGGCGGCTTCCCCGGTGAATTATACAAGCAAACATATCCTGCACCCGGTTCTCCCGAATATGCGAAGGAAGTGATGAAATTAATTCCCGAAGCGAAAGAAGATAAGGAATGGGGGTTGGATCACGGTTCGTGGTCGGTGTTGAAACATTTGTATCCGGAAGCAAAAATTCCTGTCTTCCAGGTGAGCATTGATTATTACCGCCCCATGCAATATCATTTTGATTTAGCTAAAAGGTTAAAATCATTGCGGGAGAAAGGCGTGCTCATCATCGGAAGCGGGAACGTGGTACATAATTTGCAAATGTTCTTTTCAAGAAAGGATACAACTCCGTTTGACTGGACTATTGAATTTGACAATTGGGTGAAAGATAGAATCGTTAATCATGATTTTCAAAGCTTAGTTGATTATGAAAAGCATGGAAGCTCAACAAAGCTTGCTGTGCCGACGGTTGATCACTATGTGCCGATGATATATACATTAGGTCTGGCAGATAAAAATGAAGAGATTAAGTTTACGAATGAGGAGACGCTTGGGTCTATAAGCATGAGGGCATTTCGGGTTGGATAGAAAAGCCTCACACCGGCCCTCTCCAAAAGAGAGGAAAAAAAATGAAAACTAATTAATAACTAACTATAAATTTAAAAACTAAAATTATGAAGACACCAGAAACAATCACCACAACCAAGTGGAATTTAGACGCGGCTCATTCTGAAATTCAGTTTAAAGCCAAACACCTTTTAATCACTACGGTGACAGGTGAATTTAAAAAATATGAAGCAACGGTGGAAACAGAGGGAGATGATTTTACGACAGCTACAATCACATTCACCGCTGACACTGCCTCCGTTGATACAGGTAGCGAACAACGTGACGGGCACATAAAGAGCGCTGATTTCTTCGATATAGAAAAGTTTCCAAAGCTGAAATTTGTTTCTACAAAGATTGAAAAAAAGGATGCCGATAATTTTATTCTGCATGGTGATCTTACCATTCGCGATGTAACAAAGTCAGTTACATTGAATGTTGAATTCGGTGGAATAGCAAAGGATCCGTGGGGTGGAACAAGAGCAGGTTTCAACGTAACAGGTAAAGTAAACCGTAAAGATTTCGGTTTGAACTGGAACGTGCTTACTGAAGGTGGAGGAATGTTAGTGAGCGAAGAAGTGAAAATCGTTGCCAGTGTACAATTGGTGAAGGCATAAATTAAAAAGTCTTCAGTCCGCAGCCAACAATCCTCAGTATGCACTGAAAGAACCTAAGTGCACACTGCGGATTGCTAACTAATTCTTAATTTAGCTGATATACTTTTCCTGGCAACGAGCGAAGC
Organism: Bacteroidota bacterium; assembly: GCA_003151745.1. Taxonomy (GTDB): domain Bacteria; phylum Bacteroidota; class Bacteroidia; order AKYH767-A; family 2013-40CM-41-45; genus PALSA-967. The sequence goes on from PLYJ01000279.1 coordinate 36,862, forward strand.
ACTCCTGCAAATTCAAGATTAAGCAAGCTGGAAGAAACTTTGCTGACAGGTAGCTTTGACCGAAGAATGAGGCTGTCAATATTCAGTTTTCCGTTTTCCTGTAGCAACTCTACGAGAATCCGTTCTTCTTCTTTCAAGTCATTAAAGATAACCATTTGCTTATTGGGCTTTGCTTTCTTTTCTTCAATATCCCAATTCAGGGATTTGATAAACTGTTCAGGGCTTTCTAAAAGCGCTGCTTTATTTTCACTAATCAAATGATTGCATCCTTGTGAATGAGTGTCATTCACTTTTCCCGGCACAGCAAACACATCACGGTTGTAGCCAAAAGCAATGTCAGCGGTTATTAATGCCCCGCCTTTTAAGGCGCTCTCCACTACAATCACTGCATCTACCATTCCTCCAACAATGCGATTGCGTGAAGGAAAGTTTTCCCTGTCGGGATTGGTTTGGCTCATAAATTCTGTGAGCAATCCTCCGTTAGCAAGCATCTTCTCAGCTGTGCTTTTATGATTGTCCGGATAAATTTTGTCAAGTCCATGAGCTAACACTCCAACCGTTGGCAAATTATTGTTCAACGCAATCTTGTGAGCTGCTATGTCAATGCCATAAGCAAGCCCGCTTACGATGGTGATGTTATATGCAGCAAATCCTTCTATCAGCTTTTCGCAAACTTGCTTACCGTAATCAGTTGCATTACGCGTACCGACTATAGCAATTATCTTCTTTGCATTTAAATCAGTATTGCCTTTAAAATAAAGCATCGTAGGGGAGTCGTCACAATTCTTCAGGCGCGAAGGGTAATCAGCATCAAGATAAAAAAGCGGAGTGATTTTATATTTACGAATAAAATCCACTTCCTCCTCCGCCCTGTCAAAAACATCATGATTGGTGATTGATTCGGAAATAATTTTCCCAACACCCGGAATCTGTTCAAGCTGACGCTTTTTATTTCTGAAGACTTCCTCGACCCCTCCGCAATAGCTTACAAGTGTCTTTGCTTTAACGGGACCAACCTCAGGCAGCAGTGTGAGTGCGATCCGGTATTTTAATATTTCATCTGCAGATAACATGAGATTGCAATAATACTACAGTTTTATTTAATCGCGCACATGACTGAGGCCAAGTTTGTTGTCATTTATCTGGTTTCGCAAAATCGCACCAAAGGCAGATTCGTCAAAATCTGTGATGCGATTTTTAAAATTAGTGATGCAATTATTAAAATCAGTAATGTGATCTTTAAATTTAGAGATGCAATTTTTAAAATCAGTAATGCGATGTTTAAATTCATGAATGCAATCTTTAAAATCAGTGTTACGATCTTTAAAATCAATGATGCAATTTTTAAAATCATGGTACTAATCTTTAAAAAAGAAGTCACTATCTTTAAAATTCAAGGTTGAATCTTTAAAAAAGAAGCCGCTATTTTAAAAATTCAAAGTTGAATTTTCATCAAATATGCCTTTTTGTGCTAAAAATGATGTTTTTGGCCTTTTTAAGGCGAAACTAACCGCTGGGGTTAAAATGAGTTACTTTGTGTGTTGCTTACATAGAACTTAAAACTCTTCTCGCATGAAAAATTCAATAAAATATTTGCTCTTAGCGGCAATTGCAGGATTCTTTTTCCTAAACATATCTGGTAAAGAAGATAAAAAACAGGAACAACCGGCGCAAACGCAGCTCAAAAAGATGCCTAAAATACCTAATGAAGATTTTGAAGATAGGCACAATAAAGCTTGGACGTCAAAGATTATTACAACCAATGTGGACCAAGATCCTTGGCCCGGTGCTCGGGAGCCAGAAGAAGAAAATTATATAATCAGCCTTGATTCAGTTAATGTACATAAAGGAAAATATTGCGCAATATTAACATTAACACCGGGTGATAATGAATTATGGATAATGTTAGAAAATAAATTTCCGGTTTCTGTTCACCCCCTCCATTTTGCATGCGTATGTAAGATGCATTCTTGGCAACCCATCGGATGATGTAGGTATAAGAATTGAACTTTTAAAAAACGGCACCGTGATTGATCAAGGTTTATGGACTGACACCATCTCAATAAAACAATGGACTGAAATAACCATTCCTATAACGAATACAACATCAGAAATAGATTCAGCATACATTAATATTAACGCAGCCTCTACTTCAGCCACTGCACATTTTTGGGTAGATGATTTATTTTTCAAATAATCTTAAAATTAAAAACATCCTGCACGTTCAAAACAGAAATTGAAGCAACATAAAAACGATTGTGTAAATGCCTTATATTCGACACAAAATAATTAAAAGAATGCGTCGTCTCCTTACATGCATGATTTTATTCTTCATTATTTCACCATTACTCCTTTGTGCGCAAAATAGCATTGTAAAAGGGATTGTAAAAAATCAAACAAATGCTGCGCCTCTGTTTGGCGTTACAGTTGTTGATGAAGCTAACAATGGCACTGCAACTGATTCAGCAGGCAATTATGAATTAAAGCTTGCGCACGGCAAACATACAATCTCCTTTAAATTTATAAGCTTTACAGAAAAGAAAGCTGACGTAGAATTGAAAGAAGGAGAAACAAGGGTATTAAATATTTCCCTTTCCGAAGCATCAAAAGAACTTGGGACAGTTGTAGTGAGCGCCAGCAAATTTGAACAACGGATCGAGGACGTAACAGTTTCTATGGAAGTAATAAAACCTTCTCTTGTAGAAAATAGAAATACCACTTCAACAGATGAGATACTCAACCAATTACCCGGGGTCAATGTTATTGACGGGCAAGCCAACATTCGCGGAGGTGCAGGCTGGAGCTACGGCGCAGGAAGCCGCGTGATGGTGCTTGTGGATGATCTTCCTGAGCTTTCAGCAGATGCAGGCGATGCGAAATGGGAGTTCATTCCTTTAGAAAATCTTTCACAGATGGAGGTAATTAAGGGCGCTTCTTCCGCTTTGTTTGGTTCTTCAGCTCTTGACGGCGTTATTAATATCAGGACTGCTTATCCGACAGACACGCCGCAAACAAAAATAAATGTGTTTAGCGGATTTTACGACACGCCTGATCCGGCAAACCTTAAATGGTGGGGAAATAAATTACAGCTTGCTTCCGGTGCAAACTTTTTTCACAGCAGGCAAATCAAAAATATTGATCTCGTCATAGGAGGAAATTATTTTAAAGATAATGGTTACAGGCAAGGGGAGAATGAAGAACGCTATCGCTTCAATGGAAATTTCCGTTATCGTTTCAGGAAAATAGAAGGCCTTTCAGCAGGTGTGAATTTCAATCATGCGAAAGTACAGAGCGGACTGTTTTTTATATGGGCAAATGATACGACGGGAGCGCTTCGTCCCTTAGGCGGACTTAATCCTGACTCCACCAGCATCAGCTTATCCACTGTCTATCGCACCACCATTGATCCGTTCGTCACCTACGTTGACAAGAAAGGAAATAGTTTTAAACTGAGGACACGTTACTTTAATACCGTCAACATTAATAATACTAACCAGAATTCAACAGGGAATGTCTATTATTCAGAGCTTCAATATCAAAAACATTTCAGCGAACAACTTGTTATAACTGCAGGTGCAGTTGAAAATTATTCAACGGTGCAGGCACAGCTGTATGGCAATCACAATTCAAATAACTATGCCTTTTTCGGACAGGCAGATGCCAGGTGGAAGCGGTTTACTTTTTCTTTTGGAGCGAGAGCGGAGCATTATAGAACAGACACCATTGCAGAAAAATTAACACCCGTTATCCGCGCAGGAATTAATTATCATCTGGCAAAGGAAACATACCTGCGTGCTTCATACGGGCAGGGTTATCGCGTTCCATCTATTGCTGAAAAATTTATACAAACAACGGTTGGCGGCGTAACCATTTATCCAAACGATTCCCTTCAGCCTGAGAAAGGATTATCGTCCGAGGTAGGAATTATGCAGGGGGTTAAACTGGGATCATGGACCGGTTATATTGATGTTGCCGGGTTTTTAACAGAGTACAACAACATGACAGAATTTGTGTTTAATCAATGGGGTCCCGGACCTTATACTATAATACCTCTCTATATTGGCGTAGGATTCCGCTCCATCAATACAGGAAACACGGAGACCAGAGGAATAGATATTTCCTTTGCAGGAACAGGTGAAATTTTGCCCGGCGTAAAAGCTAACCTCGTTGCCGGTTATACATACATTGATCCCAGGCAAATTTCTTTTAATGATACATATATCAAGGAAGTAAGTTCAGGCGCTGATTCAGGGCTTATTGGTCCAAAATCTTACTTAGGAACTGATTCCAGCACATTTCTTAAATACCGTTATACAAGCCTGATGAGAGCAGATTTGGAATTGACTTATAAGAGAGTTTCATTTGGAATAAGTATGCGATATAACAGCTTTATGGAAAATATTGACAAAATCTTTGTTTCCAAACTGCTCGGCTCTGCTCAAGAAGTAGTTCCCGGCTTATCGGAATACAGAGAGACACATCATACAGGCGACACTGTGTTTGATCTGCACCTCGGCTACCAGGCAACAAAAATCCTGAAGGTATCTTTCATCGTCAAAAACGCGTTGAACCGGGAGTATATGAGTCGGCCGGCAGATATACTGCCACCGCGCAGTTTTACAATTCAACTCTCTGCCGCTTTTTAAATCAAGCGGGATTGAAAAGCAACGTATGATATAGCCCCACAGTGTGTTCATAAAATAGCCAAAATAATTATTCACCCGTTTTGTTTTCATTGTTACTTTTGCGCGGGTAAAATTTCCTTTCGTTTAAAAGAACTAATTCAGGCATGAATATTATCGGCATCATTCCTTCACGCTTCAGCAGCACGCGGTTTCCGGGCAAGCCGTTGGCAGATATAAACGGCACGAGCATGATTCAGCGTGTGTATGAACAGGCTAAAAAAGCAAAGCGCCTTACCGATGTGGTAATTGCAACCGATGATGAACGCATCTTTAATCATGTCAATGAATTTGGCGGACAGGTTGTTATGACTGCTCCAACACATCAAAGCGGCACTGACCGTTGCGCTGAGATAATAGAGAAGGACAAAAAGCATGATTTGGTAGTGGTGATAAATATACAAGGTGATGAACCGTATATCCATCCTGAACAAATAGACCAGCTATGCGGCTGCTTTGATAATTCAGATACGCAGATTGCTACGCTTGTCAATGAAATAAAATCAAGCAATGAGCTTTTCAATCATAACAATGTTAAGGTCATTCTCAATAAACTCAGTGAAGCGATTTATTTCAGCCGCTCGCCGGTTCCTTATTGCAGGAATTTCCCCGAACAGGAGTGGATAAAGCACCATACCTATTATAAGCACATCGGCATTTACGGTTATCGCAGAGACATACTACTTGAAATTGCAAAGCTTGAAAAAACAAAATTAGAGATCACAGAATCCCTCGAACAGCTTCGCTGGATTGAGAACAGCTACAAGATAAGAGCAGAAATTACCACCTACGAAAGTGTTTCCATTGATACTCCCGAAGACCTGCTGAAAGTGTCAGGAAGATAAAGCCTCACCCCATCCCTCTCCAAAGGAGAGGGCGTTGTTGAAAACTTCCCCCTTTTTTGTTCACTTCTTTCCAGGCACAAACTTTTCTCCGATTCCTTTTAATCTAAATTAGCAAAGTCCTCTTTACGTTAATTTAGGAATCTTCACTGAAGGCGATTCGTAAATTTGTACAGATTCGTATTCGTAGATTATGAAAATTGACCGCCATATAAGCGAGCTGCTATACGATCACGATTGTGTGATCGTGCCAGCCTTTGGCGGATTTCTTGCTTCATACCAGCCTTCGCAGTTTCTGGCTAACCAGCATACTTTTTATCCTCCTTCAAAGAAGATCGCATTCAACGTTTTTCTTAAAAACAATGACGGATTGCTTGCAAATTACATTGCCCGCAAGCACAACACATCATACGCCGAAGCGCTGAAAGGCATAGAGCACTTTCGCACCGAGGCTGTTAAGCTCCTTGACAACGGCAACAGGATAACGATTGAAGATGTAGGCACTTTATTTTATGACAAGGATAAACACTTACAATTTGAAGCTGCAAGAAATATCAATTACCTCGAAGAGGCTTTTGGATTAACTGCTGTTCAGTCACCGCCTGTTAAACGCGAAGAACAAAGAAAGAAGATTGAGCGGCAAATTCGCAGGGTGGTTTCTCTGCGCAGCTCTGTAAAGCCCGCGCAGGTAAAGACGTATGGCGGCCCAAAGACGGCATGGAAGGTTTTCAATACAGTGGTTCTTTCGGGAGCGCTGCTTTGGTTTTCATTCAATGTTTATCTCATCACTCCTCATCACGTAAGTATAAGTTCGCTTAATCCGTTTTCTTATTCGTCATCATCTGAAAAGGCTGAAACTCCCGCTTCAACTACAAAAACTGTTTCTTCTCCCGCACAAATACAAAAGGCTGCTGATTCTATAGATCGCATGCTTCCTGACAAGCAACCATCTGTGGATAATTCTCTTGCTGTTGCTGCTCCTTCTGCTCACAAAGAAGAAGCTGTTCAGGCAGCAACCACCACCATCCGGAATGAAAAGAATTATTTTGTCATTGCAGGAGTTTTTCGCGAACCGGGAAATGCTGAAAAACTCGTAAGCTCTTTGAAGCAGGATGGCTACACCTATGCAGAGATCGTGAACCCCGAAGCATCTGTGAAAAAAGTTTGTTACAGCAGCTTTGCTTCACGCAAAGAAGCTATTGCTGCTTTGGAGCAACTTCATGCTGCCAAAAAGGATGGCTGGATACTGGCGAAGTAATTTTTTCTTTTTATTTCTTACTCTTTCACAAACTTCTTTGTAAAAGAACCGCTCACTGTTTTCATTTGAAGAAAATACATCCCCGCCGAAAGCTTATTAATATCTATCACAACATCCTCCCTTTCCACAAGTCGAGGGTTGGAATGAGGCTTCCTGGCCAATTCCATTTTGAATGAGGTGGAAGGATATTACGCTGACATTGCAGCGTAAACAAAGCCTTCCGGCAAACGCACCACAAGGTGAAGTTTGCCAGTCTGTTGAATTTACATTCCCAAAAACTAATCCGCTAAGGCTAACAAAGGCGAAGAAATAACACAAAATTCATCCGCCATTTCAATAAAGCGTGAGATCACTTTGATGTGATGTGAGATCACCTTCACGAAGCGCGGGATTATTTCATTGTGGCGTGATCACATTTCGATGAAGCGTGAGATCGTTTTGTTGTGGTGTGAGATCACTTTCAGGAAGCGTGAGATCATTTCATCGTTGCGTGATCGCACTTCGATGAAGCGTGAGATCATTTTATTGTGGTGTGATAACGCCACGATGAAACGTGAGATCACCACGTCGTGGTGTGATCACACTTTTCCGTGGTGTGATCACGTTTTTGAATGGTTTTGCGTTTTTTCATTAAAAAATGGCACTCCAAGTGATAAATGGACAAATCGCATGTCTTGATCGCTAAAATAATGGTTATTATGTTTGTTTTAATTTTTGTTGTTTTGGTTAAATAAAGTCTTGCGGTATTTCGTTTTATAATAAATGTGGAAATGCGGAGTAGAGAATGTTTCGTAGGTTTGAGTGCTATAATATTTATGTTGTCGACTACCTTAAGCGTTATGAATAAACTGTTTAGAATAATAATAATATCTGTTCTCTTAGCATGCAATAAAGGACAAAAAACACGGGTAATAAGTAGCTTCCCTAACGGTAATAAAGAGATTGTTCACACCTATGCGAATCATTAGTGTTCGAAACATGCTAAACACCTTATTGAACAAGGGCTATAGTCCCGTTAGGGACTTAAGCTTGGTAAAAAGAATGCACCCCAAAGGAACCGCGTCCCATAGGGACGCAACAAGTATTGGTTTCGTACCTACGGCACAAGGTGAAAGTTGGTGGTTTATTTTACCAAGCTTTTATCCCTACGGGATAGAAGCATCGGCTGTTTCAAAGGTTTCGAACACTAATGTATGCGAATCCAGCAGATACGCTAAATTATTTTCACGAGGATTATTATGAGAACGGGAAGCTTTTTGCAAAAGGGAAATATTCAAACGGAAAACAAGATGGTCTTTGGGAATGGTGGTATGACAACGGAAATAAAAGAGATGAAGCGATGTTAAAGCATGGAGAATATATTGGACAACGGAAACATTGGTTCGAAAATGGAAAGATAAAGCAACTTGAAATCATTAATGGAGAATGTTTTGGTGATTGTTGCAATGGCGAAGTGATTAAATACTATGATAATGGTCAAGTTCAAAGTGAAGGTAGGATGCTAAATGGCGATTATGATGGGAAATATGTTTATCATTATGACAATGGACAAGCTAAGAAAGAAGAATACTTTAATGTAGGACTTAGAAATGGAAATTACTTAGAGTGGTTTAGCAATGGTAAAAAATGGGTCGTTGGGTTTTACAAGGCAGATAAACAAGATAGTATTTGGACTTGGTATGATACAACCGGGCATGTAAAATCAATTCAATTATTTAAAGATGGACAACTTATTAAGCATATCAAGTGAAATCCAAACCCTGCCATGGTTACCATCTATATAGTTCACAATTAAACATATCTTAGCGGGGTAATCTGTTAAGAGAAAGTTTGGCGGGTTCCTTATTCATTTGTTGTATGAAGAATATAAATCAAATTGCAATAACAATATTATTATTATGCCTGTTAGCTATGGTGTGCCGCTTTGTTTGGTACAACATTCTTCGCGAAGGCCGCAGGGATACTCTTCAAATGTATGTTTTTAGCATACCTGAAGAGAAGCTAATTGATTGCATGAATAGACAGTATGCGAATCATGTTGTAGATAGTGTAACAAGTCAGGACATGTATAAAAGAGATGCTTGTATTATAAGGCAATCACAAGACACTTTAGTTTTTGGTTTTGAAATTACAGGGGTTCAGGGAAATAAAAGCGAATCAATGCTAATCTGGACTCATGCAGGTAAATATGGTCAGGTATTAGAGAGGGATTGGGACATAAACAGAGATAAACGAAAAGAATTAAAAAAAGTATTTGAAAATGTTTTAATTTCTAAGTTAGAACAATGTTCAGGAAATAAAGTTGAATTACAAAGATAATTTTTAATGAAATCCAAGGCCGCCAGGGTTGCAATATATATAGTTCGCAATTAAAATATCTTAGCGGGGTAATCTGTCTGAACTTTGATTAACCTGATTTATTAAATACTATGATTTATTATGAAATCCTGTTAATAGACTTCTTTCATATTTGTTGCAAAAGGTAATTCCGTGTGCATTCCCCTTGGAAAGGGCACAAAGGAGGATGCTCTTGCCCCTTCTCCTTGAGAGAGGGGTGGGAGTAAGGCTTCTGATACCTTAATGTTATCATTTAATGACAAAAATAGTAT
>PLYJ01000279.1:46275-47985 GCA_003151745.1 Bacteroidota bacterium
GATTGCGGATTTAATCCGCAATCCCTTTTTTCTCTTTTTCATATATTTTTTCTTTTTGAGGTAAGTCCATTTTTCGCATATCCGATTGACTCTTCCGCTCATGTCAGTCAATACTCTACTTCTTCCTCCAGGCAAATCACTATTCCGAAAATGGTATGAAAAAACTTTTTACTTTTTTCGTCTTCTTGCCATCATTATTGTTTGCTCAAACATTCATGAATGATAGTCTATATACTATTCCTGTGAATGGAGATACATTGAACATTCCCATTAACGTTTCGGGTCTAGTTAATGCAACAAGTTCGTCTTTTGGTTTAGTGAGCGTGTGTCTCAATATTAATTTTCCTAATGTAGTAGATCTGCGTCTAATGTTACGAACTCCCAATGACAATCTCATTATGCTTGCAGATCAGAAAGGCGGAAATGGAACAGGTTATGATAGCACTTGTTTTCAGGAAAACGCAACAAAAGGATGGATATATCAGGGATATGCCCCTTTCATCGGCTCTTATTATCCTGAGCAATCACTTAATACATTCAATATGGGCCTAAATCCTAACGGTGTTTGGCAGTTGGTAGTAAAGGATTTATTCATATTTAGTGATACAGGTTCAGTTAACTATTTTAGTTTATCTTTCGGCAATAATCCTCCCCCTGATCCGGTATATGGGGGTTGTTCAAACTTTACTCCTTACGGATGCAAATGCCCCGATGGGATTTCTACCGACTGCGATTTGCTTCCTGATCTCACTGCCTCTGCCATAGCAATCGAGTCAGATCATCAGGAGTTCCCTGGCCAGATTACTTTTAGCAACGCAACACCGAACATTGGATGGGGGCCATTGGAGATTCATGGCACGGATACTTGTTATTGCGGTGTTACGCCCGTTTCATGTCTCGATACCTTATGCGCTGACAACACTCTCGTCAGGCAATTGGTAACTCAGCGCATTTACCATCGCAGCGGCAATACAATGACCTACTACGATCGCCCTGCGGGAACAATGTTTTATGATCCCGCACATGGTCATACACATGTGGATGACTGGTGTTCTTATACACTGCGCAGATCAACTCCCAATCCTGACGCTACTACTTGGCCAATTATCGGCTCGGGAACTAAAGAAAGCTTTTGCCTTATCAATCTGGGGGATTGCGATTCTCAGTATGGATACTGCGTGGACAGTACGGGTCGGTTGTTACATAATAAAGATATTTCCAACTTTGGTTTCGGCACCGTTAGCGGCTGCGGCGCTGATCAGGGAATTTATCCGGGAAATTTTGATATCTATTTTCATGACGAGAATGAACCGGGAATTATTCTTCCTGCGGGCACGTGCAATGGAGATTATTATATTGTTTCCATCACTGATCCTGACAAGCATTTTTTACAATACAGATCGAACCCTTGGGTGGCAGTACCTATCAGACTTAGCCAACAAACAGCAGGCAACTTTGAAAATGGTGGTTTCTCATATTCAGTGAATGGAAATAGTGTTACATTCATAGCAAATGCCGTCACTGCAGACTCCTGTATATGGATGTGGGGTGACGGTTCCGGCTCTTCAACCACCACTGCAACTTCTGCTTCACATGCTTTCCCCGGCATAGGGTCATATATAGTGTGGTTGTATGCATACAACCATTGTGGTCCCACTGTATCAATTGACACAGTTCTGATTCAACCTGTTGGATTAAATGATGCTTTGG
>PLYJ01000254.1 GCA_003151745.1 Bacteroidota bacterium
TTCCTCGTTTTTGTTTTGTCTTTAAATGAAGAAAAGATAAAATCATGGTACAAATGTAATGGCAGTCATTAATAAAAACAAATATTATTTTTGTCATTAAATGATAACATTAAGGTATCAGAAGCCTCTCCCCCCTGCTCCTCTCTCCCGCAATAAGCGGGATAAACTCCAGAGAGGGGGGCAAGAGCATCCCCCTTTGTGCCCTTTCCAAGGGGGAATGCACACGGAATTACCTTTTGCAACAAATATGAAAGAAGTCTATTATTAAATGACATCTTCTTAATAATCCCGTAAAAGCCTTTATAATTTACCCCTTCAAAGGTCCTTTCAATCTTTGAATGTCATCCAAATTTATATTCAATTCACTTTTGAATTTATCCCGGAATTTGATAGTAGTTTGTTGCTCGCTTTGCGAATTCAGTGTCTCGTAATACCAAAAATGTATTTTATCGAGAATAACATTTTGATTAAAAGTAACATGACTCAAATCAGGCATATCAAGTCCTTTTAATTCCCACACTGCTATAGGATAGCTTCCTTTATTATAGTTAAAATTTGTATAAACATCACTCTTCTTTACATTGCTCATGGCAGCAAAGGAGTCGACGTCTTGTCTAACAGAATCTTTAAATATCCACAGGTAATTCTTAGGCATACCCCAACTTGTTGAGTAGCTATATACAAACATAATGCATAAGTTACCGACAAAATAAGTAATTGCTAAAGCAAGAATAACTTTATATGTTTTGTTCATAGAATAATTGGAAACATTGGCATGAGCAATATCACAGGAAAGGTTCAAATTTAGTCAATATTATATACACCACTCACCAAAAACCCCGACATTCAAAATGCTGCCGGAGTTTTTTGTGGTTAAACATTCCGCAGGGCGGAACAGAGTATGTTTCCTTACCTAAACCCACCCAACTCTAATATAGTTGCCCCCTTTCATAAATCACCCTCAGTTTTTAAAATATAACCTTGAAGTAATACCGGAAAATGGGTTGACATTATCTTTTTACCTGCAAAAAAGGCATAAATACTCCTCTTTACCATTTAATTACTCATAACCATTCAAAAATGGTTAGTAATCATCTAATAGGGAATATTCCCTATTGTGTGATTACCTGTAATCACGTAATAGTTACCTGTAATCATCAAATAGGGAAAGGTAACTACAAGGTGGTTACCTGTAACTTTTGTGTGATGGTTAGTAATCTCATAATAGGGACAGGTACCTAAATGGTGATTACATGTAACCACGGAATAGGGAAAGATACCTATATCGTGGTTACAGGTAATCATGATGTAGTGATTGGTAATCATCTGATGGTTACCTGTCATTTTTGAAAAGATAGGAGCAGAAAAATTGGAATGACGGGTAATGATTATCTGCCTGTTGAACTCCTTTTAATTATTGACTGCGAATTGTTAAAGAGGTCTGATAGCGTACTACTCTATTAGGGTAGTATGCTCTTTTCCCATTGTAGCGCACTCTGTTATTTACACACTGAAATTTTGTCATAGTTAAAGTATCGTTAATGTCATTTTTACTCACAATATTTTAATTTATCGGGCGTTAATTTTGTCAGTCAATTGGATTGGCATAAAAGTTGAAAAGATATAAACACTTTAATTATTAACTTTAAAAAGGAGGAAAAAACTATGTTAACAGGATTCAAAAAAACGATCAGCATTATTTTAATTGCAGCGGCTGCCGGCTACGCAGGAGCAAATTTACACGACACATTACCGGGTAGTCATTATCCTATTTCGGACAGGAATGCACGCACTACCGTGACAGCGCCGATACACCTGGCAACCTATAAAGGGTCAGCGCCTGACGGAAACATGGATTTTACAGTGGCTGCCGAAGCAACCGTGCATGCAGTGGTGCATATAAAGACGACGTATAGCTACAGGAATAATAACCAGCTGCAATGGGATCCATGGGGCGGCATGTTTGGCAACCAGCAGCCGGCGCAGCCCGTAGAGTCAAGCGGATCTGGTGTAATCGTTACGGATGACGGGTACATCGTCACCAACAACCACGTGGTGGATAACGGGGAGAAAATAGAAGTTACTTTAAATGATAACAGGAGCTATGTAGCGAAGGTAATTGGCACCGATCCCTCCACCGATCTTGCCCTGCTGAAGATTGATGAGAAAGGGCTTTCCTTTGTTCATTATGGAAATTCTGACGATTTGAAAGTAGGCGAATGGGTGCTTGCAGTGGGCAATCCTTTTAATCTTACTTCCACCGTTACGGCAGGTATTGTGAGTGCAAAAGCAAGGAACATCGGCATTCTGCGTGATCAGTCTAATACTGCTATTGAATCGTATATACAAACAGATGCAGCGGTGAACCCGGGTAACAGCGGCGGCGCATTGGTGAATACAAAAGGCGAGCTGGTGGGTATTAACTCAGCCATTGCTTCTAATACAGGATCATATACCGGTTATTCATTTGCTATTCCTGTCAACATAGTTAAAAAGGTGATAGATGACCTGGTAGAGTTTGGAAAGGTGCAGCGTGGCTTTTTAGGCATAAGCATTCGCGATATTGACTCCAAGCTGGTTCAGGAAAAAGATCTGAAGGAAATTAAAGGTGTATATGTGGCTGGAGTTGCTGAAGGCGGTGCGGCAAATGCAGCAGGCATCCGCGAAGGCGACGTGATAAGGAAGATCGGCACGGAGGATGTAAACTCCAGCCCTGCCTTGCAGGAGCAGGTAAGCCGTTTCCGTCCCGGTGACAAGATTAATGTAACGGTTGACCACAATGGAGAGGAAAGACTGGTTGCCGTGACGCTTAAGGACATGGAAGGCGGCGTTTCTATGGTTAAAGCATCCAGCACATTGAATATGCTGGGAGGCGAATTTGAAACGGTCTCTAAAAATGAAGGTAACAAGCTGGGCATAGATGGTGGGGTGAAAATCAACAAATTAGGAGCAGGTAAATTAAGGAGTTCCGGTATAAGAGAAGGGTTTATCATTACCCTGATAGACAAAAAGCCTATTAAGAACACAGGTGACCTTAATAGTGCTCTCAAAAACAAGTCGGGAGGGGTGCTCATTGAAGGCGTCTATCCCAATGGCATGAGGGCCTACTACGGGTTTGGGCTGTAAAAAAGCAGATTTGAGATGTGAGACATAAGACTTGAGACAAACTGCCGTCTCATGTCTCACATCTCTTGTCTTTTTTTGATAATTTATAAACAAATTGTTACGCTTTCCTTGACTCGTATTTTAATAAGCGGTATATTTGCAAAATGAATTTTTCTTACGCTTCATTTTTTATACTCGAAATGCGTAATTTTCTACATATTCAAAAAAGATAAAATAACTAACCCACTATGCGTCAGCTAAAAATAACCAAGTCGATTACCAACAGGGAGAGTCAATCGCTTGAGAAATATCTCCAGGAGATAGGACGAGAAGGATTGATAACGGCAGAAGAAGAAGTTCGGCTTGCGCGACTTATAAGGACAGGCGATCAGGATGCGCTTGACCGTTTGACTAAAGCCAATCTTCGTTTCGTAGTGTCTGTTGCAAAGCAATACCAGAACCAGGGATTAAGCCTTCCGGATTTAATCAACGAAGGAAATCTTGGATTGATTAAAGCTGCAAAACGTTTTGATGAAACCCGCGGATTCAAATTTATCTCTTACGCTGTTTGGTGGATTCGTCAAAGCATCCTGCAGGCATTAGCTGAACAGTCGCGTATTGTACGTTTGCCTTTAAACCAGGTGGGATCACTGAATAAAATTTCTAAAGCTTATTCAAAGCTGGAGCAGGAATATGAGCGTGAACCTTCGCCTGAAGAATTATCCAAGTTGTTGGAAATTCCTACAGAGAAGATTTCTGACACGATGCGCGTAAGCGGAAAGCATGTTTCTATGGATGCGCCTTTCGTGCAGGGAGAAGACAACAGCTTGATGGATGTGTTGGAGAATGCAGATTCTCCGCGCGCTGATAACCTGCTGATGAATGAGTCTTTGCAAAAAGAAATTGACCGCTCGCTCAGCACGCTTACAGAAAGAGAAAGAGAAGTGGTGAAGCTGTTCTTCGGCATCGGTATGCAGCATGGCCTTACGCTGGAAGAAATAGGAGCGCAGTTTGATCTTACCCGCGAACGTGTTCGCCAGATAAAAGAAAAAGCGATACGCAGGTTGCGTCACAAATCAAGAAGCAAGTTGTTGAAAGCATATTTGGGATAAGTGCAGCGGGATTAAAATAGTATTGTCATAGTTTTTAAATTTTATAATAACAAACAGTCCTGCACAAGCAGGACTGTTTAGTTTACGGTTGACAGTTTACGGGTTGCTGTTATGCCGGAATTAAATTCAACTGTAAACCGTCAACAGTAAACTGTAAACATATATAACATGATTGATAATAAAATTACAGAAACAGTTCATCCGTCAAGAGGAAAATATGAAAACGGGCTGGCCGATTGGATACAGCTAGAAAAAGCAGCCATCGCTCTTATTCATTTAACGGGAACGTTGTGGTTCGATAAGTCCGTTGAGCTATTATTATTCCGCAACCAATTAGTTGATCGGAGCGCAAGCGAAATCCTTCACCTGCATCAATATGCAAAGGACATTGTGAAGAAGCCCATTAACGTGGTTGATACGTTTATGCTTGCTAAAGAGATGAACAAGCTCGATTTAGCTCCGTCCCGTATTGACATAGGCAAGCTGACTGCTGAGTGGCTGGCTGAGCGAAAGAATTATAAAAATGCCGAAGAATTTGTCATTGACAAGCTCAGCGGCTTTATAGGCAAAGAAAAAAGGCAAATTATTCCGCGTGATATAGTGCTGTACGGATTCGGACGCATTGGCCGGTTACTCATGAGAGAGCTTATATCACAAGCCGGCAAGGGTGAGCAATTGCGCTTGAGAGCGATTGTAACAAGAAGCAATTCCGATGAAGACATTCAGAAGCGTGCCGACCTGCTTCGTAACGACTCTGTGCATGGGCCATTTCCCGGAACTGTCATCGAAGATTATGTAAACAAAGCACTGATCGTAAATGGTCATACCGTATATATGATCGCGGCCAATGATCCTGCAACAATTGATTACAATGCGTTTGGAATAAACAACGCACTTTTAATTGATAACACGGGTGTTGTCCGTGACCGTGAAGGGCTGGGCAAGCATCTGAAGTCAAAAGGCATCAGTAAAGTTTTGCTTACAGCTCCGGGTAAAGGAGATGTTCCCAACGTTGTTTATGGAGTGAATGAAAACAGCGTGAGTAAAGATGAAACAATCTTTTCTGCCGCATCCTGCACAACCAATGCTATTGTGCCTGTGCTGGCAGTTATTGAAGATAAACTAGGTGTTGAGAGGGGGCATATTGAAACGATCCACTCATACACGAACGATCAGAATCTTCTTGATAATTACCACAAGAAGTATCGCAGAGGCCGTTCAGCAGCCTTAAATATGGTTATCACTGAAACAGGAGCTGCTAAAGCTGTTGCAAAGGTGCTTCCGAATGTGGGAGAAAGACTTACCGGTAATTCTGTTCGCGTCCCCACCCCTGATGTTTCACTTGCCATTCTGAACCTCACATTAAAAAAAGAAACAAGCAAGGAGGATATTAATGAAATTATGCGCCATGCTGCTCTGCACGGCGATCTTGTTGAACAAATTCAATACTCGAATTCAAATGAGCTGGTGTCAAGTGATCTGATTGGTAATCCATGTGCAGTGATCTTTGACAGCCAGGCAACGATTGTTTCCAAAGACAATAAATCTGTGGTCCTCTATGCGTGGTATGATAATGAATATGGCTACAGCAGGCAGGTAATCAGGTTTGCTAAGTTTATTGCTGAAGTTATACGTTTGAAGTATTATTAAAAAATTTCATTGCAAAAGGGAATTCAATCTTAGTTTGCGAGCGTTTTTTTACCGTTGTCTTACGGAAAACTTTTTATCTCCAGTTGCCTTCAGCGCTCATCCGGACTAATCGGATTTCTTCGTCGTTCCTCCTCGCAACGACCGTCAATAGGGAGGACAATTGTATATCTCCCGAACATTAAACCTTAAACTTTAAACCTTACACCCTAAATCGTACTTTTGCACCTCTTAAAATTGTATTGTGATGTTTGAAAGTCTTAGTGATAAATTAGACCGTGCGTTTAAGCTCGTAAAGGGGCAGGGAAGGATTACGGAAATTAACGTTGCCGAAACGCTGAAGGAGGTACGCAAGGCGCTGCTGGATGCTGACGTTAATTTTAAAGTGGCCAAGCAATTTACGGATACCATTAAGGAAAAGGCGCTTGGGCAGAATGTACTTACGAGTGTGAGCCCCGGACAACTAATGATTAAGATTGCTCACGATGAGCTGGCAGAGCTGATGGGCGGGCAGAAGGTGGATATTAACCTTAGTTCTAATCCTTCCATTATTTTGATGTCGGGCTTGCAAGGGTCGGGTAAAACGACACTGAGCGGCAAGCTGGCTAATTTTCTGAAAACTAAAAAGCAGAAGCATGTGTTGCTTGTTGCCTGCGATGTGTATCGTCCGGCGGCTATCAACCAGTTGAAGGTGCTTGGGGAGCAGATTGAGGTTCCTGTGTTTAGCGAGGAGGGAAATTTGAATCCCGTTGACATTGCGAAGAAGGGAATTGCTTTTGCGAAAGAGAATAATAAGAATGTGGTGATCATTGACACTGCCGGTCGTCTTGCCATTGACGAGGAGATGATGAATGAGATTGCCAACATTAAGAAGGCAGTCAGTCCGAATGAAATCCTTTTTGTGGTGGATGCCATGACCGGGCAGGATGCCGTGAATACGGCGAAGTTATTTAATGAGCGTTTGAATTTTGACGGTGTGGTGCTTACCAAGCTGGATGGCGACACACGCGGCGGCGCTGCGCTAAGCATTAAGAGCGTGGTGAACAAGCCGATTAAGTTTGTAGGAACAGGTGAGAAGCTGGATGCGTTGGATATTTTCTATCCTGAGCGTATGGCTGACCGTATTCTTGGCATGGGTGACATCGTTACTCTTGTTGAGAAAGCACAGGAACAGTTTGATGAGGTGGAAGCGGCACGTCTTCACAAGAAGATGGCGAAGAATCAATTTACCTTCAATGACTTTCTTAGCCAGTTGCAGCAGATAAAAAAGATGGGGAATATGAAGGATCTTGTAGGGATGATTCCCGGCGTGGGCAAGGCGTTGAAGGATGTGGAGATTGATGATAATGCTTTTAAAGGAATAGAAGCTATCATTCGCAGCATGACAAATGAGGAACGTGAAAATCCTGCTCTTATAAATGGTAACAGGAGACAGCGCCTTGCAAAGGGCAGTGGCACGAGCATCCAGGAGGTGAACAACCTGATGAAGCAATTCGAACAGATGCGCAAGATGATGAAGATGATGACGAATAAAGACCAAATGAAGAGTATGATGCGCAACATGCAGGGAATGAAGAGGTAGTTTAAAGTTCAAAGTTCAAAGTTCAAAGTTCAAAGTTTAAGGTTTAAAGTTTCGAGTTCCGCAACCTTAAACTTTAAACATTAAACGTTATTATGATTTTACTTGACGGGAAAAAACTTTCTACTGAGATAAAAGCTGAAATTGCTGCTGAGGTGACACGACTGAAAGCTGCCGGACACAAGACGCCTCATCTTGCGGCTATACTGGTTGGTAACAGCGGCGCTTCGGAGAGTTATGTGGCAGGGAAAATAAAAAGCTGCGCTGAAGTGGGTTTCAAGTCTTCGCTTTTTCGATTTGAGGATTCTGTTTCCGAGAAGGAATTGCTGGATAAAATTAAGGCTGTGAACAATGACGCTGATATTGATGGGTTCATTGTCCAGTTGCCGCTGCCCAAGCATATCAATGTTCAGAAGGTAACTGAAACTATTTTGCCTTCAAAAGATGTGGACGGGTTTCATCCGATTAATGTGGGGAGGTTAATGCAGAATATTCCTTGTTATTTACCTGCAACTCCTTTTGGTATCATGCAAATGATTGAACGGTATAAGATCGAGACTGCAGGGAAACATTGTGTTGTGCTGGGAAGAAGCAATATTGTCGGCTTGCCGATGAGCATGTTGATGGCGAGAAATACATATCCGGGAAATTGTACTGTTACATTGTGTCACAGCAAAACAAAAAACATACAAGAGATTACTACCACTGCTGACATTATTATTGCAGCAATTGGTCAACCGAAGTTTGTAACTAAGGAGATGGTGAAAGAAGGGGCAGTAGTGATTGATGTGGGCATTACACGTGTTCCTTCTGACAAAACAAAAAGCGGTTATAAGATTACAGGGGACGTGGACTTTGAGAATGTGTCTTCTAAGTGCAGCTATATATCTCCCGTTCCTGGTGGCGTTGGTTTGATGACTATTGTCGGCTTGCTGATGAACACATTGAAGGCAGCGAGGAAGGAAATTCAATTTTAATAATGGAATCCATCTCCTCCTCTTCTATTGCAGATAAATCAGTACTGATGACATCGTTTCCTTTGATGGAACATTTTTATACTATTCAGGGAGAAGGATATAACACCGGTGTCCCTGCTTACTTTCTTCGGCTTGGGGGCTGTGATCTTGGTTGTGTGTGGTGCGATGTGAAAGACTCGTGGGATGCTTCTGCACATCCTGTTGTTTCTGTTGAGGAGATGATTGGTTTTGTAAAAGCAGCGAAAGCAGAACATGTTGTTGTTACCGGCGGCGAACCGCTGATGTATAATCTTGATCATTTATGTGAACAATTTCGTGCTTCAGGAATTAAACTGTTTCTTGAAACATCAGGCGCATATCCCTTAACAGGAAAATGGGATTGGATTTGTGTTTCGCCAAAGAAGTTTAAAGCGCCGCTGACTGAAGTTCTTAAACACGCTGATGAGCTGAAAGCAATCGTATATAATCAAAGTGACTTCGGCTTTGCAGAACAATATGCAAATTCAATTAAAAAAGAATGTAAGCTTTTCCTTCAGCCTGAATATAGTGCCTACAATAAAATGATTCCTTCTATCGTTGACTATGTAAAGCAACATCCTAAGTGGAGGATATCCCTTCAAACGCATAAGTTCATGAATATTCCATAGAACGATTCACCTATGATAAAACACTTTCTGATTGCTTTGCTCCTTTTCTGCTCCATTATTTCTTATGCACAAAGAAGAACATACACAACTTCCAACCCTAAAGCCATCCGTTCTTATGAAAGCGCTCTGCGCTTATACGATGAAAAAGAGGATTTAAAAGCAATTTCTGAAGCAAAGAACGCTGCAAGCTTTGACACTTTATTTGTCGAACCCTACCTGCTCATGGCAAATATTTATGTTGACGATAACAATACTCAAAAGGCGAAGGAAAATTACCGCAAAGCAGTTACCATCAATCCTGATTTTTTTCCTAAAGCGCTATTCACTCTTGGCAAAATAGAATTTGCATCGGCTGAATATGAAGTGGCAAAAATGCATTTGGAAAAATTCATTACGTATTCGAAAATGACGGAACAACTAATTTCAAAGGCGAAAGACTATATTAAGAACTGCGACTTTGCTGCTTATGCAATTAAACATCCTGTGCCATTTGTTCCAGTAAATCTTGGCGACAGCATCAATAGTCGCTTTGATGAATATTTTCCGGCAATCACTGCCGACGGCAGTACATTTTTATTTACACGAAAGTTACCTGCACAAATGAATTCCGGCTCACGAAGAATGCAGGAAGATTTCTATGTGAGCTATTTAAATAAAGGTAAATGGAGTTATGCCGAACCTGTGAAAGAAATTAACACTGCCGGCAACGAAGGCGCCCCTTCCCTTTCAGCCGATGGGCAATATCTCTTTTTCACTGCCTGCGAAGAAGCAGAAGGTTATCCAGGTAACCGCACAGGGCATGGAAGCTGCGATCTTTTTATTGCAAAGAAGATTGGAAACAAGTGGATGAATCCACGTAACCTTGAAACACCAGTTAACTCCTCTGCGTGGGAAAGCCAGCCTTCCTTTTCTTCCGACGGAAGGACTCTTTATTTTATTCGTGCCGATAAAACTGCCATGGGTACAACCGACAGAAATATATATACTAGCCATATCAATGATGATTCATCATGGAGTGACCCTGAAAAACTGAGCGATAAAATTAATACGCCGGGTGATGAGCAATCCGTATTTATTCATCCTGATAACCAGACATTGTATTTCTCTTCCGATGGCCATCCCGGTATGGGAGGGCTTGATATTTTTATGAGCAGGCGGCAGCCCAACGGTGAATGGGGTGATCCGGTAAACCTGGGTTATCCTATTAATACATCCGGTGATGAAAATAGCTTATTGGTATCTCCGTCAGGTGATGTGGCTTATTTCTCATCCGATCGTCCGGGTGGCAAAGGGGGGCTTGATCTTTATTCGTTTGCCCTTTATGATTCTATCAAACCGCAAAAGGTTGTTTATCTGAAAGGGCACGTGATGGATGCTGTGACTAAGACTCCTCTTGTATCCAACTTCCAGCTTATTGACCTAGCCACAGGCAAAACAGTTGTCAGTTCCAGTTCCAATTCAGGCAACGGTGAATTTCTTGTTGTTCTTCCTGCGGGAATGAACTATGCTTTAAATGTTTCCATGGAGAATTATCTCTTTTATTCAGAATACTTCGAACTAAAAAATTCGAAAAGCACGAATGCTCCCGTTTTGAAAGATATTCTCATGAAACCTATTAAGGCTGGAGAAAGCGTTGTGCTGAATAATATTTTCTACGAAACTGCTGCCTATGAACTCAAAGAAGAATCGAAAGTAGAGTTGAATAAGCTGATCGGATTCATGAACACAAACAAAAAAGTAAAGATTGAAATAGGAGGACACACCGATAATGTGGGAAGCAAACCATCCAACCAGGTTCTGTCTGAAAGGCGCGCCAAGTCTGTGTTTGATTATTTAGTTGCTGATGGCATTCCCGATTCCCGTCTTTCTTTTAAAGGATATGGTGATACTAAACCCGTTGCTGATAACAATACTAATGCAGGCAGATCACAAAACAGGAGAACGGAGTTTACGGTAATATCAATTCAATAATCGAACCGATTTCTTCTCCTTACTCAATAACCAATTTGCCTTTTGAATATATAATCCCGTTTGCCGAAAGGCAATAAAAATAAAGCCCGGAAGAAATGTTTTCAAGAGAGATGTTGTGTTTATTTTCATTGAATAAAGATTCTACCACCATCTCTCCAAGAGAATTAAATAATTGAAAGTTCATCTTTGAATTACTTATTGGGAAATAAGTTTGGTTAAGATCAATTGTAACTTCAGAATGAGCGGGATTGGGAAATAAAACAATATGCACCTTATTGTCCTTATACAAATTAATTCCAATAATTATTGAGTCATTAGGAGTAGTTATTCCGCCACTGTCTGTTTTTACAAGATATACTGCTTCTAATCCTGGAGGCCAACTATTCGTTTCGCCTGCAATGATAAAACCATTATCGGATGTTCTTCCAATTGAATAGCCAATATCCGTACCGGCACCTCCATGAGTCGGTGCACTAATCCAATTTCCATTACGGTCGGTAAAGTCTTGATAAATATCAATCCCACCTGCACCGAATTGAGAATTTGTTGCAGCAAGAACTAAATTATTATTTGGCAATTCAACAAAATCAAACAAATCATTAAAACCAGTTTTATTTACAACCGAATTATTAAACCATACCTGATGGCCGATCGTATCAATCTTCATCAGGAAGGCATTCGTTTGTACTGAATCGACAAATATACATCCCCCAATCAGGTAAGTGCTATCACTTATTGAATGAACTACTCGTGCTTGTATGTTTAAAATGTCTTCATAACTATAATACCATAAAGAATCACCGGCTGAAGAAACGCTTGCTGCAATTATATTACTACTGTCAGTAACGCCATTCATCTCATACCCGGTTACTATATAGGTATTGTGAAATCCTATGTCAACAGAATTAAGAAAATCATCATCGTTTGTAAGAAAAGTCTGTTGCCAAAGTAAAACGCCATTTGAATCTACCTTTACAATCCATCCTTCAGACCCTCCATAGCCATAACTATATGTATTGCCGGCCATTACAAAGCCGCTATCAGGAGTTTGTTTGATTGAATAGATAAAATCCCAATCAGCACCTCCATACGTTTTTGTCCACAATACATCTCCATTCTTATCGGTTCTTATGAGATAACCATCGTAACCACCATTGCCAAAACTGTTTGTATATCCTGCAACAGCGTAACCGCTATCTTTGAGTTGAAGTACTGCATAACCCCTGTCAATATTGGAGCCTCCATAAGTTTTCATGAACTGAGCATTACCAAGGCTATCCGTTTTTATAAGGAGAACATCGGTTGATCCGTCACCAAAGCTGCTTGTCGAGCCTGCAATAATATAACCGCCATCAAGAGTTTGTTGCACACCTCTTCCTTCATTTATCAATACCCCTCCATACGTACGTTGAAATTCTATTTGAGCAAAAGAAAAGTATGGTACGCTAACAAATAAAAGTACAAACATTATCATCAGCAATTTCACGCTTGACCCTAAACTCGAAACTTGAAACTTGAAACCCGATACCCGATACATGTCTTTTTAAATATTCTTTGATAAAGATACGAAAGCGCCTTGTCCTCTCCCATTCATATAATCAATCATTTCATAAATATGCGAAACGCCCAATGAAAGATGCCAGCCATTTTCAAACTTCTTTTCAAACCCTGCATTGATAAAGAAAGTGCTGTATCCTCCATACGCAAAGTCAATTTTTATTATTGTTCTCTTCGCCGATTCATGTGACAATTCAATCCATGTCATCGGAATATAATTTGCATTAATCCTGTAATTTACATTCAATGAAATTGTATTTGTACCGGGGATAGATGTTTTTAATTCCTTGCCTGCACTTAGTGTAAATATTGCGGGAAGCAAGGTCGTATATGTTTTAAAAACATGGTGATTAAGAAACGGTTGCACATAAACGCTGTCAAGGTTTGGGCTTTTCCCTTTTATGGTATCCTGAAAATTAAACAGGTCATTTGAAACAATGCCTTCAAAATGATAGGAGCTGTCTGCGGTAATTTGCGAAGAGTGATTATTCCATTCAATGAAACCTAAATCTTCCACACTAAAGCTGATGAAATACTTCTTCTTCTCGTTTCTGTATGTATAAGACAAATCAGTGGCAAGCCCATAACCATTTGAAGCAAACAGGTTTTTCTTTAATGAATCACTTTGATTAAACTGCATATTAAAAGCAGCGTCAATAAATTCCCCGTTGGGATCTGTATACAATGTTGCATTACCAGCTTTGATGCGTTGGAAATTCTGTCCGTTCACCAAACTGATGCCGACAGAAACGGTAGTTGCAGAAGAATCACGTTTATAATCCTTTGACAGACCAAGTTTCAATTCCCGGTATTGCAATAAATTATAATTAAAGTTGCTGAAATCAGCCGTGCGCCCTCCATAGTTTGCATTTCCTCTGAAATAAACTTCGAATAAATCTTTGCTGAAGCCGGCATCTATATGATTTGCGTCTTTTAATTCAATACTATAATATACATTTTTAATTCCTAATAATGTATCGCAATGAATTTTGCAACCAAGAGAAGCATTAAAATCGCCCCCAAGCCGATTCATGTTTTTTAAATTGCTGCTCACTTTATCCTTTATATCATCACTAATGAACCCATTACTAAGATAAGTGCTTATCAATCCATTGGTGATTGCATTGGAACCAAAAGAATATCCTGTATTAAAATAAATGAAAGAGTTTTGTTTTGAAGATGGTTTCATACCTGTGGGCAAGCTATCCATTTGCGCCTTGACGTTATTATACAGACATCCGATAAAGAAGAAGAATAGAAAACCTTTTTTCACAGATTAACGGACGTGGTAAATAATATCAGCGATAAGCTTAAAATCGAGAGAATAATCCGAATAGATTTTCACGTGTTGTGGACTTGCAGCAGTGGTAAAGGAAGCCGTTACGATCATGCGCTTAGCATTGCGCAGCTTTTCTATCCTTGCATCATCAACAGGAATGATAAACTGTGAATGTAATTTATTAATCACTTTAAAGCTTGTATCAAGAGGAGGGGAAGCTACTGTAGCAGAAGAAAGCAACATATCAACAAAATGATTCTGTGAATCAATGGCAACAAGTGAAATGCTTAGTGCAAAAGGAAAACCATTATCCACATTAAAAGTTAATGTTCCTGCGCCAAGGTTATTAAGAACAGAATCACTGCCAAGAGAAAAGCCTGTTGTGTCAGATAACGTGAGGTGATTAGAAGAAAAGTTTAAAGGGATCTCCACGTCAATGTTCGCATTCACAAGATGATCGGCAAAGGCAAAGTCATTGTCCCCTGAAACATTTCCCAAAGGATTTGTTTGAAGGCTTAAAGCAAAAGAAAGATAATCAGGCAGATTATTAAGCAAAGATTTGAAATTAGAATTGGAATTATTAATCAGCCATGAATAGAAAGTAGGAATGTAAGATGGTGAAGTATTAGTGCCGCTCGCTGATGCACGATTGATATTAATCGTGTTATTAATAAGAGAAGGAGCAATCAAGTCAACAGAAGTATTGGTATTGGAATTGACAGACTGTATGTTGCTTATATTTAAACGGGCATCCATGCCAATGTCATATTCAAGAGAAAGCTTCATCGTGGCTGCCTGGAGATCAAGCGTTCCGCTTTTAATTGTTTTGAAAAGAGCGAGAGCCGTTGAATCAGGACCAACCTTTAAAGTTGTTTGACCGAGATACCCTTTTGCATAGTAAGGAACCATACCAACAAAACTATTCTGAATAACCAGAAAAGTATCAAAGGCAACGGTCACTGGAGGGCCAAAAGAATCCGTATATGCTTGTACGCTGTATTCTATTGAATTCACCGCATTTCCACTAAGGCCAGTAAGATCGAGATCATACCTGCTAAGATCATATAGAGTATCTAATACGGTTGGGCCAATGGAAGTAGCTGAATCAACAGACGCATGGGCTACAAAAGGGATACCATTTAATGTTGCTTTTGGTATATTATAGGTAAAATAAACCCTGGTGTGTAGCTTGTTTGTAGCTTGAATATGAGCTTTACCGCTCTTTACAATAGCATATCGAAGTTGTACTTTACTTACAGCAAGATTTGTTTGACTCGGTAAACCTGGAAAACTGGAGCCGGGTGCAAAAGTATGAGGAAATAAATGAAATGGAGTTACTATAGTTGTATCAGGAATGCGAAACAACGAATCAATGTTCAGAGAATAAAGATTCTTATTGTAAACAAGCGTAAGCGTACTGTCAGGATTTACTTTGAGTAGGGTGTCATTAATTAAATTGTTTATGCCCAAACTTCCTTTCACCAAAGGGCCAAGCACGCCCACATCCCATTGCGGACGATCGTGCTCCTTCTTGCAGGTTGTTAATACTGCAACGCTCAGCAGCACAAATAATATGACTTTAAGTTTGGACATCTTTGATTAAGGACGCAAGTTAAAGAATAGTCTTCAGTCGGCAGTCAACAGTCTTCAGTAAGCAATGAACAACATTCGGGCAAACTGCTGACTGTCAACTGAAGACTGAAGACTTTATTTCAGTATCCATACTTCTCTTTCCACAACTTTCTCAGGTTATCTCTTATCTCTTTCTCGCGGGGATTATTGCCGGGATCGTACAATTTCGTTCCGCTGATTTTCTCAGGCAAAAACTCTAAGTCAACGAAATTGCCTTCGTAGCTATGTGCATACTCATACTCCTTTCCATAACCTATCTCCTTCATAAGACGTGTGGGTGCATTGCGAAGATGCAGCGGAACAGGTAAATCGCCTGTCTTATCCACCAATGCAAGCGCATCGTCAATCCCCTTATAGCTTGCATTGCTCTTGGCAGAAGTTGCAAGATAAGCAGCAGTCTGTGAAAGAATGATCCTGCATTCAGGATAACCAATGGTATTACATGCCTGGAAGCACGAATTCGCAATAACCAATGCCGTCGGATTTGCATTACCGATGTCTTCACTTGCAAGTATGAGCATCCTGCGGGCTATGAACAAAGGATCCTCTCCGCCTTTAATCATTCGTGCGAGATAATAAACAGCAGCATTGGGATCGCTGCCCCTCATGGATTTGATGAAGGCGGAAATAATATCATAATGCTGCTCGCCGCTTTTATCATATAAGGCAAGTTTTTGTTGCGCTACGGCAAGCACCCTATCATTTGTAAACACAACTTCTTTCCCTTCACCTGCATCGTTCACGACAAGTTCTACAAGATTGAGCAGCTTGCGTGCATCACCCCCTGAAAGCCTGAGCAATGCTTCATGCTCTTTAACAACAATATTTCTCTTTTTTAATATTTCATCCTGGTGAATGGCGTTGTCAACAATGGTAAGCAGATCATCTTTGGAAAGTTCTTTTAGAATATATACCTGGCAACGGGAGAGGAGTGGAGAAATAACTTCAAAGCTTGGATTCTCCGTCGTAGCGCCGATAAGGGTAACGATGCCTTTCTCTACAGCACCCAAGAGTGAATCCTGCTGGCTCTTGCTGAAGCGATGAATTTCATCAATGAAAAGAATGGCATTGCCGGGCACTTCCTTCAATTCACCCATGTACTTCCTGGCCTGCTCAATAGCTTCACGCACTTCTTTCACCCCTGAATTGATCGCACTCAGCGTATAAAAAGGACGCCTCAGCTGATGAGCAATGAGATTAGCAAGCGTAGTCTTGCCAACGCCCGGAGGCCCCCAAAAGATGATGGAAGGAATATTGCCACTGCTAATGGCTTTTCGCAGCACTGCCCCCTCCCCTACTAAATGCTGCTGACCAATATAGTGATCAAGAGTAAGTGGGCGTAACCGTTCTGCTAATGGAGCTTGCATGTGAGATAGACCTGAGATGTGAGATATGAGACTTGAGATAAAGAAACGAAGCATTTATTGCCTCAAATCTAAATATCTCAAATCTCACATCTGATTTTGCTGTAAAAGTACGAAGTTAGGCCGTCATTAGTTTGTCCGAAGTTTAATCCCGTACGTAAGGGACTAAACTCTGTACTATAAACTCTTTTCCGTTTAAGCATTTGGTACAATCACATTCACTACATCACTCACAATACCATCACCGGCAGTATTAACAGGCACAATCCAGTAGAACCATGTTACAGGTGCTGTTCCATTATTCGTGTCAGTAAACGAAGTCTTGGTAGTCGTGGCAATCTGCACTGCGGCGGAGAAAACAGAAGTCGTTCCCCTCATCATGTTGTAGCTTTTCACATTGCCGGCACTGGTGGTGTTAAGCGGCTTCTTCCATTTAAGCTTCACCTGGTTAGCGTTAATCTTGCGCGTAACGAAGTTGTGAAAGCCCTGCACCATTTGCAAGATGCCTTGCGGAGACTTCGTATTGGCAAGCTGGAAGCCGCTGGTAGTGATAATTGCAGCCATAAGCACGTAGTCGCTGGCTGCGGCGGTTTGTGCGGTGTTCTGCACATACTGTGCTAACGATTTAAGCGTTTGGCTTAGTGTTAACGCTTTGGCGCGCAAATCAACAAGGTCAGCGTGGCTGCCACGGTTGCCTTTGGGACCCCACACGGCTATGGCAGTAATGACAGATGTGACGGCAGACTGCAGCGCCAGAATGGTAGGTAAAGGTGTCACAAAATTCAGGTTGCCTGCTAGGTCGCTGGCAACGCGGTTGCCAAGATTGACAAGGCCTGCGTAGTTCGTTTTTGATAGCCTGATAGCTATGATTGGTTTACTCATTTTTTTGTTGCAGAGTTTATAAAGCTGCACCGCTCTTTTGGCCTCACCCCAACCCTCTCCAAAGGAGAGGGAACAGAGATCGGAGTTAATTTATGAGGACAAAATTACAACCCACCTCTCCCCAATTCAATTTTTCAGAGTGGAAAAGGAAGCCCAAAAGCGGAAAAGGAATACCTCTTTTTACCATTCGACTTTGCTCAGGGCAAGCCCGACTACTTTTTTATATTGCATAAATCACTTCATGATCAATAGAAGCCTTGATGCAATTAATAGTAACCACGTTGTGCTTGATAGCGATTTCGTTAAGATTAATATTAATCACGTCGTGATTAATTGAAGCCTTAACGTGTTAATGAGTAATCACGTTAAAGTTGATAGTGATTTCATTGATTTTAATGCTAAACACGTCGTGTTTAATAGAAGGCTTAATGAGGTTAATAGAAGTTTCGTTGAGATGCATAGAAACTTCAACGAATTCAATAGAAGACACGGTGTGATTGATAGAAGTTTTTGTGTGTTCGCTGTCGAGACTTGTGTTTTTACATCAAAAATCGGGTATCATGGTATCATTTCCCTATGGTTTTGATACCATGATACTAACCAGCACGTTTTATGGTATTCATAAATGCATGCATGTTCCAGAATGAAAAAAGCTTCTTTAATTCAATAATACGTTCATGTTCCGGTGTTTGAGAATTGAGAACGTCTACAATTTTCATCACTGTTTTTTGTTTTGCAAATAGTGGTGTCAATTGATCCGGCTCAATAGCCATCAGATCATTTATAAACTCTTGCTGGCGCTTTATATCAGCTTTAGCCCGCTCCAATTCAATGTTTAGCAATTCTACTTCCCTTTGAAATAATTGAATCTGCTTTTCGGTGTTATACATATGTGTTCTTTCATACCCTATTTCAAACAACTGAAAGCAGGT
Organism: Bacteroidota bacterium; assembly: GCA_003151745.1. Lineage (GTDB taxonomy): Bacteria > Bacteroidota > Bacteroidia > AKYH767-A > 2013-40CM-41-45 > PALSA-967. The sequence goes on from PLYJ01000254.1 coordinate 18,685, forward strand.
GCCGAAGCCTTTTTTAAAATCTTCAGACTGTTGGTTGTATTCCTTATTGAATACTGCCTTTACTCTTTTGAATATTGAAAACATAGGGTGCGTTTATTTAGTTTTTCATTAAACTTGTTTTCAGATAAAGGGTTTCACCGCAGGGGTTCAAAATTTTGAACCCCTGCAACGTAACCCTTTACGCTAATGCCCATTTCTTACCATCCTTACCAATGATTTCCAGTTCCTTCATTGTCTTATGGTCGCGTTTGGCAGTGGCAATGCCTTTGGTGGTTATCCTGTTGTGGCGTTCACAAAACTCTTTGTAGGTAATGGATTCCTTGTTGAAGATGTTTTCTGCCAGTTCCTGCAGCTTGTCAAGCTGGGTGCTCTTATTTTCTTCCGTATTTAAAAGGTCAATAGGAATCTCCTTGCCGGTGCGGGTAAAGAGAAACTTCTTTTCGTTGAAGGTAAGCTCCATGGCATTCTGCTTGTATTCCCTCGGGCAATAGTTTCCTTTCACCACCGTCAGATACTTAACATCCCCTTCGCCCTGGCTAAGCTGCAAGGCAAGGCGCACCTTTTGCGTAAGCCCTCCGCCGCCCATAATGTGGGCTTGATTAGGCGCAAGCTTGTAACTTGCCTTATTGATATGATGTACAAATAAAATAAAACAGTTGTGCTTCTTGGCGAAGTAATCAAAGTTGCGGACGTTCCTGCGCATGGAGATATTGTTGTTGCTGTCCGTGCCCACGAATATGTCGCCAAAGGAATCAATCACCACCAGGTCGCAGGGCTGGGCGGTGAGGTGCATGTCAAGCGTTAGCAGTATTTCATATTGCGTAAGGTTGTCGGCGCATAAGAAGCTGAGATCAGGCGTTGCATTTTTGTTAAGGCCTTTTAACTGCGTTTGGCATAAAAAAGAAGTGTTGTTAAAATCATCTTCTGTGGCTATATATAATGCCCTGTTATGGATGGCAGTTAGTCCATAATCAAGGAAGTGATTGATGCCTGTAGCCACTGAAATACATAGCTGCCTTGCGAACTGGCTCTTCCCGCAATCAGGAGCGCCTGCTAATACACCTGTTCCCACTCTCGGCAGAAACGGACTCAGCAGGTAACGGTTCTCCGAGCTGTCAAGCTTTGCCAGCTCAACCGAATTGAGAATATCTTTTGAGCCATCAAAATCCTTTTCAATAGCGCAATCGTCGAATGCCTGGTTAAAGAATTTATCATGTTTTAAAGGAATGATTTTGGGAGATTCCTTTGGCTCGGTGTTTTTAGTTGTCATAATTTATTTTTTTAAAAAAGGTTAACCACTAAGACACTAAGTTCACTAAGCTGCACAAAGATTGCTTCGTGGTTCTTTGTGTTCTTAGTGTCTTAGTGGTAAAGATTAATTTCTCCGAAAAGCGCTGCGCACCGTTGCCACCACCTCTTTCTGATTGTAATCAAAATGATCGAGAATCTTCTCCATCGCCTCCGCTTCGCTGATGCCTCTCAGCTTGCAGCGGCGTGCAAGACGGTAACAAAAGTTGTTGCGGCTGCCCTCTTCAAAATTGATGTAGCGGCGGGTGCTTTTCACACATTCGCTAAAGAGGTTGTATTGTGTGTCCATGATATATAATGGCACTGCCACCCTCTTTCTTTTCACTTCTTGAACAGGAACCAGTTTAGATGCATCATACACATCAGCCTCTGCATTAAGGTATGCCTGCGCATCACAGCTAAAAAAAGTGAGCCTGCAAATGTCAGAGCAATGCGAATCAAAAGATATTCCTAAAAGTGAGGCATAATAATCCATCACTGCCAGATACGTGTGGCGGTGGTTTTCTTTGCTGCCATTGGTTTTAACCAGTATTTTTATTCCGTTGCCCGATGGCGAAATAAAAAAGCCATACGTGTAACGGCAACAAGGCAGCATGGCCACTATGCGCACCAGATCTGATGGTGAAAGGTTGTCGGCATCAAGCACGATAACGCCGGTATAGCCTGTCACGTTTTGAGCGCAACGCCGCTTTGCATAACGGCAACTAAAGGTGGCAGCAGGCAATTCTTTTTTCAATTCATTCGCCTCCTGCTTTCTGCCTTCCTTAACAAGATTGCGGATTTGAGTGATTTGTTTTTCATATCCGTCATTTTTAATGATAGACATGATGAGTTCAATTTCCAGATCGCCGAAGCGGCTGACCAGGTCGTAACAGACGGAAGCTGTTAGCTCGTGTGGGTTGGTGGGTTTTTGATTTGTCATTTGGACTATAATTTAAAGTGAGCCCAAATGTTTGTTCATGTGAAAATCAGCAACGCGTTATAACGCGTTACTTTCTTTGTGCGTATTCCTTTTCTTTCTTTTCCATCTCACCTGCCTCTCTCATTGCCCATTGTTGCGCTTCATTGTTGTGTACGAGCAAAGGAATAACAGATTTTATTTTCTGTAAGTTGTTTTTAAACTTTTTCTCTTTTTCTGAACCGCCTGTTCTGTCCTGCACATTGCAATAAGCACAATAACAATTATACAAGCGATTGCCTGATTTATGCCCATAGCTTAAAGCAATTGCATCAGCGTTATCCTTTGAAATTATTTTCTTTTCATAAATATGCATTAAGGCAATCTGTGGTTGTTCTAATTTGTTAGGCACTGTTGATTGCTTAATTTTAGTGATCACTTCACGTAATTGATCACGACGTAGTTTTCTTTCCTGTGTTGCTCGTTCCTCTTCCTCTTCAAAGTGTTGCAAATCACTTTCAAGCTGTAGTACCTTGTCCTTATTAAAATGACTTGTAAAGTTCTCTACCCGGTGAATCATGTCAAGGCCAACATAGTTGCCCTTACTGACACCTTGAAAAAAGTCCTTAACAGTTGTTTCGTTGTCCATTTCTTCGCAAAAATTAAAAGGACAACAAATGGCAACTTTCCGAAACTTTCCGAAACTTTAGGCAATTAATTTCCCTTTTAATGGAAACTTTTGTAAACTTTTGCATACTTTTGCACATAATTAAGGTCATATAAAACGCAGCAATGCGCCAGTTATGGCAGGTGTTAAATTTCATCGTTTTGCACTAAATTCTAACTAAGCCCCGCCTTGCCGCGGGGTTTAGTTATTAATATATATACTAAAACGGATCATCGTCATCGGCAGGGTGTATTACAACTTCTGTTTCATTCCCCGATTCATCCATTATAATTTCTATTTCCTCTTCTTCTTCTTCCTGATGTGATCGCAGCATGAACACATTTTCATTTCGTTCATTCTGGCTCTTTTGGTATTTACCGCCGGCAACAGATTTAATGGAAAGAAGACTTGACACGCCTCTCATAATTTTTGACCTGTCTGCTAATGGTTCCATCTTCATGATATCATCCACTATCAAGCGAGATGGCAAGGGACTTTTTAGGTTTAATATAAAATCAATTTTTTGCTCAAAAGTCCAGTTCTTATTATAACCGTTATCCTTAGCATCAGGATCATGACTGTGAAGGTTTTCTGCTAAATAGTTTTTGAATACTTTGTTCATCTTCTGTGTTTCAATTTGCTCCTTCCTTAAAGCCTCTATCTCGTCTTCAATCGCTTCCAACCTTCGGTTGTTATTAATCATAGCCATTTCAATCATCTGTTTGCTGAAGTATTCCATATTGATTATTTTATTTGTCTGTAAATATACGCCACATACAGTCAATACGTAAAGACAATTTTATTAACAATTTTGTAATTTATTAATAATGAATATATTAGTTTTTAAAATAGCAAAAGTTATCAACAATTTTGTATTGATATTTGTTGTTATGCTTGTGACATTAAGGTTAAATTCATATTTGACCAATAGAGAAGAAAAGCCACTAAACCTCCCCGAAGTATGAACTTCGGGGAGGTTACAATTTAGTATCACAGTATCATTTCCCTATGGTTTTGATACCATGATACCAAAAACTTAGCTGTCATTGCGAACGTATTGAAGCAATCCTCAGTCTTGAACTTGGGGATTTATTCAGTCGTACCTTTTTCGCAATGACGGCTTAGCCCCATCCCCGCAATGACAATTTGAATCTTAGTTTTCAACAAACAACAACATTTTAAAAATAAAGAAATACTTTCGGCACAAACTTTTTAATTATGCCTTCCCTCCAATTCAAAGGAAAATCTTTTGTCCAGAATCATCATCTTGCCGTTAAGTATCATCAGTTACTGCCTGTAAAGGCGAACAGCTTAACAGATAAGGTTTCACTGCATGACAACCTCATTATTCAAGGCGATAATCTGCTTGCTTTAAAGGCGCTGCTGCCTATTTATGCTGGCAAAGTAAATTGCATTTTCATTGACCCACCTTATAACACAGGGAATGATGTAGCAGAAGGAAAAGGATGGGTTTACAATGACAATGTAAACAGCCCCATGATACAAGAATGGTTAGGTAAAGAAGTGAATCTTGAAGACCTGACGAGGCATGATAAATGGTTATGTATGATGATGCCTCGACTAAAGTTATTGAGAGAATTACTTAACGAAGATGGCTCTATCTTTATTACTCTTGATGATATTGAAATTCATCGCTGTAAAATTTTAATGGATGAAATTTTTGCTGAAGCTAATTTCGTTACCAATATTGTTTGGCAAGCAAGAAAATCAGTACAAAACGATACCGATATAAGCACTTCACACAATCATATTTTGGTTTATGCTAAAAATCGTCGCCAGGCAGAAAGAAGATTGAAAAAGAGTAATGCAAAAAAATGGCACACAATGGATGGATTTGTATTTTATCCATTAGAACTTGATAAGGCCAAATTTTCAAATCCTGATAATGACCCACGAGGATTATGGAAAGCCGATCCATTTGATGCCCCTGGAGTAAGAAAGAATTTAGAATATGACATTGTCAATCCTAATACAGGAGAGGTATATACACCACCCAAAGGAAGACATTGGGGAAATGAGGAGAAAAATTACTTAGACTATTTAAAAGATAAAAGAATTCTTTTTGGAAAAACAGGCAAAAGTGGACCTCAATTAAAAGTGTTTTGGGATGAAAAGAAAGAGTATGGAGAAATAGAAACAACATGGTGGGGAGATGGAGCAATGGAAACATATCTTTCTGATGGTATTGATGAGGAAACCGCAGAGGAATTTACAACATATGGAACAACAACAAAAGGCTCTCAATTACTACAACAAATTTTTGGAGGGGAAAAAGTCTTTAATAATCCTAAGCCGATTGAGCTAATAAGACATATATTAAAAATCGCTTCAAAGAAAGATTCTTTAATACTTGATTCTTTTGCAGGGAGTGGCACATCCGCACATGCGGTTTTAGATTTGAATGAAGAAGATGGCGGTAAAAGAAAATTTATTTTAGTTGAAATGGAAGGTTATGCAAATGAAAAAACAGCCGAAAGAGTACGCAGAGTAATAAAAGGAGTAAAGACAGCAAAAGATGAAAAACTAAAAAAGGGTTTAGGTGGCACCTTCAGCTACTTCAAACTTGGCAAGCCGGTAGAGATGGAAAGCATTTTGCATGGAGATACCTTGCCCACGTATGAAGAGCTTGCGCGGTATGTTTACTACACTGCCACAGGTGAGGAGTTTGATGCGAAGCATATTAATACAAAAACAAATTTCATAGGAGAAAGTAAAGACTTTGAAGTGTTCTTATTTTACAAGCCCGACATGAATTTTTTGATGAATACTGCCTTAACTTTGGACATGGCAAAAGGGCTGGGTAAAGCGAAAAATAAAAAGCGGTTAGTGTTTGCTCCTATGAAATACCTTGATCAGGATTTTTTGGATTTGTACCGTATAGAATATTCTCAACTGCCGTTTGAGATATATAGGTTTAAGGAATAATAATGATGGATCACTCAAAAAAATCAATTAAAGACTTAACCAAGCAGGACAAGGAGGTTATAATGAAAACCTTCCTGACCAAGATATTCCTGCGGCAGAAGAACAATTTAAAAAATGCAGCTAAAAGAATACCAGGTAAAAACCATTGAGAAGGTAAAGCATTACCTTGAAACGTTATCGGCGGCAAAAACTGTTTATGATAAGTTCAAGGTTATTGATCCGCGTTACAATAGCGATTATGTGCAGAATGTCTGGACTGATGTAACGGGCTCAATGAGCTATGTGTCTAAGAAAAACGGGTTGAATGAACCCCTTCCTAATTTCTGCCTGAAGGTTCCAACAGGCGGAGGCAAGACCTTGCTTGCAGCGCATACCATTGACAGCATCAATAAATATTTCCTTAAAACAAGAACAGGATTTATTTTGTGGATTGTGCCAACCACAGCTATATACAGGCAAACTCTGAACAGCTTAAAGAACCGTGAACATTCATACCGTCAGGTACTTGATTTGAGCAGCGGTGGCAAAACACTGATTCTTGAAAAGACGGATCGCTTTACTCCCGGTGACGTGTTGGATAATTTAGTAGTCACGCTGCTCATGCTGCCATCGGCAAGCAGGCAGAATAAAGAAACATTAAAGATATTTCAGGATGCAGGCGGCTTTGAACAGTTCTTTCCCGCTGAAGATGATTTGACAGCCAATGAAGCATTGCTTAAAAAGATGCCCAACCTTGATTGCTTCGGCAAAGAGGGACAGGCATGGGGCAGGCAGATTAAAACTTCGCTTGGCAATACGTTGCGTTTGCTTCAACCGGTTATCGTTATTGATGAAGGGCAGAAAGCATATAGCGACATTGCACAGGGAACCATTTACGGATTCAATCCTAAAATTATTTTTGAATTATCGGCTACTCCTCCTCCCAATGCAAACAAGCTGGTTGACATTCGCGGTCAGGAACTGAACCGCGAGCAGATGATTAAGCTGGACATTAATATCACCAATAAAAAAAGCGCCAATTGGAAAGATACCTTGCTTTCGAGCGTTGAGAAAAGAAACCTGCTTGAAGAAAGGGCAAGAGAGTATGAAGCCAATATGGGCATTCACATTCGCCCTATCACTTTAGTACAAGTTGAACGCACCGGTAAGGATCAGATTGGCGGAGGCTTCATCCATTCAGAAGATGCCAAACGTTATTTAATTGAAGAGTGCCAGATTCCTGCAGAGCAGATAGCCATCAAGAGTAGCGAGAAGGATGATATTGAAGGCATTGATTTATATAGCAAGGATTGCAACATACGGTATATCATAACCAAGCAGGCCTTGCAGGAAGGATGGGATTGTTCTTTTGCTTATGTGCTGACTATCCTTACGAATCCGAAAAGTGAAAATGCCATTACGCAGTTGGTTGGCCGCATATTACGGCAACCCAATGCAAGAAAAACATTCATCAAAGACCTTGATGAATGTTACGTATTCTGCTTTCAGCAAAATGCAGGAGGATTAATGTCTAAAATCAAGGCTGGACTGGAAGGCGAAGGATTGGGAGATTTGGCAGGTCACGTTACCAGTGACGGAGACGGCGAAACGAAATTGCAGGAAAGCGTTGGCTATCGTGAACACTTTAAAAAGTTTGAAGGCAAAATATATTTACCTCATTTCATCATCCAGGAAACAGACGGATGGAGAGAACTTCGATATGAAATGGATTTGGCAAGTCGCATTGACTGGAACAAAGTAGATTGCTCAGCCATTGGCAATTTAACGTTGACGCTCGATGAAGAAAAAGATGAAATGCTTGCCGTTGGCCTGAGTAGTGATTCTCAGCAACTGATTGAAAAGAAAGCAAGCATTCAGAAGCAAGGCGGTTTAATAATAGATTTGCTTTTTATTACCCGTCACTTGAATGATGTCATTCCCAATCCATGGGTGGCGTACAAGATTGCTGAAAATGCAATTGCATTGCTGAAAAAGAAAAACGATGAAACATTGATTGCAAGCAATCTTGTTTTCATTGTGGAAGAGCTGATTAAATTACTCAGGGAAGAAAGAGATAAACAGGCAGAAAAGGTTTTTAAAAAATTAATCGAAACAAAGAAGGTTTGCTTCCTTTTGCAGAAAGGAACTGGATTCAGTATTCCAAAGAATATAAAAGTTACCAGGTCGAACATCTTATTTAATGCCAACAAAGGAGAACCTATTCAAAAAAGTCTTTTTGATAAGGTAGACAAAGATAATATGAATAGGTTGGAAGAGTCAGTTGCCATCTGCCTTGATGAACAAGATAAACTTTTGTGGTGGTACAGAAACATTGCCCGGGTTGATTATTTCGTGCAGGGATGGAAGCAACACAGAATCTATCCTGACTTTATTACTGCCAAACAAAATCCGAAGGATAAACATGACTATTCGAAGGTTTACGTTTTGGAAACAAAAGGCGTTCACTTAAAAAACGAAGACACCGCTTACAAGAAAAGCATATTCGAAATTTGTAATAAGGAAGCAAAACAAAAACCATGGGATGAACTGGAACTGGAATTTTCACAACATGAAATTGAATTTCAGGTAGTTTTTGATGATGAATGGAAGAAGAAGGTGAATGAGATATTTGCCTGAGCATTTAGTCTCACAGTCTCCCGCTGCGCAGGATTTAGTTAATCCTGCGCTTTCTCTAATGACAGCCCTCTAATGTGATCAATTTAGTATCATGGTATCATTTCCTTAGGAATTTGATACTGTGATACCAAATTCCTATATTTGTATATCTATAAAACACTATAGCTATGACGAATGAAAATAAAAAGAAGAAGCATCCGTGGACGGATGTTATCAAATATGAATTTGACACGGCAAAACGCAAGTATGAAATTTATAAAGAAACGCTGAAATGGTTTGAAACCAGCGAGGAAGCGCAGGAGTATTTTAAAGATTTTAATCCTGACACGCTTGCAGTCACCCTCAGCAGCTATGCCTGGCGAAAAGCGGGTTGGATGGTAACCAGGGACAGGGCGTTATGGACGCAGGAATATTATGCGCTGCAATATAAAAATGAGGCAGAAGCATGTCTTTCAAACATTCAGCAGAAAAAGCTTTTCGACAGGCAATGCCAGTGGAGGGCAGAGGTGTTCACCCATCCTGCCATTGAAACCACGCATGATTTTAACTACTGGGAGCACAACGTGCTAAATTGTCCTTTCATAGACCCCGTTACGGAGGAGGATGTGGCTCGTTATATTGAATTTCTGCAAACCTATCTCGGTGAGAACTTAGCTTTCCTTGGCGGCTGGCAGGATTATAATACGTATAACTCTAACCTTCCTACAGTGAGCAAACTAATGAATAAGCCCAAAGAGGAAATGCAAGGGGAAGATAACGGCGAAGACGAATACGATGGTGCTGAGGAAGCGGAGGAGAAAGGCAGCCTGATGCCTCCCTGGTATGAATTTGTGAACAGCCGCACAGGAGACGGAAATTTTTTGCTGCTGCCTGACGTGCGACAGGAAAGGGAATGGGCATACGGCAGAATAGCACAGCAAGAGCAAACAGAAATATGGGCAGAGAAATTTAAGCAGCATCCGCCTGACAAACGCCTGCCTTTATTTTTGTTTGGTGATGACACCATAGTGCCTTTTATAGAAGAATTTGAAAAGGATAGCAAAACTGTGATGGATGCTTACCTTGTTCATCAAAAAGCGGATAGCAACCCGGAGGCGGAAAGCATGGAAGGTGTGGATGAAGCCATGCATAGCCTGCGGGATTGTTATGAATCGTTTCCGGTAGCCCCCGGCATCACGGACTGGAAAGAGGCATTGATGATGACTGCCAGGCAATGGAAAAACACAAAGATGATGCGGATACTGCCTGTGACTTTTGAAGAATATATATTCCGCAGGCAATGCGGCATTGAGCATCCCTATGATAAAGAACAGGCGAATGTTTACCGCAAAATGGCAGATGATTGCAAGGAGCGCATCCTTCGCGGCAGAGAACTGAAAGGAGAACCGCGAAATTTGGATTTCTAATGCTTTAGATTCTGTTAAATCCCTTTTGCAGCATCTCTTTAACATCAGCCAGCATGTAATAAAACTTGCCTCCCATCTTTGTAAAGCGCAGCACCTTCTTTCTTCGCCATGCGGCTGCTGTCTTCTTGGAAATGTTCATGGCCCTGCACAGCTCGCTGTTGTCTATAAAGCCAATATCGGTTATCACCTCTTTGGCGCGGTCGGGCAGCTTGCTTTTTATTTCTTTTACTTCTGTATATATACCTGAGAGCAGCTCCTGCTCGGAAAGAAATTCGTTGTTTTTCATAGTCCTTATTTTAGAGGATAATTACCTCGTATTTAGCCTTAAAGTTAAGGATTTCACCTGAAAAAATAAAATGAAATGAAGAAAATATATGAACAAAATAACGGCTGCAATCAGGCACAGTTTCGCAATTTCAAACTAAAAAACATTGAACTTAAAAGCCTCACCATCCGCTTGCCAGCACATCAGCAATGTGCATAGCTTTCATGGTTTTGTTTTGTTTCTTCATGTATCCGTCCAGATGCATGAGGCAGGAGAGGTCGGTGGAGATGATGTATTCGGCTTGTGTGGCTTCGGCATGTTTTATCTTTTGCTCTGCCATGCCAACAGCGATGGATTCAAACTTAACAGAGAACGTTCCGCCAAAGCCGCAGCATACTTCCACGTCTTCCATCTCTTTCAGTTGAAGTCCTTTTACTTTGCTTAATAGCGTGCGCGGCTCCGTTTTAATTTTGCACTCGCGCAGGGCGCTGCATGCATCATGATACGTTGCCACACCATCCAGCTTTGCGCCCACATCCGTTACATTTAAAACATTCACCACAAAATCGCTGAACTCATACATGTTCTTCTGAATTTGCTTGTATTCATTATGAAGGGCAGTGTTATGAAACAGTTCGGGATAATAATTTTTTACCATGCCCACACAGGAGGCCGAAGGAGCAACAATGTAGCGGTCATTAGAGAAATCACGAATGAACTTCTCCCCCACCTCCTTGCATTGATCCCAGAATCCGGCGTTGAAAGCAGGTTGCCCGCAGCAGGTTTGGTTGGGGTTATAATTTACTGCGCAACCCAACCGCTCCAATACTTTTATCATATTGAAAGCTGTATCAGGATATATCTGGTCAACAAAGCAGGGGATGAAAAGATCAATTAACATTAATTCGTTTAAGGTCTGATGTTGAAGAATGCGATATTAATAAATATGAATGAATAGAACGCGGATTATTATGATGGTTATGATTTACATGGATAAAATCTTAATGAATCTTAATCATCATAAGAATCCGTGTTCAACTTGTTTCACCTTTCAATGCTTCCGGTTTCAAGTTGTCCACACGAAGCAAAAGAACAATTCCGATAAGAAAGAAACAAGCAAGCACAAGGATGGAGTTGCGCATGCTTCCGGTCTCTTCATTGATGAAGCCGAAAGCGAACGTTCCAAGCACAGTGCCCATCTTGTCGCAGACGTCATAGAAACTAAAATAGGAAGCATGGTCAATCGTTTCAGGCAGAAGCTTTGAGTAGGTTGAACGTGATAAAGATTGAATGCCTCCCATCACCAAACCAACTATGGCAGCAAGGGCAATAAATATATGTTCTTCATTAACGCCAAATCGTTTGTCATCAAAGTACGCGCCTATGGCGACAAGTATCCAAATAAAAATCGAGATGCCAAGCGCCCTGATGTTTCCAAACCTTTTTGACAGCGAAGAGAAAAGATAAGCCCCTGCAATAGCAACAAACTGGATGATTAATATAATAGCAATCAACACAGACGTTTTAAGCTTCAGCTCGCTGTTGCCAAAAAGCGTAGCAACATACATGACGGTCTGCGCACCCATGTTGTAAAAGAAAAAGGAAAGTAGAAATCTTTTCAAACGGGAAGTATGCTTGAGTTCATTCCAGACTTTCTTCAACTCAAGATAACCATGAAAGATATACCTGCCTGCAGGCTTGAGGTTAAACACATTATTTGGAAGATGATTGAACGTGTATTGCGCAAAGACAAACCACCAGATGCCGACAGTGAGAAAAGAAATGCGTGAAGCAGGGCCGGAATAAAAGTCTTTTGCTGCCTTCAGTGCTGCAACATGATCCAATGATGGCGTGGCATTAATTAATTCCTGCATCTTTCCGGTAACATCAAAAAAGAATTGCGGACACTGGATCATAAAAAGATTAAAGATGAGCAGCAGCGAACTTCCTATATAACCCATGGCAAATCCTTTGGCGCTTACTTTGTCCTGATCAGCAGGTTCCGCAATTTCAGGAAGGAAGGCATTGTAAAAGACAATGCTTCCGGCATAACCTATTGCGGCAAAAACAGAGCCCATCACTCCAATTACAATCGTATCGGTACCTCTGAAGAAAAAGAGCGATGCACATGAAATGGCTCCCAGTGTGCTGAAGAAATACATGAACTTCTTTTTGTTGCCGCTGTAATCAGCGATAGAAGATAGCAGCGGGTTTAACGCCGCAATAACAAGAAATGCAATGGAGATGGCATACGTTTGTAAGGAATCAGCATTGAAGGTATGACCAAGAAATTGAACATCTCCTGACCCGTTGTGCGTTGTGACGGCGGTAAAGTATATAGGAAAAACCGCAGAGGTAATAGTGAGTGAATAGGCTGAGTTAGCCCAGTCATACATCGCCCATGCGTTAATGATTTTCTTGTTTCCTTTTATAAGCATTACAACCGGTATAAACCTAAAGTCTAAAGTTTAAGGTTGGTGAACATTAGGCTTTAAACATTAAACCTGAAACTTTTTACCGTATCTACAAAGCAACGAACTTTATCTCTTTCAATATCCGGATATAACCCGTGACCGAGATTAGCTATATGATGGCTTGGGCCGAAAGCTCTCAGCATTTTTTCTGTTTCATTTTTTATTGTTGCAAAGTCAGCATACAGAAGACAAGGATCCATATTGCCTTGTAATGTTTTCTTATCACCGATCAATTTTCTTGATTCTGCAATATCCATGTTCCAATCTAAACCAATCACATTGCAATTTAGCTTGCTCATCTCCGTTCTTGCGAAGTAAGCCCCTTTTGCAAAAACAATCACGGGCACTTCACTAATAGCATCACATATTCTGGAAATATATTTGAGAGAGAACTCTGCATATTGTGAAGGAGAAAGAACTCCTGCCCATGAATCAAAGAGTTGAAGAATATCAGCACCTGCAGCAACCTGTCCTTTCAGATAGTTGATGGTGCTTTGTGTGATCTTCTCCAGCAGCTGGTGAGCAAGCAATGGCTGCGTGTAAAGAAACTTCTTTGCCTTGGAAAATGTTTTGCTTCCTTTTCCTTCTATCATGTAAGAAAGGATCGTCCACGGCGCACCTGCAAAACCAATTAGGGGAACCCGTCCATTCAATTCTTTTTTTGTAAGCTTAATAGCATCCATTACATATTGAAGATCTTCTGCCTGTGCAATATGAAGCTGCTGGATGTCCTTTTCATTCTCTACAACCTTATCAAACCAAGGACCTCTGTTTTCCACCATCTTATACGGTAATCCCATTGCTTCCGGAATTACGAGAATATCGGAAAAGATAATGGCAGCATCCACACCAAGAATATCAACAGGCTGAATGGTGACTTGTGCTGCAAGCTCAGGCATTTCCACCATTTGTTTAAAATCATTGGCTTTCTTACGCACTTCACGGTATTCTTCCAGCACTCGTCCTGCCTGGCGCATCAGCCACACGGGGGTTCGTTCAGTTTTTTCTCCACGAGCAGCTCGGAGTAATAAATCGTTCTTTAAAATCATCCGGCGCAAAGGTAGTTTTTGGAGGTTAAAAATTATAGTTTGGAAAGAGGGAGGCAAGAAAATAAGGAAATAGAAAAAAAACCTGTATTTCTTGGCTCTCACCCCTATATACTTACCCCCCTTATCCCTACCTTTACCTACCCATGCTGAAAGTTATTTCATTTCCCTTTTCAGACAAAGACCATTGCAACTCTGCTTTCAAAATCAGGAGAAAGGTTTTTGTAGATGAGCAGAAAGTATCGCGAGAAGAAGAGTTTGATGAGTTTGAAGAAACAAGCATGCATTATCTCGTATTTCTTGATGACATGCCTGTTGGAGCAGCACGATGGAGAAAGACAGCCAAAGGAATTAAGCTGGAGCGCTTTGCTGTTCTAAAGGAGCATCGTAATTCAGGAGCTGGCAGTATAGTGTTAAAAAAAGTGCTTGAAGATGTAATGCCGCTGAATGAAAAGATTTACCTCCATGCCCAGCTTGCAGCCATCAACTTATATCGCAAAGCAGGATTTAGAGCAGAAGGTGATTTGTTTTCGGAAGCAGGCATTGATCATTACCTGATGGTTCTTAAAAGAGGCTGATTACTTCTTCTTTTCATTTAACAGCCGCTTCAAAAAGTCGCGTAGCGTATCCACATCAAGGCGCTTGGCAATTATCTTCTTATTCTCATCGAGCAGGAAGATAACGGGCGTGCTGTAAATGTCATAGAAATCGCGGAACTTTGTTTTATTATATATATCGGTTACGTTGATCCATTTCAGTTTCTTTTCTCGAATAAACTTCTTCCACTCCTCCAGGTCAGACTCAATGCCTACTCCGTAAACTTCTACTCCTTTAGTCTTGATGCTATCATAGAGTAAAGCTAATTTAGGAACCTCTACCTTACAATGACTGCAGGTAGGATCCCAAAATATGAGCACTGTGTATTTAGCTTTTACATCGTACAGGGGGCGCGTAACATAATTAGTATCCTGCATCAGAAGATTGTAAGCGGGAGTGCCAAGAATATTGGGTGTGATTTTCTCCACGCGCTCCTTTATTTTTGCCTTTAAAGTGGAGTCCGCCCAATAAGCTTCGTCCGTGAGATAATATTTTTCAGCCAGGTGAACGAATATTTTGTCGAAGCCCATGATGGGAGAAGTTTCATAGTTATTGGTAAGCCAGGCCACGCAATATTTAAAAACTTCTTTATTGCACTTGGAACGCTCAATAATCGTATCCACCGAGATATCAATAGAATCAGGATCCTGAACGGTGAGGTTGGTTATATATTGCTTAATTTTATTATATAGCACAGGAGTACGCAGCAAGCGAGGGTCACAAAAATCTACCTTATCCCAAAAGTGTGCTTTGAAATATTTAAATGCAAACGTTGAATCCTTCGATCCGTCCGGGTTCTTTGGTGCTTCGGGTATCTCGGGTTCTGAAATGGCGCGTATCACCGTAGGGAAAAACAACTTAGGATTGTAATCATCCATTAGTTTCAGCCGGTAGTCTTTTACTTCTTTATCAAGGGCATTTATCTGCTCCTTAATAGCTGCGGTTGAATCCGCTTTAACTTTATTCTTATCCAAACGGGTTCTCAATTCAGCAATCTTCTTCGAAGAATTACTCATAAAAACCTGGTAATCGCGAAATATGGTATTGTCTTGCGATCCCGTCACTTTCATTTTCCCATAAAAATCACTGGTGTCTGTTTCTATGGAAAACTTCTGTTCATTCACCACAATCTCAAAGTACGTTTTGTTTGGCATCACAATCAGGTAAATGCCTCCTTCCAGGTTATCCTTCCCTTTCACAACCACATTTCCATTATGATCCACTTTGACAGTATCTGACACATATTGCTTATCGCCAAAGTGATTGCCAAAATAAATGATCGTGTCATGCAAGCCTACTATCCTAAGCTTTATCTCATGTCCGTCTGAAGCAGAGGCATTGGTTGCAGAAAATAAAATTGCAGTGAAAAGAAGAATTAAATTAAATACTATCTTGATAGGTCTCTTGAAATTCATACGCTAAATTTTGATTCCGGTGATTACGTAAAATGCACGTTTTAGGTTAGCAAACATACGTCATAAAGATGAAGAAATGATAGAAAAGTAGTGGTTGAATTCATCAACTGCATGTTAATTTAATAAAAGCATGCCAACTGCAAGAAAAATCCGGAATTCATTTAGCACTTTGCTGGTTGGCTAAGGATGAGCAGGCTTACTCTCCTCAACTAAAATAATGATCAAAAAAACTACGCATTTGCAAGCTTAACAATGGAATAGGAAAGTATTAATTCGTCATCTTCAATGGTAACCCATTCAAGGTTGTATTTATTTCCATCTTTTTGCAAATGATCCTTCTTCTGTCGCAGGTTTAAATCTAAAGGTTCAACTTTACCGTTTTTAATTTTCAACTTGAAGGACTGAGTTTTAATTTTCATGGCAGGCAGAGTATAATTGTTGCCTCACAAAGATAATATTCATTTTATGTAATACAAGACTTACTATAAATAAATGGTATGCCGGCAGGCACTTTCAGAAAAAAGATAGTATTCGGTCATAAAAAAAGCGTCCCACAGAATGGCGGGACGCCTTTAAGAATTAACCTCTTTAGATTATTGGTGAATAATTCTAAGAAGCTCTATTTCAAATATCAAAACTGAGTTTGGTGGAATTTTCCCTTTTGCCTGTTCGCCGTAGCCGAGATTAGCCGGAACATATATCTTCCACTTCGATCCCACCTTCATCATCTGCAATGCCTCTATCCATCCCTGTATTACATGATTCAAAGGAAACTGCGCAGGCTGACCGCGTTCCACAGAACTGTCAAATACGGTACCGTCAATCAATGTGCCATGGTAGTGCGTTTCCACAGTATCTGTTTCTTTCGGCATGGGGCCCGTACCTTCTTTCATCACTTCATATTGCAAACCGTCAGGGAATGTCTTTACACCGCTTTTCTTTGCATTCTCCGCTAAAAATTTAGCTCCTTTTGCAAGGTTTGCTTCTCCCTCATGTTTCTGCTTTGCCCCAAAATAAGTTTGTATACAAGTTTGTGCATTTTTCTGGTCAAAAGCAAGGCTATCGCCGGCAAGCGCCTGACGAATGGCTGCATTCATAATGTCGAGGTTGAGAGAATCCAGCTTCTCCTTTTTGAAATTATCTCCAATGCTTATTCCGATAGCATAGCTGACAGAGTCAAGCTGAGTTTTCAATTTCACGGAAGACTTCCCCTTCTGTCCGTTGCAGGATAAAAGAGAGGCAGTAGCAATAAGGGTAACCGATAAAATATTCTTAATTTTCATAGTTCATTTTTTTGAGGGGGCGAAGATAGGAATAGATTTGAGATATAAAATATAATAGATTTTATTTGAAACTGCGCCGCAGATTCGCAGGCTAAAGTGATTTAAAATGAATCTTCGAATCTGCAGCTATCTGTTAATAGCATCATAAATTACCTGCTGTATGTCTGTTCGCACATTCATCTTTACCAGCTTATCATTTGAAGCATCCGGGTTTACACGGTTGCTTAAGAATATATATATGAGATTGTATTGAGGATCAACCCACACGCAGGTGCCTGTGAAACCCTGGTGACCGAAGGTTTTCAAGGAAGCGCTGCGGCAGGTGGGGCTTGACTTTGTGCTGTCCGGCTCCGGCTTATCGAAAAGCAACCCGCGCCGGTTGCCTGGAAATTGTTGTTTGGTAAAGAGGTTCACCGTCGTCTGCTTAAAATATTGCGTACCTCCATACAATCCCCTGTTCAACAATAGCTGCATGATTACCGCCAGATCATTTGCATTACAGAATAACCCGGCGTTGCCGGAAACGCCTCCCAGCATGGCAGCTGCGGGGTCATGCACATCGCCATGAATCAGTTGCTTGCGAAAGGCAGTATCATCTTCCGTCGGAATAATTCTTTTTAATTCAAATTTTTCTCTTGGCTTAAAAGTTATGTTATGAAGACCAAGCGGACGGTAATATTTTTGCTCAACAAATTTATCAAGCGCTGTGGAAGTAGATTGTTCAATGATTGCTTTCATGAGAATAGGCCCCAGGTCACTGTATAAATATTTCCCCCTCTCCCCCATCTTCGTATCATACACCCACTGCATAATGCTGTCCTCGTATGAGTTATTGATATATAAGTTGTCAGCTACGCGGTAAGAATAATTCTTACTTTCCTCTTTATGATATATCGTATTTGATGGATGGTCTCCGTCCATCGTAAATTTCCAGAAAGGAATCCACGATTGCAGCCCTGCCTGGTGAGCAAGCATATCCCGAATAATAATATTTTTCTTGTTTGTGTTTTTAGAAGCCGTCAGGTATTTTGATAATGGTTGGTTTAAATCCAACATTCCCTGTTCATATAGATTCATGGTAACAAGACAGGTTGAAGCAATCTTTGTAACCGATGCAATGTCATACAAATCTTTGTTAGTTACCGTAGTAGCATCATTATATGTATGCGTACCGAATGATTTGTTATAAACAACCTTTCCATCCTTTGCTACAAGCACCTGGCATCCGGGCATGGCTCCTGCTTTAATTGCTTTGAGCGCGATGGAATCAATCGCTGATAAATCGTGTGTTTGCAAACCAACTTCTTCAGGCAGTGTGTATTTTAAGCGTACCGGGCTTGTAGTACCAATTCCTTTGTTCCGGTGAAACAAGGAAGAGGCTTCCACGGGCAAATGACCGGATGAAGCAATACCACCGAATAAAAGTTGCGAAGCCGCATTTTGCACCACAGGCATGTCTTCATAGGCAAGCAGCACCGCTTTTGCCTTGCTTAGATCATAAATCTTACTCAGCGTATAGGCATTGCCAAAATCAACAAAGATGACGTTATGCTTCTCCAGCACTTCATTAATAAATTGAATGCTTGCTTCTGAAATATGAAAATTCTTCGCAGCATTCATCGTCGTCCCATGCAGGCTCAGGATAATAAGATTGTAAGCAGACAAAGAATTTTTAACTGCCTGAAAAGCGGAAGAAGATGCATCATGCGGCAAAGCATAGCAATCTACACGTGCATACTGCAGCAACTGCTCCTGGAATGCATTTTGCTCGCCAAGCACAGCATTCGTGTAATTAGATTTCTCATTCCCTATCACAACGGATGCAATTTTCAATGTATCCAAACGTATTAATGGAATTATTGAATCCTTATTTGAAAGAAGCGTGAGTGCCTTTTCATAGAGTTGCTGCTGCAACAGCTTTGCTAAAGGCATATTCAGGTCTTCGTATATATTATTCAGGTCAACAGGCTGGTAATGATTTAGCCCGCACCAGTATTTAGCCATCAACACTTTCTTCACCCGCGCATCAATTTCCTCTTGTTTTATTTCACAATTCTCAACAGCCAGATGAATCTGTTCAATTGCCTTTGGCACATCTTCAGAATAAAGCAGCACATCGTTTCCGGCAAGGAATGCCTGCTTATCTACCACTCCGGGAATGGCGTTTGCCGTGATCCCCTTCATATTCAGCGCATCCGTAAACACAATTCCCTTAAAACCCATTTTCTCCTTGAGCAGGTCGGTTACGATGCCGGAACTGAGGGTGGAAGGCTGGTTGGCAACAGAATCATAAGCAGGCACATTCAAATGAGCCACCATCACGCTTGCCACTCCCGCATCAATCATTTTACGAAAAGGATACAACTCCACGGAATCAAGCTCCCACTTCGTTTGGTTTATTAAAGGCAAAGCGAGATGCGAATCGGTATCCGTGTTGCCATGGCCGGGAAAATGCTTTGCCGTGGCAAGCAGCCGGTTATCCTGCAATGCATTCATATATATAATGGCGTTGTGGGTAACCATTTCACGCTCATCGCCAAAGGAACGGCTGCCGATGATAGGATTGGCAGGGTTGTTATTAATATCAGCATCAGGCGAAAAATTAAGATGGATGCCAAGGCGATTGCATTCACATGCTATCTCCGCTCCCATCTTATATATCATATCATCATCACGGATAGCGGAAAGAGTCATCTGCCGGGGGAAACGTATGGTGCTGTCCAATCTCATGGCAAGCCCCCATTCTCCGTCAATGCCAATGAGTAACGGAGTCTTTGAAATGCTTTGGTAATAGTTGGTCAGTATAACCTGCCTCACCGGCCCGCCCTGGAAAAATATCAATCCTCCTATTTTATAATGGGTGATCAACGAATCCAATTCGCTCTTTGAATGTGTAGTATCGTTGTTACTCCACGCTGCAACCATCGTCAGCTGTGCAATACGTTCATCCGGCTGAAGATAGTAAATAACAGAGTCCGCCCAATGGGCAGCATCAACAGTAATAAACGGCGGCTTTACAGATTGCGCTTTAACAGGCTGAAAAAAGGTGACGCACCATGCGCAATACACCATGTACAATGCAAGGCGCACTTTTGCAGTTCCGGTGAATCGTGAATCGTAAATCTTAAATCGCAAACGGCGCATTGTAAAGTATGAATCATTACAAATGTACTTGTATCCAACGCTTCGCTTTCTTTCACAGTTGGAGGTTTTCAACAAGGATATAAAAGGATTAAAGATTTCTCTTATCCGCTAAATGACTTCTGATATATTCAGACCTAACAATTGTTGATTCAGAACTTAAATTGCTCTCTTTCATCATTCAAATCCTGTTTTTTGCATCTTTTTTCATGAAGGAGCTTCAAAGTCACTTAAGGCTTTATCAGTGTCATGCATGACATTACAAATTCCTCATCAACCATTTCGAATTCCTTGCATGACATTAACAATTGCTTCCATACCTTCATCGCCCCCTCCCTGACTATTTCAAATTGTTCGTATGAATTTATTAGTTCCTTATGAGGGTTTATCAATTCATCATCATCATTTGCAAATTTCATGGGTGAAATTTGCAATTCCTCATCAGGCATTATAAATTCCTCTTCAGCCCCTATGCCCCCTGCGCATGAAATTTGAAATTCCTCACGTACTATTGAAAATGTCTTATAAGGATTCGTAAAAGGTTTAGCAGAAACTGAATGAGTTTCATCTTATTCCTCTTAAACCTTTGTTGAAAGAGAAAGAGTTATTGTTGTGTTGAATAAGGTTTGACGTGCTTCACTGATTGACATTGCCGTCATGCTGGTAGTCATCCGTGAGTTCTGAATAGGTTTATGTGTATGATTTGAATACATTTAATTCAGATTAAACGAATGGATGGCTTTATTATAAGATATTGAATACGCACAAAGTGGTTCAGCAGGCAAAAATATTGTCGGGTAAGAAACTCATCAAATTTAGATGCATGTCATTAATTATAAGGTAATAAAGTTGGCATTTTGAGCTATTATTTTTTTTACTAAGGTTACTTTTCAAGTTAAGTTGCATTTGATCTTATTAAAAATATGCAGACCGCAGACTCAAACCTTATTAACTTATTTTCCCCATAGTAAGCTTAGAAATAGATTGAATTATAAACGAACTATATTTACTGTCTATGAATAAAAAGAGCGTCCCGCAGTTTTGCCGGACGCTCTTTAAACGACAAAGCACTTAATCTCTTATTGAAATTAAAACTCTTACGGTCTTTGTTTGCTTATCGTTAACGGGATATTATTTTTCATGATCCTGATGTCACCTGCATCTACATTTCCATCACCGTTAATATCATTTACATTATACGCTCCTATATAGAAGGAAGAAAGCGCACCGCGGATTGAATCATAATCGGAACCGTTAATGCTGCCGTCCTGGTTAACATCACCGCTATATATCGCATATATACTTCCGAATCTCACCTCATTGCTTCCATACGCCTGGCTTGCGCTTGTCGTGAAATCGTAAGAGCCGCCGTTAGTAATGGTGACGGTGCCGGCACTCCAGGTTTCAAGGCTGTTGCGATGTTTGATAACGATATAATACGAATTGCCCGTGGCACCGCCCGCAAAGTTGCAGAATAAGCTATCATTGCTTTGTAATATGCCTGTATATGAATAAGACATAGCATAAGGACTTGTGGAATTATGCAACTCAATAGTTGCTGTGTCAACATCTGTTGCCTTCGCGCTGCCTACGCCCAAAAGTTTCAGCAACGGTGACATTTTTCCGCCGCCAAGATAATATCCCTGCAGGAAGAACTTAACAGTAAATGTAGCACTGCAACTCGTTAATATCGGTGAGCCTGTACCTGCCGCACTGATGCATCCATTCACGGTTGTGGTAATACTATAAGTGCCTGCTGTGGTTACGGTAATAGAAGCAGTTGTTGCTCCTGTACTCCATAATAACGTGCCTGTTGCCGCAGTGGACAAAGTAGAAGATCCGTCGCAGTTATTCACCGCACTTACAGATGGCGTTGACGGAGTGGTCTTAGGCGCTGCCACGGCTGTGCCTGCAATGCCGGTGCAACCGCCTGCTGTTGCGGTAACGCTGTATGTGCCGGCAGCAGTTACTGTAATACTTGATGTTGTTGCTCCCGTGCTCCAGAGCAATGCACCCGTGGCAGACGTATATAACAAGGATGTATTGTTACAGTTGTCTATATCATTTACAACAGGGGTAGCCGGAAGACTTGTTGGCGCTGCCGTATTCGTACCTGAAGGACTCACACAGGCACCCACCGTTTGAGTAACGGAATAAGTGCCTGCTGCAGTAACTGTGATAGCAGATGTAGTCGCCCCGGTGCTCCACAATAACGTTCCTGTATATTCGCTTGCCGTAAGTGTTGAATTACCGCAATTGTTGGTTACCGATACGGACGGAGCAGCTACTGCTGCCGGCTGACCGATTGAAACAACAACGGCGGAACTGCAGCCATGAGCATCTGTTACAGTCAGCGTATATGTATTGCTGGTTAGTCCTGTGATGGATGAAGTGGTTGCTCCGTTGTTCCACGCATACGTATATGGTGTAGTGCCGCCCGTAGTGGTACTGGCTGCTTGTCCGTCCGATCTGCCGTTGCATGATACATCTGTATGAGACGCTGAAGCTGTAGGGCTGCTATATGGAGAACCGGAGCCTGTTCCTGTTGCACTGCAACTGTTTACTGTTACAGTAACACTATATGTGCTTGAGTTGGTTACTGTAATAGAAGAAGTTGTTGCTCCCGTGCTCCATAACAATCCGCCAGTTGAGGTGGTGGACAACACTGAGTTTCCGCAGCTGTTGGCAGCCGATACGGTTGGCGTTGCGGGAGTGCTCTTGGGAGCAGCCGTGCCTATGCCTGCCGTGCTTGTACAACCACTTCCATTGGTCTGGGTAACGCTATATGTACCTGCCGCAGTCACAGAAATGGAGGATGTCGTTTCACTCGTGCTCCATAACAGAACGCCGGTAGCAGTAGTTGACAATGTAGAGATACCGTCACAGTTATTCGTTACAGATACACTTGGCGCTGAAGGAACCGACAAAGGAGAACCTGAACCTGTGCCTGTTGCATTGCACCCCGCTGAAACAGTTACGGTAACACTATAAGTAGATGAGTTGGTAACTGTGATAGATGTCGTTGTTGCTCCTCCCGGGCTCCACAGCAATGTGCCGCCTGTAACAATAGTTGACAGAACAGAGTTGCCGCAGTTGTTGCTCACTAATGTTACAGTTGGTGTTGCAGGAGTAACGCAGTTATTGAATTGATCCGCTCCGATATCAGGGTTTGATGGTCTTGATTGTCCGTCAATATCGGTTGTTACACCGGAGCCGCTTAAATCTGTTCCATTAGCGGCGACAAATTGATCGCTTACAGCATCAGAAGTTGAAATATGTAAGAACGCTCCGGCCGTTGCTATATCTGTCGGATCAACAAATAGTTTCGCTGCTCCTACATTCACAGTTGCTGTAGTGGGGTTGGTAGTATAATTTGAGCTGCCTGAAGTCGTTTGAGCATAATGACTGTTTGCATCACCGCTTGAACTGGATTGCCATGTGGTAAAAGTACTGTTGCCTGAAACCCATTGCGCGGCTGTTGAAGTGCTTGCTGAGGCAAAGTAATTATAATCAGATGAACCACCCCCCCATCCGCTTGCCCCAATGGCTCTGTGGTTGCTAGCGGAACCTGTTCTGTTATTAATAAATATATTGTTTCTTAATGTTGTATTGGGTGCGCTTCCTCCCAGACCAAAATCAGGGTCGGAGAAGAATCCATAAGAAGGATCTGTGCCGCCAGACACATTGCTGCCTCCTACTACTACCGTATTATTATAATACTTCTGGGTAGTGGAACCATCTGTCATGTCAAACATACCGAATACCCAAACGTCATTGCCATAGGTGCTGACATTGGTACTAAGGTTCACCATGTTATTGATAAAAGTGAAGCTGCCGCAGGTGGTAGAACTAAAGAAGAGAATTGATTTACCATTTGAAATTCCAATGGCAAAATCGTCGTGGTGTGTGCCTGAAACTGTGCCTCCATTCGTGTTTAGAATATCATATACAATGTTATTGCTGACTATTCCGCTGCCTTGTGAAGAAGAAAGGGCATCTATACCAATACCAACAACTGCGGTAGAATACGAACCCGTATTCTGAAGTGAATGCAATGCAGAAACTGTATTGTGATCTACAAGGCAATTGCTGCTTTGTGTCAGGAGACTTATACCTACCAATGAACCTACTGTTTCGTAATTATATCTAAGCAATGAATAGGATGTCAAGTTCTTTACGGTGTTATAACTTATCGTGGTTTTTCCGCAATATTCATACAAGTTGCTGTATAAGTTGCTTTCTATTTGAACTCCGCTGGCTATACCAATAGACACTTCAAAGTTGCCCGGAGTATATAATGAATAAACCTTGTTGTATTTGATTACTACTTCATCCTGGCTTTCATTCACGATTCCATAGAAGGTGGGATCTGAATAAACTCCATTTCCATCAATGTCATCTAATTCAATGCTGGCATAATTGGATGCATCACCGACAATGTTTCCGTCAGCATCATTATCACCGCCAATGATATAGTAACCGTGTTCACCGGCTGAAGTTTGCAGTAAGGAGTAAGCCCCTGTATATATTGCCCTGTAATCAACATCGGTGGAGGCGCCGAAACTACTCATGCGTATATTCTTAACCGTATTGGCCTTAATAGCTGTTGCACCGCTTGAAATAGAACTTCCGCCGCTGGTGAATACAAATATGCTCCACGATTCAAACGAAGAATTAACCCATGTGCCTGAATTGGTATTAGTTGTTCCTCCGATTGAATTTCCTCTAATCGTATCGGAATAAGAAGTAGAGCGCCCGTCAAAATAAATCGGGAATTGCTGTGATGAGCAAGTACCCTGGCTGTCATAAATGATATTATTTATAATTCTCCAATTTGGACCAGCGCTCGGGGAAATCAACACACCACCATTGCTGAAATTGAATATTTCATTGCCGGAAATAGTATTATTGCTGTTTTGATAACCCCTGGCATAAATATTATTATTTACACGTGCGCTGGTATTACCAATTAAATTATTAGTAATACCTAAATAGCTGTTTGGAGTTGATCCCGTACTGTCAATCAGGATTATACCTGTAGATGAGCTGGTTTCTGATCCTAATACCTGGCAATAATTTATAGTATCATTAGTTGATCCGTTATTAAAGGAGAAAGTAAATCCGCTGGCATTCGTATTAGTGAAATTCAGATACCTGCCCGAAGTTCCATTAAATATAACATTGGAAGCGCCCGAAAGACTTATTAACCCGGTGCTTAAATTGCCGCTGATGATACGCAATGTGGCTGCCGATGATTGAATGGTAATAGTGTACGGACCATCGCTGCAGGATGAAATTGCTGTTAACGGAGTAGTTGTTGTTTCTGTAATATCAGTTGTCACATTAACTGTCAGGTTACCCTGCAGGCCCTGTGCGTTAATGTCATTGAATAATCCGCCTGAACCATTGAACGTAGGATAGTTTGCTCCCGACGATCCTACTGTTACTGTTCCTGATAATCCTTTCGTTGTTACAGTTGCTGTAGCCGTAGCCGAGCAACCGCTGGTAGTGCCTGTAACAGTATAAGTAATTGGAGCACTCACCGTTGCAGTTACGGGTGATCCCGTGGTTGCACTAAGTCCTGTTGAAGGCAACCAGCTATAACTGGTGGCACCCGTGGCAGTCAATGTTGAGGTGCCACCAGAGCACACAGAAGTAGGTGAGGCAGAAGCGCCAACAGTCGGCACTGCATTTACATTTATGGTTACGGTGCCGGTACTCGTACATCCGTTACCATTCGTGCCTGTTACAGTATAGGTTTGAGTTGAAGTCAAGGTAGCCCATACCTTAGCACCCGTTGTTGCATTTAGCCCTGTTGAAGGCAACCATGTATAAACGATGCCTGCGCAGTTGGTAGAGCAGGTTGCATTAAGCGTATCTGCCGTGTTGGCGCATGTGGTGAATGCAGTGGGTGTTGCTGTAACCCCGGTAGGGAGCGCATATACATTTACTGTAGTTCCTGTACTGGTGCCTGAGCATCCGGAACTGTTTGTTACAGTGACAGAATAGGTTCCTGATGTGTTAACTCCAAGTGTTGTTGCACTTGTAGTTGTCGTTCCATTAGACCATGTATAAGAGGAGTAAGTGGTAGTGGTGCTCAAGGTTACACTTGTACCTGCACAAAAGTTTGTTGAACCGCTGGCTTGAATAACAGGGGTGAGATTAGCAGCTACGGATACTGTAACCGGCGAGCTGGTTCCCTGGCATCCATTGCTGTTCGTTACTGTTACGGAATAGGTTCCTAATGTCATTACAGTAATAGAAGAAGTGGTAGCGCCATTACTCCATGAATAACCTGAGTAAGCAATCGTAGTGCTCAATACCGTACTATCGCCGGTACAGAAGCTAAGAGGACGACTATTTACAATAGTTGGCGTGGGAAGGGCATTAATGGCCACTGAAACGGTACCTGTATTTGAGCAACCGTTGCCGTCCGTGCCGGTTACGGTATAGCTCTGTGCAGAGGTAAGCGTAGCTTTTACCTGCGTTCCGATAGTTGCGTTAAGGCCTGTAGAAGGAGACCACGTATAGGTGCTTCCGCCGTTCGCTGTTAGAGTATCGGCAACACCCGAACATATTGAAGGATGGGAGGCGGTTGCCCCCACAGAGGGTAATGAATTAACTGTTACTCCAACTGTAGTGGTGCTTGAGCAGCCTGCGCCGGCCGAAACGGTTACTGTATATGTTCCTGCTGTAGTAGTAATGGATGACGTGGTTGCACCCGTGCTCCACACATAGGTAAGCCCTGTGCAATTAGCAGAACATGTTACTGAAAGTGTATCTGTTTTTCCTGCACAAATAGCAGCAGGTGAGGCGCTGGCAGTAATACTGGGATTGCCTGTGCATGGAATGAAGGCGTCTGCGCCAATATCAGTAGGCGTAAAGGAAGCCCTGTTATTCTTATGAAAATCTATAGTAAGAAGAGCGGTAGCTCCTGTATAAGCATTGGCAATAGAACTGCCGGTTGCATTAATATCCAAGCCCGGTGTTGCCGAGGCAGGGCTATAAAACAGCGGATCGGTTCCTGCTGTACTGTTCAAATCAAAGTTGCTGTTGAGGGAATTAGTTCTGATTGCGGCAAGTGTAGTAGCATCCGTACTTACATTAGCCAACACATATCCGCTTCCTATTCCATAATATATATTGTAATCCTCGGTAGAAGTAGACAAAGTGGAGGTAAAAGAATGTCCAATGGAATAATGGTGCCCGGTGGTGCCGCCGCCGGTATTGGACCTTTGGTTTACAAATATATTATTCCGTATATCAACTAAATTGGAATTTGTTCTTCTGTAGCAATAGGTATTAACAGCAGTGTTTGTTACCCCTATACCTCCAATGTAAACACTATTGTGATAGATTTTCTCGGTGAGGGTGGTGGTGCCTGATTCCCCGTCATAAATACCATAAATGGGAATAGCAGCAGTAATGCTGGTATCATTGCTGCGAATGCCGAGGTCAATCATGTTATTACTGACCTGTTGTGTACCGTAACGCATATATACACCATAAAGCGCTGATGAAGTAGCGGCATTGTTTATGCCAAGACCATAAACTAAATTTCCGTCTGCAATATGCGTAACGCCGGAAGTCTGCCATCCCCCAAGCTCTATGCCGTTAATATTATTTGGAGTAGAAGAAGACGCGTTTATAAAATTATAAAGATTATAAACCGTGTTATTGGAAATAGTATCGGTCGCACCACTAAGCTGACTCTGGTTTGAAATGCCCGCAATATTTGCTAATGCCCCTGTGGTGGTGCTGGATACTGCACTATATTGCGCCGAAAGATTATAGATGGTGTTACCTGATATTTTAACAGGACCATTGCTTTGAGTTATTATGCCTGCCACTCCCCCGCTTCCTACTTCTGTCAGGTTAGCAATGGTATTATTGGTAATATTTATAGTTGCACCTACCGGACTGCTTGGGATATATATACCAATTAAGGAACCATTGCCTTTATTTTGAAATCCATTTGCAAGTGTAATGTCCCAATTACCTACACTACTGGATATGGTGCCGAGAACGCGGACAACATTTACAGTCAATGCTCCTGTACTTGGAGTAAAGCCAGTTACATTTCCTTCCATATAATAAGAGAATCCACCACCTTGTGCTGCTGATGTAGCTATGCGTACTGTATCGCCCGATTGATAAGATAAGCCGGTAAGCAGCGTAGTGAAGCTGTGGGATCCTGTCGCTAAACTGGAATATGTGCCTGTGGCTGAACTGTAATAAAATTTACAGGGACCATAGGTGCTTCCTATCGTATTACTAGTTACATTAATCGTTCCACTAGTACAACTTGTTACCAATTGTATTCCGTACATAGTATAGGAGCTGTTTGAATAGAGGTTATATATACCCCCTATGACATTGCCTGAAACAAGCGCATTTTTTGCTTCAACCTGGATGCCGGCAAAAGTGGCGCCAGATGTACTCTGCGCAGTAAATGACCAGGTCTCAATGATAGCTCCTCCTGCACGTGCACTGGCTACCCCTCCGATATAATTATTTGAAATTGTATCGCCTATGGAAGTTCCGCTGGTGGAAGAGCTGGAAAGGAAAGCAATGGGGATAATCTGATTTATACTTAGCGAGAGCGTACCTGCTGACCAATAAAAGCTGTTTCCTGATATTGTCCAGTTGTCTCCGTTATCGGTGCTGCTTGCTCCTGTTACTGTAACACCTGTAGAAACAGATGCCTGAAAATCATGAATATCATTATTTAATATTCTTATGTTGCTATTTAAGAAAGTAGAAGTAGTAGTAGCATAAATTCCATTTGCCGGAAATGTGCTGCCATTCGGTCCTATATTACAATATTGAATAGTATCTCCGGTATTGTTAGCAGTACTGGCACTCAAAAACACTGTTCCGCTTGCAACGGTAGCATTAGAGCTTAGAATATTCAGGTATTGAAACTTGCAATTATCAGCTCCCGCAATTAATTGTATAGCAGGACCACCTGAAGATGTTAGGGTGTTTTGTATGGTTAAGTTATTGCCGCTTCCTGTTCCACCCGGACTTCCGTCAAATTTAATGTTGTTTACACCGCTAATACTAATAAGAGCATTACCGGCACCGGGATTACCAACAATAGATAAAGCGGTGGTAACATCAGCGCGCGGTCTGAAGGTAATGGTATTGCTACCTGTGGATATGCCGGAAAAAGCAATTGTTCCGGATGGCGCTTCAGAATAACCTGTTAAAAATTCAAAGAGAAGGCTGCAGCTCATAGTGGCTGGCAAGGTGGCAACTACTGATGATAAAGAACCGAAGTCACCGCCGGGTCCAATGGTATAAGAGTTAGTGCCGCCGCACAGACTGGCTGCCTTAGTAGCAATTGTAAAATAATTAGCGGATGACGCAGCACCAGCCGCTAAGCTCGTAATTGTTGGGCTGCTAAAAGATCCAAACCCTAATGTACCGTAATAACCTGCCGGTGTAGTTATTGACTGAGCTACAACACTTGTTGAAGAACTGGGAATATTGACACCATCATATAATGCAACTGTTCCATCAGAAGTAAATGCGCCTGCTCCATTTGTAGTAACAGACCAGTAACGGTTCCCAAGGGTAGTTAACTCACCACCGAATGTACCGCTGCTCGGAGCACTTTCTACCGCAGTTACAACAACATTGATAGTACCGGCAGATGTAGTAGTCGGGTTAATTAAATTCAAGTTATGATAAGCCGCTTCGCCTACAGGGAAACTATATGTATTAGTACCTGAAAGAGAAAGCGGAAGTGTATGGATAAGTGATCCGTTTATCCAGGAAGCAGAAGTACCTGTATTGGTAATACCTCCTGCTGTTGTATTTATAACTTTTATGGTATCACCGGCATTTTCAGTGATTACACCTGCTGTCATGGCAAGTACACCGGTTGGTGTAGACGTACCAATGGTAAGAGGAGTTCCTAACGTCATAGTACCGCTTGATGTGCGGTTCATGGTTAAATTCAATAACGTCTGGCTGCCTGAGGTAAAGTTAAGTGTACCTAATGCACTCGTACCGTTAATAGTAATGCTCGAAGCCGTGCTTCCTGTAAATGTTCCTGTAGCTACAGGAACAGTACTTCCTGTTCCGAATGTCAGTGTTTGTCCGTTCAGTGTTAAGTTGGCATTCAACGTTAATGCACCGTTCACCGTGATTACACCGGTCATTGTTGATGCATCTGTAAGCGTTAGATTAGTTACCGAGCCACCTCCTGAAATGTTGTGAGCACCACCGCCGTTTAAGGTAATACTTCCGCCGGTGCTGCTGGTATGCGAACCTGTCATAACCACACTAGCCTGAGCATTGATCGTGTTGCCGCCATCGGCAATTGTTGAAGCTGAACCAACAGTTAATGTAACTGCTACAGTAATATTTCCACCTGTAACAGTCTTTGTTCCTGCTGACGCACCTATGGAAAGGTTACCATAAGAAGAAGACAACGACGGAATATTTTGAGAAGCATTACCATTAAAGTTCACCGTACTTCCTGAAGCTAAAGAATAAGTCGCAAAGCTTGGGAACGGCGTTGTGGAAGTAGTATTTAATAATGTTAATGCAGCAGTGCCTGTTAAGGTAAACTGACCGGCTCCGTTACCATATAATAATTTGGTATTATCGGAAAGTGTTTCTCCTGATGCAACACTTAAGTTTTGATTTACCGTTGTATTTGCACCAAGCAAAGCAGTTCCGCTGGCTGCATTTAAAGTAAGGTTATAATAGGTGATAGCATTTGTTCCGCCGATGGTTGGGGAAACGCCGGTATAAGTTACCGTGTTAGCAGTTGTAGAAGGAACAAAAGTTGCTATCGTATTACTTGCTCCAAATGAAGTGTTTGTTAAATTGGATCCCAGTGTTAAAGAACCCGTGCCTGATAATGCACCGGTAATAGTTAATGAGGTGATGCTGCCACCGACAGAAATAGCGCCGGGAGAAGTTATCGCTACAGTACCTGCAAAGGTTAATGAAGTAATTGTACCTTGAATGCTTTTGGAAGCACCTGTAAAAGTATAAGTTCCTGTACCGGAAGTAAAGGTTGCTCCTGTGTTATCTGTAAAGTTACCCGCAATGGTTACAGGAGCGGCCACGGAACTGGTCCATGTACCGCTGTTGGTAATGTCGCCCGTAAATGTCTGTGCACTTGTACTTTGTAAACTTAGGGTGGCGCCACTGGTAATGTTAGTTGCTCCTGTGACTGTCAAGGTGAAGCCGACACCACTACCAAAAATAAACTTTTGAATATTGAGGATACCTCCGATGGTAACGCCTGTAATATTGGTTAGCCCCGTTGAAGACTGAGCTGTTGGATTCCAATTTACATTTCCATACGTAGCTATTTGCCATGTCGGATTAGCCGTCATGCTGGATGGTTGGATATTGATTGTAGATGCAGGATCCCAGGTTGCAAGTGGAATGGTAGCGCCAGCATTTACCTGGTAATTATAAATTGCAGTTGAGCCGAACTTTGTGCTGGCTGCTGTTGCCATAACCACGCCCAAAGTTTGAGTGATCGTACCGGTTATGGTATTATTGGATGTTGATTGAAAGCCGGAGAAATTAATTGTATTGCCTGCATTTCCGCTAAGAATAAGTGTTCCTGCCAAGCTGTCAACGCTGGCTGCAAGAGCAGTAAACGCAATTGTTGTAGCAGCGGCAGTGCTGGCAATTTGTAAGGTGGCGCCCGTTCCAATATTTAGTACACAGGCGGGACCTGCTGCATTTCCAAGTGTCAGAGCAGACGCTGTAGCTGAAACAAGACTTACATTTACATTATTATTGATAACTCTTAACTCTGCTTCACTTTCAGTTGTTGGCAAACCAACAACAATCATATTAGTATATGTGGCACCTCCATTTAAATTTGAAGGGTTACCATCAAAAATTAATATATCATTTGCATTAGGATCGGTACGGTTTGGTGACCAGTTCGTGCTTATAGTCCATGTCCCTCCGGTTGCACCTGTCCAGGTATAGGTTTGCGTTGAAGATGAAGGCACTCTTACTGTTATGTCATTTCCTGTACCATTATTCAATACGCCAAGAGGTCCCTGCGTGCTGGTAATAGTTGTTTGCGTAGTAGCAGCAGAGGTGCTTGTTGCCGTAGAATTTAAAGGATTCCATGCAGCAGCAGTATTGTTATAAATTGATACCTCGTCACCGTTTGCAGTTGATACAGTACCACTTTGGTCACCTGATAAATAAGTGAGTGTAAGAGGGCTGGCATAACTATAGGATGTAACAGCAGTGCCAGTTAGGTTGAAACTCCAATAGCGGTTTATAAAGCTGGACGGACTACCCATTTGAGAATATAAACCTTTAGTTACTCTTACTCCAACTGTCAAGCTTGTGCCAACAAAAACAAAGTTGGTAAATGCTACCGGTGAATAGTCAGAGGCTGTTACATTATCGCCTACAGGGAATGTAAAGGAAGTTGCTGATGTGGAAGCCAGTTTTGTTAAATATCCTGTGCCGGTAGCAACTATATAAGAGCTTGTGCTACCGCCGGAAATGGCAGTGGCAGCAGGATTGAGTATATTTAAGTTATTAGAGCCAAGCACAATTAAGCCGGAGGTAAGCGTAAGTTCTGTTCCAACTGCGTTCAAGGAAAGGCTGCTATTCAGGGTTACTGTATTGGTAGCTACTATAGCTATAGACAATGAACCCAAGGAGCTTACGCTTGACGGAATATATAGGCCTGTGTTAGCATTAGTATTTCCTGTCGGACCAAATATTAAGTTGGATGTAGTGCCCGTAACAAGATTTGTTGAGTTAGCAGGTGAAATGGCAGCACCATTAAGACCGAGCGTTGCAGCACCAACGGACAATTGACCTGAAGTTAGGGTGAGCGTCTTGGTAATATTATATATAGAGGTACTGGCGCCCGCTAAAGTTACCTGCGGAGCCGAGCCAAAGGTGTTAGCTATTTCCAGATTCCCAAAAGTGAAGGTTCCGGCCGCAGCAAGAGTAATGCTCTGAGCTGCCGATCCGTTCAATTGCATTTCTCCGTTGCTACTGCTGGTATGTGAAGCGCCTGTTGTAACACTTATATTTCCGGTAACCTTAATGGTGTCGCCTCCATCTGCTACTACTCCTGCTGCAATCGTAAGGCCTCCCGCTACTACTATATTAAGACCTCCTGTAGCTCCTGTCTTGGTACCCGCTCCGGCAAAGGCAACGTTTCCATAGGTCGGCGTTGTTGGTATCTGCGCTGTGCCGCTTGCCTGGTTAAAGTTTACCGTGCTGGTAGATGATAGCGGGTAGCTGCCGAATGTTGGAAATGCACCGGAAGTAGTATTGGTTAAAGTTAAAGCACCTGTTCCTGTCAAAGTCAGAGCGCCGCTTCCACCTGTGAGCAAGAACCCACCATCAGCAAACGTTGCTCCTGTGACAACAGTCAGGCTATTGCTAACCGTTGAAGCTGCAGCTAATGTTACAGTTCCGGTTGGTATATACAGGTTATAATAAACACTGCCTGCCGTGCTTTTTGTGGTAGATCCTGTTGTACTATATATAACTGTATTGGGTGTATAGCCGCTTTGTGTACAGTTTAAATTGGAAATCGTGGTGGTGGTCGCTGCAAGATTCAGAGTATCGTTTAAACCCATAACTAAAGTTCCTGCACCGGATAAAATACCGGCTACTTTAACGTACTGAAACTTCAGCGTATCGCTGCCACTAATTGCTACAAGTCCCGCGAATGTAAATAAAGAGCTGGGGGCAGAGCCGATTGATGAAGTTACAAAAGTCCCGCCAATCACTTTGTTTGCACCGGAGAAAGTATATGTACCTGTTCCTGATGTAAAGGAAGCACCGCTGTTATTTGTAAAATTACCTGCAATGGTTACAGGAACGGCTACGGCACTTGTCCAGATACCGCTGTTGGTAACATCGCCTGAGAATATTGTGGTAGTGGTACTCTGCAAACTAAGTGTTGCACCACTGCTGATAGTTGTTGATCCGGTAACCGACGGTACAAATGTAGAGGTACTTCCAAAAGTTCCTTTCTGAACCTGCAGGTTGCCGCCAATAGTAATTGCAGTAGTCAATAGCCCGTTAGAAGTTTGAGCCATAGGATTCCAGTTTACGTTACCATAAGTTGCTATACCCCAAGAGGTCGGATTTGCTGTCATGCTGGATGGATTAATATTCAAGGTAGAAGCAGGATCCCATTGTGCTGTCGGGATAGCAGCGCCGGCATTCACCTGGTAGTTATAGATGGCTGTTGAGCCGAATTTTACATAAGAAGTTGAAGTAACTGTTCCGACAATCTGCGTAATGGTACCGGTAATGGTATTGTTGGCTACCGTGAGATTATTGAAATTAAGAGTATCTGCTGCACCATTCAGAACTACTGTTCCGGCTATACTGTCAACGCTTGCAGCAAGGTTAGCAAATGCTATAGTAGTAGCGAATGATGAGCCTGTTAATTGCAGCGTGTCGTTACTTGCTACATTCAATGCACAGGCAGGACCGGCAGCATTTCCAAGGGTTAGCTTGCTGTTGACTGAAGATTGTAAGCTTACATTCACACTATTAATAATTCTTAAGCATGCGTCTGATTCAGTGGGCACTGCAGTAACTGTAATCTTAGTATAAGTTCCGCCGCCAAGGTTGCCTGGGTTACCGTCAAAAATCAATATATCGGCTGCATCAGGAGTGGTGCGTGTTGGTGTCCAGTTCGTGCTGGTTGCCCATGAACCGTTGTTGGCTCCAATCCAGGTGTAAGCGGATGTTGCCGGTACACGTAAAGTTATATCATTTCCATTCAGGGGAGCAGTGGTGTTGGTATAGTCTTGAGAGGTAGTAGCAGTTGTAGTACTTGCTATTGTGGAATTTAAAGGAATCCATGCGCTGCCGCTATTATTATAAACATTTATCTGATCGCCTGCAGGATTGGCTACAGTTATAGTCCCGCCTGTTTGTACATCACCGGCAACCCAAGTTAGCATAGCAGCGGTAGCTGCGTATGTATATGAAGTAGCGCCTCCTGTAACAGATAATGACCAATAGCGGTTTATATAGTTATTGTTCTGAGCATTTGGAACACTTACCTGGGAATGTGCGGATTTAGTAACTCTCACACCAACTGTATCGGCAGCGCCTGCAGGTGTAAAACTCGTAATGGTAAAGGGGGAATAGTTAGGAGAAGCAGGAACGACGTTATCACCCACAGGAAATGTGAAAGATGCACCTGCTGTGGAAATGGCTTTTCTAAGGAATCCGCTGCCTGTTGCAATAACACAGTTAGTAGCACTGCCTCCTAAAATTGTACCTGAAGTCGAAACCATTGTCAGGTTATTTGAACCGAGCTTGAGTAAACCGGTAGTCAGCACGAGAGCATTACCGGCAAGATTTAATCCAAGATTACCAGTCAATGAAACTGTATCTGTATTTGCAATTGCAATAGTTAATATATTCAGGTTGGTAACACTGGGTGGAATAAATAAGCCACCATTGGTGTTAGTAGTTGTTGGACCAAATGTAAGGTTTGAGGCAGTAGTTGTAGTAAGATCAGTTAACGAATCAACACCAACTATGGCAGTACCATTCAAAGCAAGCAATGCGCTGCCGATAGAAAATTGACCATGGGTAAGTCTTAACTTATTATTGGTAACCCCGCTGCCGATATTATATACAAAGCTATTGCTTGCACCGCCTAATGTTACAGCAGGAGTTATTCCGCTGGTGTTATTAATTTCAAGGTTACCGAAAGTAAATGCTCCTGAAGTAATGCCAATGGTCTGGGCAGAGGCACCATTCATTAATATTTCACCGCTGCTGCTGGTGTGTGATGTAGTTGCTGTAAGCACTAAATTTCCTGCAACTTTGATGGTATCTCCTCCGTCAGCGAGGACACCTGCAGTGATCGTTAAATTTCCATTTACAGTATCACTCACAGCAGTAGCTGAAAGTGTTTTGGTACTTGCTCCTGACAAAGTCAGGTTTCCGTAGTGCGTAGGAACTGCGGCAAGGGTATAGCTGGTGGTGTTAATATACAAAACAGTGGAAGTTGTAGCCAAAGTAATATTATCATTGGTTACATTGGTCGGGAATTGCGTTGTAGATGCTCCACCTGCTCCTATTTGCAGGGTTGCACCCGCCGCAATGTTTACTGTAGTCGAAGCAGTACCGACAATTTGCAATGTGCTGCCGCCATCGGCAAAAGTGCCTGAAGTAACGACAAGTGTATTATTGATTGTGGACGCTCCTGTTACTTGTGTAACTGTACCCGCTGACTGAATCGTGAGGTTGTAATAAGTGGTGGCAGAATTTTTGGTGTTAATTCCGTTGCCCGTATATACTACAGTATTCGGAGTATAACCTGCCTGCGTACAGTTAAGGTTAGCTATAGTGGGGCTTGCTGCTAAATAGAGTTTAGTATTAAGTCCCATAATCAATGGACCTGCACCGCCTAAAGTTCCAACGATTGAATCAGTTGGTAACTCAAGGGTATCGCTTCCGGAAATTGCCACAGTGCCGGAGAAAATAAGCGTGTTTGCAAAAGTACCTGCAATTACTTTGTTTGCGCCTGAAAATGTATATAGGCCTGCGCCTGATGAAAATGTTGCTCCTGAGTTCACAAAAAGATTGCCTCCAAATGTAACAGCAGCACTACCAGAGTTATTCCATGTTCCGTTAACGGTTACAGTACCGGTAAAAGTCTTGGTACCGGTGGAACTTGCTATTGTAATGCCACCGCTGGCACCAATGGATGTAGTTCCTGTAACAGTAAGTGAAGTGGTGAAGGCATTTATAGTAAGTGTACCCCCGCTTGCATCAACAGTTATATTACCGCTTACCGATGTTGCGGCTGAACCTGTAAAAGTTGCTCCCCACGTAGCATCGTTCAATTCAATGTTATCGTAAGTATCAGCAGTGCCAGACAGTGCATGAGCGGCAGAACCGGAAGTAAGAAGAATTTCTCCACCGCCAGAAATGGTTCCGTTGTTGGTTACTCCTGCTTTGCAAGTAATGGTATTTCCCGCATCACCAAATGTACCACCGGCGGTAACAGTTAAAAGTCCGTTTACTGTAATGGCTCCGGCAGCAGTATTAGTGCCGCTCGTGTTGCCGGTAGTTAAATTATTATAAGTACCGACTACCACCGTTTGAGCTCCTGTTGTTGCATTATAATTAACGGTACCTCCCCATGTCAAGCCGGTTGGAATGGGAGTAGCAGTAAGATTCTGAGTGGTCAGTATTCCTGCCATTCCGGTAGCGGTAGTTACACCAGTTAAAGCGAAAGCGACCATGTTGAAGGTGCCGCCTGCGGTGGAAGTAAGTGTGGTTGCGGAAATAGCTCCGCTTGCAGTGCTTGTCGCACTTGTATTACCTAATGTTAAAGTAGTATATGAAGTAGTGCCTCCCAATACAGTTTGAGCGCCGGTAGCTGCATTGTAACTAACAGTACCTGCCCATGCCAAGCCTGTTGGAATAGGTGTAGCGGTAAGATTTTGAGTTGTCAATGTTCCTAAATTGTTAGCGCCTGAGGTTGTAGCCGTTAAAGCGAAAGTAACCAGGTTGAATGTGCCGCCAGCGGTAGTATTAAGTGTAGTTGCAGCAATAGCTCCGTTTGCAGTTTGTGTACCACTGGTATTGCTTAACGTTAATATGTTATAAGTACCTATTTCCACCATTTGTCCGCCTGTAGTTGCATTATATTTAACAGTGCCTCCCCATGTTTTGCTTGCCGTAATTGGGGGAGCAGTTGTACATTCAGTTTGTAAAGTTCCCGTAATATTTGGAGTAGTAACAACCAATGCAAAAGTGCTCATATCAAGTGTGCCACCAGAAGAAATAATGTTAAGTGTTGTTACACTTGACAAGGCTCCACTTGCAGTATTGGTACCACTGGTATTGGTTAATGTTAAAATCGCATAAGACGTAGCAGCCATTACAGTTTGCCCTCCTGTAGCAGCATTATATATAACAGTTCCGCCCCATGTTTTACCTGTTGAAATAGGTGTAGAAGTCGTACACTCTGTTTGCAAGATTCCTGAATTAGTTAAAGTACCCGATAAACCACTTAATGCAAAAGTGCTCATATCAAATGTGCCGGCTGAAGTAGTGGTAAGATTAGTTGCAGTAATAGCGCCGCTTGCTGTCTGCGTGCCGCTTGTATTGCCTAAAATTAAAGTGGTGTAGGTGTTCGACATGATCGTTTGACCACCGGTAGCAGCATTATAATTAACGGTTCCTGCAATTGTCAAGCCGGAAGGTAATGGAGTAGAACTTGTATTTTGTGTTTGAATGGTGCCGGCATTGGTAATAATGGTCGCAGACAAAGCGAAAATGGACATATTAAATATATCTGCTGCGGCTCCATTTGAATTAAGTGTTGTAACTATTATGGCACCACTTGCAGTATTTGAACCACTCGTATTACCTAATGTTAAAATTCCATAGGTGCCAGCCATGATTGTTTGAGCGCCTGTGGCTGCATTATAATTTACAGTTCCTCCCCATGTTAAGCCGGTTGGAATAGGCGGGTTGGTTAGGCATTGTGTTGTTAATATACCTGCATTACTAACCGAAGTTAAACCTGTTAAAGCGTTGGTGACCATGTTGAAGGTGCCGCCGGAAGTGGTGTTAAGCGTAGTTGCTGCAATAGCACCGCTTGCTGTCTGTGTGCCACTGGTATTTGCCATCGTTAATACATTATAAGTGCCTGTTATTACACTTTGCGCCCCGGCAGTTGCATTATAACTAACTGTGCCACCAAATGTTTTTGAGGCAGGAAAAGCTGTAGCTGTAGCCTGGGTGGTAATTGTTCCTGCATTA
This sequence comes from Bacteroidota bacterium, assembly GCA_003151745.1. GTDB lineage: Bacteria > Bacteroidota > Bacteroidia > AKYH767-A > 2013-40CM-41-45 > PALSA-967. Next base: position 57,527 of record PLYJ01000254.1, read on the forward strand.
CTTATAGTGCCTGATAAACCGGTGAGTGTAAACGTCACCATATTGAATGTGCCACCTGCAGTGGTATTAAGATTTGTTGTTGCAATAGTGTTACTTGCAGTTTGTGTTCCGCTTGTATTACCTAAAGTTAAAGTAGAATAAGTACCGGTCATAATAGTTTGACCGCCAGTAACAGCATTGTAATTAACAGTGCCTGACCATGTCAAACCTGTTGGAATGGGAGGATTGGTTGTACTTTGTGTTTGAATTGTTCCTGAAATACCCGTTCCAACTACAAAACCTGTTAAAGTGAAAGTGCCCATATTCAATGTGGTGCTGGCACCAACAGTAAGGCTTGTGCAGGAGAAATTGGTAGCCATAGTAGCTGTTCCTGCATAACTAAACGTGGCCCCCCAGGTGGTTGTACCCAATCCTGACCATCCGCCTGTAAGCGTTGGAGTCGCACCTGTGAAGGTGATACCAAAACCTGAATTAAAGTTAATGTTAAACGAACCTGCTGCCGTTCCGGGCGTCGCAGTAAGAGTACCGAAAGCAGCGGTGGTGGTAACATTTGTTCCATAATATGCTTCTATTGAACCAACAACTGTTAATGCAGTAGATCCGCCATTAATGCTACCGGGAGTGGTCTGAGAACCAACAGCAGTTCCTGTACTGAGATACAAATTTAAACATGAAAAAGAGCCTCCTATAGTAAGCGCAAATCCTGACTGTATATAGTAAGAAGCCGTTGTTCCGGATGTCGGAGCACTAGCTGCGGCAGCCCATGTACTAACGTTATATGTCTGCCAATTGGTGGCAGTGCCTGTATTCACAGGTCCTATAGCTCTGTAATCCCCACTTACAGGAGCATTCAAAGTTCCCTGCGCGTTGCTTTGAGAAACTGCAAAGAGCACAAAAACACTCAATGAGAGTATAAAAGCAGCATATTTAGAAACCGCTATTTTCTCTACTGCGTTATTGGCAGTTAAAAAATTTCTCTGCTTTGAAAAAAGATTTTTTACAAATGATAAAAAGTAGATGCCCTTCATATAGATAAGATGTTTTTTAGGATAGTAGACGGTGATAGTATTATATATAATTATTTAATATTTCCCGACGTTGGGATTCTTATGAACTTATAATTTAGTTTAAAATAGTCTGATCTTATGTAAAACTTACGCCTTCTGCAAAGAAAAGAATAATACTATTTAAAGTATTCATGACTAAAAGCACGAAAATGCTGTAATCGTTTGAACTACGTGCAAGTTCCATCCATTTTAGTTAATTTATATTGATTTTCATCTTTTTGACAAATATAGTTATAAAGTTTCTAATAATTATTGCCATTTATCAAGCTATAAGGAGTCATTTATCGAACCATAGGGAGTCATTTATCGAAGCAATTACTAAACTCGCTGTTTTTGCTAAATTGATAGCAAATATTTGGCGTTTCCTGAAGAATAAACTACCTCGCAGCATAGCTGACGAGGTATTGATGTGAATTCTTGTTTTATGCGAAGCAGAGCTTCTTCGAGGAATTAAACCTAAGTGAGATTAAATTTGTTGCTGAATAGTCCGTTTTATCGAATTCTCTTGCCTGAATTGTTATTATAACGATGTATAGCACAATCGGTTTATTGATTTGTGCAGCTAATCTTACAAAAAGTACGTGTGAGAATGGTTTAAAAAAGATGCGGACACATATTTCTGTACATTTTATGCATTTATTCAGGATTTTTACTTTAAACCATTCAAAAAAGGTAACTACTATGCGATTACGGGTAATCACAATATAGGGTCAGGTAAACACAGTGTAATTACAGGTAACTAGAATATAGGGTTAGGTAAACACCAGGCGATTACAGGTAACAGCGATTTAAGGTAAGATAACCACCAGGTGATTGTAAGTAACTACGCAATGGGGTAAGGTAATCATCCTGTGATTACTGGTAACCACCATTTGATTACAGGTAACCACGATGTAGGAACAGGTAAGTGTACCTTCCTAAAAAAACCTT
>PLYJ01000042.1 GCA_003151745.1 Bacteroidota bacterium
AGATGTGGGTACACAGTAGCTCCTTTAGGAGAGGGGAGGTTAAAAATAGGTGATGTTGTTGAAGGTCTCTACGATGATTGAATCGGCAGTGATGGGGAGAAAGGGCGGACTGTTAAAAGTATTAATTATGCCCTGGTTTGAAGTGCTGTCTGCATTCACAACGATGGTGGATTCAGCATTTATATTTACGGGACCAGAAAAATTAAATAAACGATAACCCACTGTCATGTTTTTGTTGATGAGGTTTGCGACAGATAAATTTACTGTGCATGTACCTTTGCCGCATTCGCTGTAATTGAAGCTTGTGAGGGGTTGTGTTAAATCAAATCGCGCCACGGTGACGTTGAAAAAAGGACTGGAGAAATTGTTGTCAACTAAATAAATACTTTGGGTGGCGAGATTATTAACTTGTGTCTTGCAAACAATGCATGAGCCGTCATCCTGATCGGCTGTAACATTAAAGTTGAGTGCATTCTTATCCATGCAGCCCTTTTCATGACATGAGCTGAATATAAAGAGCACCAGAACCGGCAAGAGAACTATTTTTATTGTGTTTGTTTTCATAGTGATGGCTGCTCAGAATTTTATTACCAGGAATAATGCTACGGGTAATGTAAATGTATAATTCTTTACGATGGTGCTGCTGTTACTGCTTGACAGGGTGGTAGCATCATTACTGGGATTGAAAAAGTCGGTAAAATAATCGGTGAGAATTACATTTGTCTTCACAGCCGATTTGGTATAATAATACGTGGCTTCTGTGCTTATTATTATTTTTTCTGTGATGTGAAAGCCAAGTGTAACCTGAAGGCCGTAGCCTGTGGTTGTGGTCTTGCTGACTGACGTTGATATGGTTGAATCCTGGCTATTGCCGAGGTTTGTAACGGAGTTTGAAAAGGTCTGGTCGTATTGATAATTTCCGGTATAATCGAATCCGTAACCTACTTCAAACTTTTTACTAATCATCACCTTTCGCCCGATGCCGACGCGATAAAATGAATTATTAATTTTAGATTCATGATCGGAAGGTGCGAGCTGGTCTGAAATATCCTGGTAGCTGAACCCAAAGCCTGTATTGATGCCCCATCCGCATTTGGGTGAATAAGCAGATGCTATGATGAGGTAAGGGTTTTCTATAGCTGCACTGCTGCTGTTGAGGTTAATTATTTCCTTCAGCAATTGATTGGCCTGCACGCCTACATAGTAATTGAACATTTTGCCATCCGGCACCTCATCCTGTGCATGGCAGTTAAATATATATAACGCTGCCATGGCAGTGAGTGCTAATTTTCGAATCATCATTTGTTTGTGTTATGGTTTATTTAAACGGAGTGGCCAAATCATGACTCGTAACCACGGTATAATCCGTCAGCGTGTTCAGGAAAGCAATGAGCGCCGTCTTGTCATCGGTGGAAATATTCATCTGCAAAGGCTGGCCGGAGGCATCCCTTAGCCTGGGATGCTAGGTTCGGATGATCGGCAATGCCATGGCTGTAATGCTCAAGCACATCATTGAGGGATGCAAACCTGCCGTCATGCATATAGGGAGCTGTTAATGCAACGTTTCGGAGCTTTGGCACTTTGAACTTGCCGTTATCTGTGGCTTGTTTGGTGATGGTGCCCAGCCCGTTGTCAACATAATTTACATCGAGGCCGATATTAATAAATGTGGCTGTGCTTGTGTATACATTGCTGGCTTCCACATTGTGGCAGCTATTGCAATTATACTTGCTGAAAAATAAATCCTTGCCATGCAGCTCCTGTGCAGTTAATGTTCCCTATCCGCGTATATACTGGTCAAAACGTGTGTTAGAAGTAACGATGTCTTCTACAAAATAAGAAAGGGCAATAGATATTCCTTCAGCAGTTACATCCGGGCTTCCAAAAGCCTTTGAGAATAAGTCGGCGTAATAGGGCTCATTCCTCACCCTGTCAACCAGCGCATTGATGCTGCTCATGCCCATTTCCACATGGTTCAAAATAGGCATAAACACCATGGAGTTTAAAAGAGAATCCCTGCCATCCCAAAACAGAATGGACATGCCTGACAAATTTTGAAGAGGCAAAGCATTCCTTGTGCCCACCTTGTTTTCAAACCCCTGGCTCACAGGCACATTATCAGAAAAAGCATACGCCTGCCGATGACACGAACCACAGGCAATGGCATTGTTCACGCTCAAATGCGTGTCATAAAATAACACCCTTCCAAGATTGGAAGTTGCGTCCAGCACTGTGCCGCCGGCATCCAGCGTATTATGCGAAAGTGTTACATCATTCGGTTTTTCCGAACAGGAAATAAAATTGCAAACGGCAGCAACAGCAATTACTGCGATTGAGAGGTGTTTTAACTTCATGGCGAAGGTTCATTAAATTATGAGAGATCAAATATAGAATTAATTTCGATACAAACAACGGTTATTTTCATAAGATATTGTACGGGCTCAAAATACATGAGAACAACCATCACTGAGTTTTAACTTTTCCCTTTATTAAACCTTTTTACCTTTGGCAGTCTGACAATCTCCTAAATCTACCGATAAAAACTATTGTCGCTTAACAAGCCCCTGCTCATTGTGTTGTTATCTTGCATGCATGCTGTTGCTGTGGGACAGGGCTTTATGGTTTCGGGAACAGTCAGCGATGATGCTAATCGCGTTGCTTTAATAGGTGTAACGGTGGTGGTGTCGCCGGTTAGCGATTCGACGAGAGTGCTGGGTGCGGTTACGGATGAAACGGGTAAGTTTCAAATTGAAGGTGTACCACAAGGATCTTACAGGCTGAAGGCTTCGTACATAGGATATACAGACTTTGTGAAAAGAATTACAATAACTAATAAGAATGTTGATGCAGGCAAATTGAAGATGCACCAATCATCAGTCATTTTAAAAGCTGCAGTGATAACGGCCAAGCAGACGCGGGTGGAGCAAATAGGTGATACGATTATGTTTCATGCTGATGCATACAAAGTGAACCCTGATGCGAATGCGGAAGATCTGGTGACGAAGATGCCCGGCGTTACTTCCGATGGCAGCACGGTGAAGGTGAACGGTGAAAACGTAACACAGGTATATGTGGACGGCAAGCCTTTCTTTGGTGATGATCCTACGCTTGCATTGAAAAATCTGCCTGCGGAAATAATTGACAAAATACAAGTGTTTGACAAACCGAGCGAGCAGGCGCAGTTTACGGGCTTCGACGACGGACAAAGCAATAAGACGATTAACATCATGACGAAGGCGGGAAAAAACAACGGGCAGTTTGGAAAGATATATGCGGGCTATGGCGAAGACGGATTATATAATGCAGGGGGCGGCATCAACTTTTTTAGCGGCGACCAGCGATTATCTATCATCGGGCTTTCTAATAATGTGAATCAACAAAATTTCGCTACGCAGGATTTGCTTGGTGTGCTTGGCTCAAGTGGTGGTGGCGGCGGACGCGGAGGAGGTGGCGGCAGCAGAGGTGGCGGAACACCGGGAGGAGGAAACTACGGACAAGGCGGGAATAGCGCGAATAATTTTCTTGTTGGTGTGCAGCCTGGCGTGGCTACTACCAATTCACTAGGGATGAACTACAGCGACAACTGGGGGAAGAAAATTAAAGTGACCGGAAGTTATTTTTTTAATTCCATTGATAATAAGAACAGCACTACTTCTGTTACTGATTATGTGACGCCGCAGCAGAGCGGGCTGGTATACGACCAATACAATCTAACGGAGAACAGGAATTATAATAACCGTTTCAATATGCGATTGGAATACACTGTAGATTCATCCAATTCGTTTGTGATTACTCCGAAAGTAAGCCAGCAGGAAAATAAAGCGACTTCTTTTTTGGCCGGAACGAATTTAGATGCTGAGAATAGCTTACTTAGCATGACGTCTGACAGCACCAACAATTACAATTCGGGTTATGACTTTTCAAACAGCATTCTATTCCGGCATAAGTTTGCGAAGAAGGGAAGGACATTTTCTGTGAACATTGGAACGGATGTTAACAGCAAAACAGGAAACGGAAATATTTATGCTAATAATATATATTACGATACAACAACCGTCATGACACTCACCGACGAGCAATCAACGCAGAACACAAACGGATACACGGTTTCGACGAGCCTCAATTATACTGAGCCTGTCGGAGAAAAGGGTCAGCTGCAGCTTAACTACAGCCCGTCATACCTGAAGAATAATACGGACAAGGAAACGGACTCATTGAAGTTGGGTGACTTCACTTCACTGGACAGCGCATTAAGCAACAAGTTTAACGATGTATATATTTCCAACAAGGCAGGAATCGGGTATCGAATCAACACGGGCAAGCTGAACATGATGGCAGGAGTTAATTACCAGTATTCCACACTTTCAGGTGAAGAAATTTTCCCCACGGCTTTCACTGTTCAAAGAACATTTAATGATGTGTTGCCACAGGCGATGTTGAATATCAAGTTTTTACAGGTTGAAAACCTGCGCATCATGTATCGCACTTCCACGAATGTGCCTTCCATTTCGCAGTTGCAAAATGTGATAAACAACAGCAATACGCTTTTATTGACAACAGGTAATCCCGGTTTATTGCAGGATTACGAACATACTATCACAGTCCGCTTCGGGACAACAAATAAAGCCAAGGGGAAAGGCCTCTTTATATATCTCTATGGCAATTATGCGCTGAACTACATTGGCAACTCTTCTTTTATTGCGATCAGGGACACAACGCTTAGCGATGGCGTTCTTCTAAACAAAGGCAGTCAGATAACCATGCCTGTAAACCTGCAAAACTATTGGAATGTGAAAAGCTTTATCACGGATGCCATACCGATTGAAAAAATAAAATGCAACCTGAATCTGAATGGCGGATATAATTTTACTCAAACACCGGGATTGATCAATAACGAGATTAATCTTTCGGACAACCAGGTATATAGCGGGGGCGTAGTTTTGAGCAGCAACATCAGCCAGAATGTGGACTTCAGCGTATCCACTACCCCCTCTTATAGCATTGTAAAGAATTCATTGCAAACACAATTGAACAGTAATTATTACTATCAAACGGCAGGGCTTAAGCTGAACCTGATCTTCCTGAAAGGAGTTGTGTTTAATACGACTATGAATTACACCTTATATACAGGCTTATCACAAAGCTACAACCAGCACTACACACTTTGGAATGCTTATTTAGGATATAAGTTTTTAAAGAACCGCGGGCTTGAAGTAAAAGCAAGTGTGTTCGACATTCTCAATCAAAATAACAGCATCACCAGGACTGTAACCGATACTTATATTGAGGACAGCCAGGCAAAAGTGCTGAATCGCTACTTGATGCTGGCGGCCACTTATACGCTTAGAAATTTTAAAAAATAAATATATATGACAATGAAAAATAATAATAATCCAATCTTTATAAAGGGAATATTGGTTGTTTCTTATGCCGCTTGCTTGCTACTTGTTGCCGGATGTTCCAAAACGATTTATCCGTCTGCATGGCAGCCTACACCTGTCATAACAGATGGCAGCCTTTCTGACTGGACGCTTCCTCTCCCCTATTATGACACGGAAACGAAATTGAATTACAGCATTACCAACGATGCACAGAATCTATACATCGTATTCAGGACCGATGATCAACTGGCAGAAATGAAGCTGCTGAAGGCAGGCTTTACAATCTGGCTGGATGTGAAAGGCAAAAAAAATCAACTGACAGGCATCCGCTATCCTCTTCCTCAATCATTGCTTCCTGATCGCGGGCAATCTATATCAAACACCGGTGGGCATGGAGAAAAGAGAGACATGTCAAAAGCAGGACAAAAATTGTTGGTTCAACAGAAACAGATGGAACTGATTGGTTTTAAAAATACTGCAAATGGAGGCAATCCAAACGGCATGACTTTCCTGCGCACGAATGAAGGCATTGCAGTAGCCATGAATGCCGACTCAACGGGTGAGCTCGTTTATGAAGCCACTATACCTTTTAAAACATTTTTAAAAGAAACTATCACAGGATCTGATACGCTTAAAGCAATAAGTGTAGGTATGGTAGAGAATGGCATTGCCACGCAAGGAGGAGGCGGGCATAAAGGAGGAGGAGAAGGAGGAGGCATGGGAGGTGGGGGCGGCATGGGCGGCGGCAGAGGGATGGGAGGTGGCGGCATGGGAGGAGGAATGCGAGGCGGTGGTGGTGGACGCGGTGGTGGCGGTTCACGGGCTGCAAGTGATGGTTCCGGTGAAACAAAAACAGTTTGGAATTATATTAAGCTGAGTGTAAAGTAAAATTATT
>PLYJ01000122.1 GCA_003151745.1 Bacteroidota bacterium
TCAAGCTATTTCAGGAAGGGACAATCTAACCCCGTAAATTTAAAATTCCCTAATTCATCGGTAATGGTATTATTTACATCGGTGTTATCATTCCGTTTTAAAATCACATTCACAAAGCGGATTGATTTTTGCGAAACAGAATCCGTTACCATGCCTTTTACGCCTGCTGTTTGAGCAAGCGAATACATGGAAAGCAGCAGAAACAAGGTAAGTAATTGACCTTTAATTAATGCCTGTAGAGTGGGTTTCACAATTTTTTTAATTATTAACTTACGCAGAAGAAAAGAATCTTCCGTCTTATAACTCTCTTTTAAATGCTAAAATGAAATTGAATCCCGGTAAGTAAAGGGATACGCGTAAAAAAATTACGCTTCCTTAGGAGGAGGAACGTTGATCTGCCTGAAAACCAACCTGACAGAGGAAAGACAATGAGAAAAGTATTTTTCCGTGAACTGATTTAAAGAAAATGAGTAATTGGATTTAGGAACCACACAAAAAGAACCTGAAGACACCTTGAAAGCATCAGGCTGCGGTGTGTTATTTTGCGTGGGATTATTATGCTTTGCCATATCAGCAAGCTCAAGAAGCAGATTCACCCTGCCAGTCATGTTTTTCACATGATTGCGGTGCGACAACTCCCAGAAAGTTTTAGAAACATAGTTGAAAACAGCAGGTAATACAGGCTTCAGGCTGCAAGCCATGTAAAAGAAAAGTAAAGTATATACAATTACCTTTTTCATTCTTTGGTGTGCCGTTCAGGATACAAAATTATAAAAACTTACGAAATACAAGAGTTGTTGGATTTTGTAAAAACAGTTTGTTACTGAAAACCCTGCTTTCGGTTCTCAGGTTCGCAAAGAATTATAGTTTTGTAGCGTTAAAAGAATAATTGATTTTTAAAATATCATTGTTTCAATGAAGATAGCGAATCTTTACAATATATATTTAAATCACAGGACTATTTCTACTGACAGTCGGAATATTCCGCTAAATTCCATCTTCTTTGCACTGAAGGGAGAAAACTTTAACGGCAATCCTTTCGCAAAATCAGCTGTTGATAAAGGTGCTGCCTTTGTTGTTATTGATCAAGAAGCTTATATGCATCCCGGTGACGAGCGATTTATCCTCGTCCATGATGTTTTAAAAACATTGCAGGAGCTTGCTAATTTTCACCGCAAGCAATTGAAGATTCCTGTCGTTGCCATCACAGGAAGTAATGGCAAGACGACTACCAAAGAACTTACAACTAAGGTTCTTTCTAAAAAATATAAAACACTTGCCACAAAAGGAAACCTGAATAATCATATCGGAGTGCCACTAACGGTGCTATCAATTGACAACAGCATCGAAGTGGCTATCATTGAAATGGGCGCCAATCACCAGGGTGAAATAAAAATGCTTTGCGAAATAGCGGAACCTACTCATGGTCTCATCACGAATGTTGGAATGGCGCATTTAGAAGGCTTTGGAGGATTTGAAGGAGTGAAGAAAGGGAAAGGAGAGCTTTATCAGTTTCTTGGATTACATGAAGGAGTTGCCTTTGTAAATTACGATAACGTGCATCTCAAAAATATGATTGCAGGGCACCTGCATATAAAGGACATTATCGGATATGGCTCCGGTGAATATACCGATTGCAAGGGATCGCTTTCGGAAATGCAACCATTTTTAAAAGCCAATCTCAGTTATAAAAAAGATAGGTTTCAAAAAGAATATATAGCATCAACAAAGCTTATCGGAAAATATAACCTGGAGAATATCATTGCAGCTGCCTGCATTGGGGATTACTTTGATGTTGGACACGATTTAATAAGTGAAGCTATTGCAGATTATTCACCCGACAACAGCCGTTCCCAGGTAATTCAAAAAGGCAGCAATACTATTTATATGGATGCATATAATGCAAACCCAACCAGCATGACAGCCGCAATAATTAATTTTTCAGAAGCTGCAGGTAATCATAAAATTGTCATGCTCGGCGACATGCATGAATTGGGAACAGAAAGTGAAGAAGCACATAGAGAAATTATAGCACTTCTCAAAAAACAGTCATTCGATAAAATCATCCTGGTAGGCAATTACTTTTCAGCACCTGCCAACGAGATAGATTGCCTCCACTTCAAAACCTCTGCTGAAGCTGCTTCGACGATTAAACTTCAAAAAATTAATAATTCTTTAATCCTCATTAAAGGATCGCGAGGACAAAAAATGGAATTACTGCTTGACGCTATATAAGTTCTGGATTGTCATTGCGAACAAAGTGAAGCTATCCCTTTTTTCTTTGCGTTGGGATCACTTCGTCGCTTTGCTCCTCGTAATGACAAAAACCGTTTATACTCCCCGAAGCTTTTCCTTATGTCTTTGTATTTGCTGGCGCATGGCTTCACTTGCAAGATCCATAGCCTCTTCAAAGGTTTTACGTTGTTCTTTTACAAAAAGATTATTGCCGGGAATGTCCAGTTTGATGTGCACTACTTTATTGGAAGTATCCTTTGACTTTTCAAGACGAAGAAAAACTTCTCCTCCCAAAATGTCCTGGTAAAAATGCACCAACTTATCAACTCTCTCCTGAATAAAAGTGAGCAGCTTTTCGTCTGCATCAAAATGAATAGAATGAACTTTGATTTTCATATTACTTTCCTCCTTTTAATTTTACGCCCTCGGATGGGCTTCTTTATAAACCTTTTTTAATTTTTCTATTGTATTGTGAGTATATACCTGAGTAGCGCTCAGGCTGGCATGGCCTAAAATTTCTTTGATGGAATTAATCTCAGCGCCGTTATTCAGCATGTGTGTTGCAAAAGTGTGACGCAGTACGTGAGGGCTCTTCTTTTCCAGTGTAGTTACCTGTGCCAGGTATTTATTTACAATCCGATAGGCAAGCTTCGGATATATCTTTTTGCCTTCTGTGGTAACGAACAAGGTTGCGGATTTATTTTCAAAAGACGCTTTTTTCTTTTCTGAAAAGTATTCTTCAAACAAGCGTTTCATCTTAGTAGTAAACGGAACTACGCGTTCTTTGTTTCTCTTACCGAGAATTTTTATTGTGCAATTATTCAGATCAATATCTTGCTCTTTCAGATTAACCAGTTCAGCAAGACGCATGCCAGTGGCGTAAAAGAGCTCCATGATCAGCTTGTCACGAAAGGCATCAAAGCCCTCACCAAAATCAACTTTATCAAAAAGCAATTCCATTTTACTCTCTTCCACAAAAAGAGGAAGCTTCTTGCTCTGCTTTGGAGACTGAATTTTAAGCATGGGGTTTGCTGTCACCACACCATTTTTTAACAGGAATTTATAATACGTTTTAAGCGTTGTTATTTTGCGGTTAATGGAACGGCTTGTAATTCCTGATTCCATCAAACTCACCATCCATGAACGAATGAAGGTGTGATTTACTTCCTGAATTTCTTTTATTCGGTAAGTTGCTTCGAGGTAATCAGAAAATTGGTCGAGGTCGCCTTTGTACGCAGTAACCGTGTGAGGAGAAAATCGCTTTTCGTACTGAATGTATTGCAGAAAAGATTTGAGCGTCATACTAAAAATAAAAAGAGAACCCGTTACTTAACGAATTCTCTCCCGTTCGGTTTCATTACCTTTAACATCTTTCATTTCCCGATAGCTATCAGGAATTTCAGTCATGTAAAGATACGAAAAAAAATGACGTCTTATATTAGACATCTTTCCTAAATAAA
>PLYJ01000217.1 GCA_003151745.1 Bacteroidota bacterium
TCAAGTTTCGACACACTCCCTACCCTCTCTTTTTCCCACTTACCACCCTCACAGAGGGTGCAAGAGGCTTTTGATGAACTGAATTAATGAAACCACTCCCTTCTCTGCATTAACTTGATTCGTTTTATGCAAAGCCTTATACAGGTTAATACATGCTTTCAAAAGGATAATGTTGATTAGATCAAAGTAAGCAGAAGATAGTCCCGTTTCAAGGAAGGATTAAGACAAGCTGATGTTAACTTAACGGAAGTTGTCATTGATTAAACAGAATTCATTGTAAAGTTAATCGAAGTATCTGTTGATTTGATCAACATGGTAATTGATTAGAGACAAGCTGCTGTTAATTTAAACCAAATCAGTATTAACTTAACACGAGTGTGTATTGATTTAACGAAGGTTAATATTGATTTAATAAAGGATGATATTGATTTAATGAGCGATAACACTGATTAAAGAGGAGTTAGTATTAAATTGCCGGAAGTTGTTATTGATTTAATAAGTCTTGATACTGAATTAATGGAGATATATACTGACTAAAGCGCAGTTGTTATTGATTAAATGAGCGTTAATAACGAATTAACCGAAGATGATACTGATTTAACAGAGGATGATATTAACTAAATGCGAGTTAGCATTGATTAATTGAAAAGTAGTATTGATTTTTAAATGTTACATATCGAATAGTTGGCGCTTCAATAGGAATTTACTTGGTAACAGATAGTATTTATAGGGTTACGAATAGTATTTGCATAGTCACATGAAGTAATCATTGCGCAACACATAGTAATTAAAAGGCTACATTTGGTATTTAATTAGCTTCACTTGGTATAATGCTATTAACATTTCGTATTTAATGTAACACTTTTAGTATTTATCGTGTAAATATTAGTAATTTAGCGGTTACTTACAGTATTTAACCTGTTACCTATAGTTCGTAAAATGTTACACCCGGAATATCAATTTTTAGACTAAAAAACCATGCGTTTCTATAAAAACAAGCAGTCTGAGATGCTAAATATGGTAGCCATGCTGCTAAAAAATGAAAAAGAGGCTGTTTCTGCCAAGGTTCCTGCCCTAAAAGACTTCATTTCAGAGTTTATTGAGAAGCATGACAAGGTTCAGGCGCTGAAACATTGGAATCCCAATGCCATATTGCATGAAACATTGCAGAAAAAATCAGCTAAAGAGGCATTTGCTGAGGTAATCTTGAAGTTGTTGTCTGTAGTGAGGGCTGCAAACTACCGCAATAAAAACAAACCGGCGGCTGAAATTCACTATACGCTGTGGGGTTTAAAGAAACTGGCTGCTGCCGATTTGTGCAAAGTGTATGTTGACGCAGCAAATAAGATTAAGAAGATTAAGAACGTGGCGTATTACGGCCTCTCCCCCGCTGACCTGCGCGATGCACAGGCTTACTATAAAGAATTTGCCGTCATTAAAAATGCACCTGCCAAACGCAAGCGCGATGTGGCAACAAAAAACAAGAAGCTGAACGATGGCATTAAAGAATGTATTGACTTGCTGGAGCACACCATTGATCCCCTCATGAGGTTGGCTACAGAAGGCAACCGCGACCTCAGCAATAAATATAAGGCAAAGAGAACAGTGTTTGCCAGGGGTTTCGGCAGGCCGAGCGACGCTGAAGTTGCTTACAGAAAAAGCAGGATGCCGAAAAAGAATAATGCTGCGAGCATTTGAACAGGTAATGCCGGGGTAATCCATAGGTGCAAGGAAAAATGATATAGCCACTCGAAAACCTTGTATCTCAGAGAAAGTAACAACCTTAAGTTTATCCAAAACCTTAGTAAAAAAAGACAAACCACCACCTGACAAAAACCTTATTAACCTTATGAAATGAATAAGGTTAATAAGGTTTTATTCGAGGACGGAGATGCTTTTTACTAAGGTTAAAAACAAATTTAAGGTTTTTGGAACTGGTAGCTATAATCTAAATATATTGATTCAGCTTGACTTATTCAGCAGAGCGTAAACAGCAAACCATTAATACGCTCCGTTCCTCTTCCTGAGAAACCATTCGGCGCTAAGCAACAAAAGCAGCAGGAAGAAAACCCATTTCATGTTCACGAGGTCTTGCATTTTAATGTGTGTGTAGGAAACAGTCTTTATATCATCGCGTGCTTCGAGGGCTTTGGCAAGCTGGTCGAGCTGGTTGGGATAATACATTTCGCCGCCGTTCTTATGCGCCAGTGCATACATGAGCTGGTGGTCGGCCACGGTTTCGCTTTGCTCCACCTGCAGGGCGCTGACGCTGAATTCGCCGTCGCTGTTATATATCTTGTCGCCGAGCTTCGCAGTGGCTTTATAATGATAGGTGCCGGAAGGAAAAAAACCTGCATTGAGGGAATACGACTTCTCCGTTTTTGAAAACGTGAAGGGAAAAGATTTCTTATCAGCGTTGGTAATGGAAATGGTTACGTCGGGGGTATTTACCATTTCGTAATTGTCGTTATATACTTCCGCATCGAAGGTGATGGGTTCATTCTCAGCAAAATTATTTTTGCTGATCACGCGGAAATGACTTTTGTTTTCGCGCGTGGCAAGGTATTGAATGGTCTTCGTGATGATTTCATTCGACGCATTAAAATTGCCTTTCAACTGAAAATCGCTGAGCCGCCATCTCCAGATGCCTTCGCCTGCCAGCACACCAATCTTCCTGTCGCTGCTTTCATTAAACATCAGCATCGGTTTGTTTGACACCACGCTGCCGATCTGCTGTTTCAGCATCACATACACATTCGCTTTCTCCCTGTAATCTCCAAACGGACAAAGCAACGGGGGGAACTGCTGCATGGTGGCGCGGGTTTCATCAGAAACAGTGAAGAGGGAAAAGTCAGGCGAGAGCGCAGGCACAACGTCATTGGTTTTATTTAATGAGCCGTCAATTTCAAGCCCCGCTGATTGCGCATTAAATGCAGTCTCGGAAGTTTGCGCACCCAGTACATACAGCGTTGGAATTTTTGCACTGCTGATTTTACTGAGAACGTCGGCAGCAACCTTATCGCGTGACGGGAGCTCATGCACGATGATGAGATTGTATTCATTCAGTCCCGCACGTGCGGGATCAAACTTATCAGCCATCACCGTTTTCACTTCGTAGTTCTCATTACTCTCTATCGCATTTTTAAAGGCAGCGAGATCAGGATGCGGAGCGTTGGCAACGATGAGAATCTTTTGCTTGCTCTCCAGCACCTCCACGAAAATATCTTTTACGTTATTAACGGTAGTCATCTCGCCGCTCACAGGGGCAAGAGAAATCTTATAATGATGAATGCCTTTTGTTTTCGCCTCGAGATAAACAGGAATGGTTTGCGTGAACTGATTTCCGGAAATGGAAATGTTCCTGGTGAACAGACTTAATGAATCCAGGCTCACCGTTAATGTTGTGGCAGCGCCGCTTAACTGTCTTGCTGTGAGGCTCACTTCAATCGGAAACGTATTTCCAAGATAAGCAGTCTTATTGAAATTCACTTTTGAAATGAAGAGGTCGCGCTGAATGCTGCTGTCGCCCAATGCAATCGTGTAAACAGGAACTTTCAGCGAAGCGGAAGCATAGACGGGATTGCTGCCGCGGTTATATAAGCCGTCGCTGGCAATAACGATAGCGCCCACATTGCGGTTGCTGTATTGCACGTTGATCTCACTCATCAGATCAGAGAAATCGGTTTGCTTTTCGTTATAGGAATAATCAATCTTATCGCTTACGTGATCGCCCCAGTTCAGGGTTTTAATATCATACTTCTTGCCCAGCTCGTCAATCAGCGCATTGAGCTTTGCTGCGTATTCCTTCCTGTAAAAAGCAGAATCCTTATTGGTGACGATGCTGGAAGAATTATCCTGTGCTATAATCACAATCGGCTTCTCCTTCTCATGCGAAATGGATTTGAGCAGCGGAGTGAGCAATAAAAAAGCGATGAACGTGATGACAATGGCGCGCAGAATGGCAAGCGTACGCTTAATCCACGGATGCACTTCGCTCAACGTCCTGTCTTTCCTGTAAAGAATGATGGAAATGCCCACGCCGAGCGCAATACAAAAGATAATATACCAGAACGGCTTCTCGGTAATGATGTTAAAACCCATATTTTAGATTTGAGATTTGAGATTTGAGTATTGAGACGAGAGAATATCGGCGTTTTTTATCTCATGTCTAATATCTCACGTCTCACATCTCCTTTCAGTGGGCGAAGATAGCGACTTGAAATGGTTTGAGGTCTGACAATAGATACTTCCTCAGGAGCCTTCTTTTCTATTGTTGTACCTTTGCGCCGCGAAATGAAATCTCTTAAGCTTCTCTATCCGCATCATTCTGTTGTCAATCTTCTCAAAAAACTTTTAAAAACGAAGAAATATGACATCTTAACAATTGATGAAAAGGAAGGAGCCATAAATGCAGTTAAAAAAAGAAGATTTCAAAAAGATTTGATTCTTAATATTAAAGTATCAAAGGTTGATAATAACATCACAAACCTCGACCTGACCTTAAATCTAAAAGGGCGTCTTAGCAATAATAAGCTACTGAATGCCGAAGATGAAGAGGAAAGGCTCATTAATTCAGTAGATAATTACTTCTGATAATTTTAGCCTTTTGCAAGCGCCTCCACTATATCGCTTTTTGTGATGATATAATTTTGTCCTCCTTTAAAATCCTTTATCAGCACAGCATTTCGCCCGTCTGTAATCATCCTTGAAAGATCATCAACGGGAGTTGTGATGTCCACATAAGGCAAGGCAGCCTGCATAATGACTTCCACCTTTTCACCTTTCGAATCAGGGTTTTCAAGTATCTTGTTGAAGACGAGGTTTTCGAAAATGGAACCGACAATGCGGCCGCCGGAAGTGACGGGAATCTGTGAGAAGTTATTTTCATTGATCAGCTTAAGTGCATTGCCTATGGTTTCATTCTTATCAATCGTGATCAGCTCAATGTTTTTCCTTGAAGCGACTATATCCTGCGCTGTCATTCCCTTTCTATCTATATACCCCATCTTGCGCATCCAGTCGTCATTAAAGATCTTTCCCAGATAACGCGTACCATGATCATGGAAAATAACAACTACCACATCGGTAGGTTTCAGCTTATCTTTCATCTGTATCAGTCCTGCCATAGCAGAGCCTGCGCTGTTTCCCACCCAAATACCTTCCTTCCTTACAATCTCCCTTGTCATTAAAGCAGCATCCTTATCCGTTACTTTTTCAAAATGATCAATGAGATCGAAGTCCACGTTCTTGGGTAGGAAATCCTCCCCTATTCCTTCTGTTACATAAGGATAGATTTCTTTCTTATCGAAGACGCCTGTTTCCTTATACTTCTTAAACACGGAACCATACGTATCAATGCCCCATATCTTAATCTTCGGATTCTTTTCACGAAGATATTTTGCACAGCCGCTGATGGTTCCTCCCGTGCCAACACCAACAACTAAATGCGTGATCTTACCATCCGTCTGATCCCAAATCTCCGGCCCTGTTTGTTCGTAGTTTGCCTGCGTGTTTGAGAGATTATCATATTGATTAGGGTAAAAAGAATTAGGAATCTCCTTGCTCAGCCTTGCTGAAACAGAATAGTAAGAAAGCGGATCTTCCGGTTCCACATTGGTAGGGCAAACAATGACTTCAGCGCCGAATGCTTTCAGTGCATCTACCTTTTCCTTTGATTGCTTATCGGTGGTTGTGAAAATACATTTGTAACCCTTTACTATTGCAGCGATGGCAAGGCCCATCCCTGTATTGCCGGATGTTCCTTCGATAATCGTTCCACCCGGTTTAATCTTTCCTGCCTTCTCTGCATCTTCAAGCATCTTCAGCGCCATCCTGTCTTTGATGGAATTGCCGGGATTAAAGGTTTCCACTTTGGCGAAAACAGTTGCCTCTATTCCATCTGTTACTTTGTGCAGCTTGATGAGAGGGGTGTTGCCAATAGACTCTAAAACATTCTCGCAGTATTTTTTCTTCGGGTTGGTTGACATCTATATTTTAATATTTATAAGAGTGGACAAATTTAAGAACTCATTTTATATTCTTTAACGTTATGAGTAACGAATTGCTTTCAACGGACTGATGCGTGTAATAATTAGTGTTGGTAAAATCATCATTGCCAAACACACAAGTAATGAACCGGCATTCAACAATAGAATATGCATTGCTGAAAGATATACCGGCACATAAGAAATGTAATATGATTCCTGGTTGAGATGCACAAAGTGAAAGTGTGTTTGAAGCAAACAGAGTCCTATGCCGAAGATATTGCCAAACAATAGTCCCCAACCGATAAGAAATGAGGATACGTAAAGAAATATCTTTCTTATGGAAACATTCTCCGTGCCAAGCGCCTTCAATGTTCCAATCATATTGACACGCTCAAGAATAATGATGATGAGCGCTGAAATCATATTGATGCCTGCAACAAGCAGCATGAGCGTTATAATGATTACACCATTTATATCCTGCAAGTCAAGCCAGCCAAAAATTTGCGGATACACTTTATTGATTGCTCTTGCGTCTAATTCCGGATCGGTGCTTTCGTAAACCTTATCTCTCAATTCACTCAGCTTGCTGAAATCATTAATGCTTATTTCATATCCTCCCGTTTGCCTGTCAGTCCAATTGTTGAGCTTGCGGATGTGGGCAATATCTATCAGCACAAACTTATCATCAAACTCTTCAAGGCCTGTCTGATAGATTCCGGAAACAACGAAAGGCCGCGGACGATTGTACTGAGGAATAAAATAAACAATCACCTTATCTCCTACCTTCAGGCGAAGTTTGTCGGCAATGATCTTTGAAATTAAGATAGCATCGTTCTTTGTTGAATCTTTTGCTGACACATTGAAGACTGATCCCGCAATCAACTGCTTTTTAAAATACGTCCAGTCAAAATCGCTGCCAACGCCTTTCACAACAACACCTTCTATATCACCCGACGCTTTTATTATTCCTGCTTTGGTTGCAAACTCCTGCACGTGAGAAACACCTTTTATAGATTGAAGCTGCGGAACATTCACCTGGCTTTTATCAAGCGGAGTTGATTCATAGGAATTATTTTTATCGTAATTACTGATCTGTATATGTGATCCAAAGCCGATTACTTTCTCCCTGATTTCCTTTTTAAAGCCTGTTACGATGGCTATTGCAACAATCATTACAGCAAATCCAAGCGCAACTCCCGCAATGCCGATGCGCACAATGGGCCGGGAAATAGTTTCAGCGCTCTTTCCCGAAAAAACAATACGCTTTGCTATGAATAATTCGTAGGTCAACTTTTGAAAATGATTACACCGATTGCGTAAAGAATTTAACTCGTAATATTGCCGCAGATTGATTAATGCATCGGCAAATCTAAATAAATGAAGCCCCTGAGATACTTCTCCGTATTATTTTTTATACAGCTTATTTTCCTCTCATGCTGTGTTGTTGCCCAAACTAAATCACTTATTAATAAATCAATAAGCGATCTTACTGTTGGCGCGGAACAGGTAGATCAATATCTGCCTCTGATAAGGGGAAAAACCATTGCTGTGGTTGCCAATCAAACTTCGATGATCCGTAACACGCATCTTGTGGATAGCCTTCTATCACTGCACATAAAGATAAAGTGCGTGTTTGCTCCTGAACATGGCTTTCGCGGAAATACAGAAGCGGGCGGCAAGATTAAAAACGGCAGAGACGAGAAAACAGGTTTGCCCGTCATTTCTCTTTATGGAAAACATGTGAAACCTACTGCTGCCGATTTGAAAGGAGTTGACATAATAATCTTTGATATTCAGGATGTGGGTGCGCGGTTCTATACCTATATAGCAACGCTGCAATACGCGATGGAAGCCTGCGCAGAGCAAAAGAAAACACTCCTCGTTCTTGACCGGCCTAATCCAAATGGGTTTTATGTTGATGGTCCTGTGATGGAGAAGGAGTATGAATCATTTGTAGGCCTCACTCCTATTCCCATCGTGCATGCGCTTACCGTTGCTGAATATGCACTGATGCTGAACGGCGAACATTGGTTAAAAAACGGAGAGCAATGCGATCTTAAAATCATCAAAGTAAAAAACTATGCGCATAATAATTTGTATGCCTTGCCTGTGAAACCCTCGCCCAACCTTCCAAACACGGCATCCATCTATTTATATCCTTCTCTTTGTTTGTTTGAAGGAACACCCGTGAGCGTTGGAAGAGGCACGGACAAACCTTTTCAGCAAATCGGTTTCCCCGGCTTTAAGGAAGGGCATATATCTTTTACACCGAAAAGCATGAACGGCGCTGTAAACCATCCTCCTTATGAAGACACGTTATGCACCGGCGTTGAATTATCCGACTACGGCATCATGTACATCACCAACTTCAGGCAACTGAACCTGCAATGGCTGCAAGGCATGTATAAAGCATATCCCGATAAAAATAAATTCTTCAACAACTATTTTGTGCGGCTTGCAGGCACTGCAACGCTGAAGGAGCAAATCATAAACGGCGTTTCGGAAGAGGATATCCGCAAATCATGGAAGCCCGGCCTGGATAATTACAAAAAGATCAGGAAGAAATATTTGCTCTACGAAGACTTTGAGTAGAGTTCAAAGTTCAATGTTATTCAGTTCAATGTTTGCAACTAATAAACTTTGAACACAGAACTTTGAACTGTTTTTTCATTCCTTCACAAACTTCTTCACCACTCTGCCGCTCTCCGATTTCAGTTGAAGAAAATAAATGCCCGCTGAAAGCTTGCTGACATCAATGGCCTCACCCCGACCCTCTCTCCCGAAATTATCGGGATAGACGCCGGAGAGGGAGTAAGAGAGTGCCTCCTGCCCCATCACATTCATCACCGAAACCATGACTGCTTCATTAGCATGAAAAGATGAAGTGTGAATGGTGAGTTGGTTGGTGGCGGGGTTGGGAGAAAGAATAAGTTTATTCTGATCAATTGATTCCCATATTCCGGCAGGACTATTGTATTTCATAACTTCGCCACTATTACCACATGCATAACCAACATTTTGAGAAGGAAAAAAAACAGATATAAAACCAATAGTAGTATTTATGTCAAGTTTCCACGTTTGTCCTCCATCAGAGGTTTCAATAATAGCGCCACCTGCATCAACTACAAATCCCCTTTTTGTGGAAGTAAACCAAACTGAATTACCGCCTCCTCCTGAAACAATCGGATCAATTTTGACCCAATTTTTACCACTTTCATATCATTGCTCAATTTCTTCTGAACAATCTTTGCATAAATCTGCGTTGTCCGAATTGAATTATGGTCTAACATGGCGGAAACGCTTTCAATAGGTACATCATTTGAAAGGGTAACGGTTGTTACAAATGTGTGACGGGCTGTATGAGAGGTTAAATGCTTTTTAACGCTGCATCCCGAATAAACGCATACGCGTCAACCTAACAAAA
>PLYJ01000134.1 GCA_003151745.1 Bacteroidota bacterium
CGCATTAATTGATCCTTATTCAAAAGCCCGGATTCATATTCCCGAACTACTTGCTTTTTGAACGATTCACTGTACTTGTTTAAGGGGGACTCGATGAACTTTATTTTCATTCTTGACTATTGTTTTATAGTCAACTTTTTTCAGGACGAGACAATTGGTTAAATAATCCTTCCAATGCATCGGGATGATTTGTCGCAAATGAGGAATAAAAAAATAAATCAATACGGTGCAATTGAAAGGAATGAAAAAATGTGATAAAAACGTTTCACATTATTTTCTGCGCACAATAATTTTCTGCGATTGCGTGGTGTTGTCGCTTACAAAGCGCACGAGATAAATGCCGTTAGAAAAACCTCTCAGCGGAATCGTCATGGTTGGTTCTGTAATATCCGTTTTATAAATAAGCTGCCCTATATCGTTTATCATTTCAAAAGTGGCATGCATGTTTTGAAGGTGGTTAAAGGTTATATGCAATTGATCGGATGCGGGGTTGGGGAAGACGTCAAAGCTGGGATGCATGGTTGCCTGCGGATTATTTAAACCTACAGTTAATGGCACGGTGTCCGTATTCATATATAAGGAAAGTCCGCCGTTGTAATTGCCGATAAGCATATCGGGGCGCCCGTCGTGGTTAATGTCGCCGATGAAGGGGATGAGGCGCTGCCCTTCTTCACCGTTTATCAATGAATCTGCCAGGTGATAGTTGCCGAGTATATTTCCGTTAATGTTGTCATAGATATATATCTTGCCGACTTCAGTTCCCAGGATCAGCTTGTCTGTGTCATTGTCATTATAAAAGAAAGGACTGGCATAACCAGATGTAAGGCCCGAATCATGTGCAATAATGCCTCCAAGCGTGTCTTTCGTCAGAGTAAAGACAGGAACATTTTTTGTTCCTGTGTTCTCATAATATTTGATGAATCCGAAAGAATCGCCTACGATGAGGTCAAGCAATCCGTCGTGGTTGAGATCATAAAGTTGCGGTGCGCTATATTGTCCAACGTCAATACCCTGATAATTGGCAGTTGGAGCAATGAAGTTGGCGGGATTGCCCGCACCCGCAGTGTTTTCAAAATAGAGCAGTTGCCCGTTGTTGTTGCCCACGATCATATCTAAATCACCGTCACCGTCCAAATCGCCAAACGTGGGGCAAATGGTTCCATCAACACCATTTAAAGCATCTATGCCTGCATAGTCGCGGGTTATCAGTTGAAATTTAGGTTTAGAAGGTGTGCCAACATTCCTATATAAGGTAATGCCCTTATGATCTACCCCTGATGTGTCATGATAGGATTCATTGCCGATCAGCAAATCAGGCAACCCGTCAGCATCGTAGTCGAAGAGCTGCGGCGCCGCTCCAGCGCCCACGTCAATCATATCTTCCTGCAGCAGCGTGTGCGGCTGCAAGGCAAAGACTGGATGGCTTGTGGTGCCTGTGTTTTTATAAAACAAAATGCCTCTGAAATTGCTGATGCTGTGCGGCGTTACGATCAAATCTTTTGCCCCGTCATTATCCGCATCCAGGTAGAAAAAGGAAGGGAAGGATGGGAGATTTACGGGAACATTGTAACGCGGAAAAATGGTGTCCTGAAAATTCATGCTGTCTTTTAAAACAGTGCCGCCATTATGTATATATAGTGCATTATTATCTGCAAAGCCGCCTATGAGTGCATCTTTCAAGCCATCACCATCATTGTCGAATACTAAAATATCGGATTGTGTGTCGTCATTCACAGCAGCGCCTTTATCCCAATGTATCGTAGAGTCAGGTTCCATCATCCTGCAAACGTTGCCAAAGCTGCTGACCCTGTTATTGCTGGTGCCTATTTCGAGCGCGAAACCGCCCCAGCATTGCGTTACGTTCTGAAAACGCAGTGAATCAAATGACCAGCCGCTATCCACGGCAAGGCCTTTTTGATATTCCACAGACCCGTTTGGAAAATCCGGCCATGAAATAATATCCATGTCGCCGTCATTATCTACATCACAAAATGCAGGCACAGATATCTCGCTTGCAAAAACATTGGTTGTGATGAGACTGTATTTTGTTAATATGGGATTCATCACCATGGTAAATTGCAAACCTGTACCCGGAGTGTAGTCGTTGCGATAAACCATGATGCCGGAATTGGGGGCACTGCCTCCTATAGATAATGTAAACAAATCCATCTTGCCATCGTGGTTATAGTCGTAGGTAACCATAAATCCGTTGACATCAGGAAAATGAGAAATGTATTGCGGCGCATAATGATAATCCGGTTGCCCCGGCGCACCGTTATTAATAAAAGGCATTAGACGATTATGTCCCGGCGGGCCTCCGTTCTCGTAAGCAACAAGATCCATGATGCTGTCGCCGTTAAGATCTATCTCAAAAAACATAGGGAAGTTAAGCCCTCCTGCCCAGGCATTTTTAAAAGGCACGCTTTGATCGGTCACCTGCACGGTATCAACCCGGACAAAGGTTAGCTGCGCCGCGACATGAAAATATAAAGTGCATAGAATAAAGGCAGTAGTAATTATTTTTTTCATTGAATACAAAAGTAGTGATTCTGGTTGACGCATTAATTACTTCAATTGCACTTTTATCCTGATTATTCTGTTAGGAGCTTTCAATATCAGGTAAAGTTTTACCTTTGTCGCCCTGTAAAAAATGAAGGAACCGAAAACTATCAGGAACAAAATATGCCGCACCGGTTTATAGTCATTATTGCCAAAAGAAATATCAACTATATGAAATGCCTCCTGACAGCACTTTGTTTATTTAGCTTCAGCATAGCATCATTTTCGCAGGACAGAATGTTTGCTTATACCTATCAAACCAATGTGCTTAACAAAGGAGATTTTGATTTGGAATTCCAAAATGAATTAAGGACAGGTAAGGTAGGAGCATATAGTCCTTATGTTTTCGGGCAGCATCTTGACCAACGGCTTGAACTGGAGGTGGGGTTAGGCAAGAAGGTGCAGACCTCCTTTTATCTCAACTCGGAACGTTTTGATTATGCTGACACATCTTCCACCGGTTTAAACCAGCAACTAAAATTAAGCTTCAGCAGCGAATGGAAGTGGAAGCTTGCCGATCCTGTTGCCAATGGAATTGGTTTAACGCTTTACGAAGAACTGGAATTTGGCGGCAGCAATGTTGAATTTGAAACCAAGGTAATTATTGACAAGAGATGGCAAAATGATTTGATTGCTTTCAACGTGGTGAGTAAATATGAGATTGAAAAAGAAATTGCACGAGTGGATAATGTTACCAAAGCGGATTGGACAAATAACTCACCTGTAGAACTGTATTTTGGATATATGCACTTCTTCAAGCCCGAAATGGGTTATGGTTTGGAAATAAGCAACAAGAATGACATCACGAAAGAAAACGGATGGATGAATTCGGTTTGGTTTGCAGGCCCGGCGTTTCACGCTTCTGTCGAAAAGTTTTTTATCAATATATCCGCCCTGCCTCAGCTTGTTAATCTTCACAAAACAATTGCTGCGCCCGGCAGCAGGGATTTGAATGATTTTGAAGCGCTGGAGGTCAGTGTTCTTGCCGGCTATAGTTTCTGATGAAATTGAAAAAAATTGTTGTTATACTTGTTTTGGGCTGTATCGTCTATGGCTGCAAGCCGACATTATATATGCCGGCATCCAATGACGCGAGTCAACAACAACTTTTAGCAGGTCGCAAATTGTATCTGGATCATTGTAGCAGTTGTCACAATCTTTATTTTCCCAATCAATTTACAGCAGGCCAATGGCAAAATAATATTAATGAAATGCAGCTGAGAGCAAAAATTACAGACGAGGAGAAGGGAAAGATCTTAAAATATTTGTTAAACCATTCGTGAATAGGCAGTGTCATAATCAAACAAACGAACCTCAAAAAAGTGTACAAAATGCGCTATAACTCCTGATTATGCAAGAAATTAATAAAAATAACATAATCTTTTTGAATTATTATGCGTATATTTGGACTGTTAAATGAAATTTACAATGAAAAAATTATTCTATTTCGCGTGTTTCTTGCTTTTAAGTTTCTCCATTTCACAGGCGCAGATTATCCGTTGCGCAACTTATGAATTGCATAAGCAGAGAATGGAAAATGATGCGCAATACCGGGCATACTATGCAAACATAGGCCAGCAAATGCATGCATGGCAAACTCAAAGTGCACAGGAACGAACTTCCGGATTAGGTACCATCGTCATTCCTGTAGTAGTTCATGTATTATGGAACACTGCTGAACAAAATATTTCTGATGCTCAAATACTTTCCGAGATTACTGTACTCAACGAGGATTATTCCGGGAACAATGGTAACAGAACGCAGGTTCCTACTGGCTTCCAGAGCAGATTCGGCAATGGTAATATAAATTTTTGTATGGCAACTCGAACGCCCGCCGGTGACTGGACAACAGGAATTGAGCGTAAGCAAACGAGCACCACTTCTTATAATTACGGAGACCCCACCATCAAGGATGCTAATTCAGGAGGATTGAATGCATGGGACAGGTCAAAATATCTTAACATTTGGGTAGTTAATCTTAGTTGCTGTTTATTGGGATATACAGAAATGCCCGGTGGACCTGCCAATACAGATGGTACTGTTATCCTTTATAGCGCCTTTGGACGCGGCACAGGACCGCTAATAGCTCATTATAATTTAGGACGTACAGCTACGCATGAAATAGGCCATTGGCTTGGTTTGTTTCACGTTTGGGGCGATGATGGTTGCGCATGTTCTGGCCCTGATTATATAGATGATACACCTAACCAGGCTTGTTGCACTTACGGATCCCCTGCATTTCCTGTTATAGATGGTTGTGCCCATTTCAAGGATGACGACAGCATTCCGGGCGATCCGGTTAATGGAATTATGTTTATGAATTATTTGGATTACAGCGATGATGCCTCCATGAGCATGTTTACAGTGGATCAGGTAGCAGTAATGCGTGGTTATTTCAATGCAGGCCAATTTCGTGCTTCTATTTTAACTTCCAATGGTTGCGCAACGCCTAACGGGATTGCAGAGATTAATGCAGCAACATATATTGACCTTTATCCTAACCCTGCCAACAACATCGTTAACATAAATTTCCGCCTTCCAACGGCCACTGTTTTAACGGTTACTGCTTTTGATATGCTTGGTAAAAAATTAATGACCTCCGAAGTGCATAAGACAGGTGAACAAAATATTAACCTTGATGTTTCATCTTTGCAAGCCGGTTTATATATGCTTGTGGTGAACACCGATCAGGGTAATATTGCCAAGCATTTTGCAATAACACGTTGATACCGTACCTGCGGGATTAAATATTTGTTAAAACAAGAGTCGTCGTTTGCACTTTATTGCAAATGTTTTTAAGTTTGCATCCTGTTTCTAAATTCATTTAGTTGGCTCGCTTCAGGAAACATATCTCCTTTATATTGCTTTTGGCACTTTCTGTATATGTGCTGCCGAAAGAACTTGTTCATGAATTTTTTCATCATGATACGGTAGATGTTGTACTTGCTCATGATTCGGGAACAACTGTAGGTCATGCGCATCAACATTGCGATCTGCTTCAACTCACTTCACCGCCTTTCCAACAAGCTGTCACTACTTTTTCCTTCAGTGTTTCCTATTGCTACTTTTGTTACATACTTCAGCATGAAAGTTTTCTTTACAAAGATTTAACCGCAAATCAATATCTCCGCGGACCTCCCGTGGCCTGATTTTTT
This sequence comes from Bacteroidota bacterium, assembly GCA_003151745.1. Classification (GTDB taxonomy): domain Bacteria; phylum Bacteroidota; class Bacteroidia; order AKYH767-A; family 2013-40CM-41-45; genus PALSA-967. The sequence continues at coordinate 5,715 of PLYJ01000134.1, forward strand.
TTAAGTCGCTCCTTTCTTAATTGCAAGGAGCAAGGGTAATTATTTCACTGTTTCTTATTTAATAACTTAAATGTTCAATCGGCTGTTTCTGCTAGTTTGCGTATTTATATATGCATTGCCAACGGAAAGCGAAGGGCAAACGAATTGCAACATCTCGCTTTCCGGTAAAATTATTTGTGCTGACGACAAGCAAACGCTGCCGGGCGCTAATATTCAAATTGGCGACACTCCGAAGGGAACGCAAACGGATTCATCAGGCAAGTTTGTTCTTGACAATCTGTGTTCAGGTAACGTGCGCTTGCATGTTTCATACATCGGGTATTTTCCGTTGGACACTACTTTGATTTTATCACAAAGCAGAAAAATTACTTTCTACCTCCATCCTTCCGAAACTCATTTGCATGAAATAGAAGTAACTGCAAATGCCGTTCACAAGCAAAACGTGGAAACAGTTACTCAAACCACACTTCAAAAAATTGACATCTTCAATGTTCAGGGGCAGTCGCTTGGTGATGAATTAAAAGAAATTTCAGGCGTTGATGTAATTCATTCGGGGCCTACTATTTCAAAGCCTGTTATTCACGGCTTGCACAGCAATCGCATTCTTATCCTCAATAATGGAGTGCGGCAGGAAGGGCAACAATGGGGAAGTGAACATGCTCCTGAAATTGACCCTTTCATTGCAACTAAAATGACAGTAATAAAAGGAGCAGCAAGTATCCGCTATGGCGCGGACGCCATTGGCGGCGTTGTATTGGTTGAACCTGCTGATTTGCCTAAAGGGAAAAGCATGGATGGGGAAGTAAATCTTGTCGGAATGGACAACAGCAGGTTGTTTGCAGGTTCAGGAATTCTTCAGGGCGGCTTTGACAATAAACTTGCGGGGTTAAGTTATCGCATTCAGGGCACTTACAGGCAGGCAGGAAATTTAGCAACCCCTGATTATATTTTGGATAATACAGGGCTGCTAGAAAAAAATTATTCCGCCACGTTAGGTTATAATAAAGAACATTTTGGATTGAATGTTTATTACAGCCACTTCTATACTCAAATAGACATCTTCACTTATTCAGATGCAAGCAGTCCCAAAGAACTGTTAGGATTGTTTGCGCAACCGGAACCCACTAACTTTCCCTTATCCTATTACATAAACAGACCCGGCGGCTTTTATGCAATTAACAGGGGCTATCAACTTGTGGATCATGATTTGCTTAAAGTATCAGGATATTTGAAGTACACCAGCTTTGGTAAACTGGAAGCAACCTTTGCAAGACAAACAGACGCAAGGCAGGAATATAGTTTAGATATTCCTTATGTTGGGCCGGGTGTTAACCCTGAAAATATTCCCGAAAATAATTTTGATTTAATTACGCACACTGCGGAATTAATTCTGGAACATAATCCATGGCACAACATTACGGGAAGCGTTGGTACAAGTTTTATTACGCAGGGAAACATATATACCGGAACAGCTTTTGCGCCTGTAATACCTAATTTCAGGAACTACGGTGGCGGTTTATTCATCATCGAAAAATGGAATCCGAATACCAATTTTACTCTTGAAGGCGGAGTGCGCTATGATTATAAATGGCAGACTGAATACCAGTTAAATCAAACCACTTTAGATGCATACAGCACGAATCAACAATATGATGCTTTCTCTGCAACAGTGGGTGCAATTTATCGCTTCTCGCCAAAACTAAGTCTTAATTTTAATATTGGTAACGGCTGGCGTGCGCCTTCTGTATATGAATTATATGCTTATGGAATTCATGGTGCAACTTCAACCTGGGAACAGGGGGATAGTTTACTGAAGGTGGAAAAAGCTTACAATTCAACAGTGTCTTTACGTTATGAAACAGAACCACTGGAAGTAGAATTAGGAGCTTATGCTAATGTGATAGATAATTATATGTATGCCAGACCGACTAATACTTTTCATACAACCATTGTCGGTACATTTCCCGTATTCCAGTTTACACAAACAGATGCTTTTTTTAAAGGCATTGATTTAGATGCCAAGTGGCATATAACAAAACGTTTGCAGTTTGAGCCGAAGATGACGCTTGTATTTGCAAACGACCTGACCAATCACGATTACTTAGTGTTGATACCGCCGCTTCGCTTTCAAAATACCTTGGAATACAGGTGGAAGAAGTTAGGGAAATATAAAAATGTGTTTGTCAATGTCGGAAGTACGATTGTCCTCACCCAAACGCGCGTTCCGCCAAACAGTGATTTTATTCCTCCGCCTGATGGCTATTCATTGTTATCTGCCGGTATCGGCTGTTCAATACCCTTTGGAAAACGGGATTTGAATATCAGCATACATGGCGATAATCTTCTGAATACCGCTTACCGTGAGTACTTGGATTACTTCCGCTATTATGCCAATGAGCCGGGCAGGAGTATCCAATTAAGAATTCAAATACCATTTACAATTATTCCGGCTAAAGTTCCGAAAGACAATTAAGTTTAAAACAATAAATGGTCATGTGTCTATATAGTCTATGAAAAAAGCAATGAAAAAGTGCGGAGCAATTTTTCTTATTGCTCTTTTTATATTCCCTTTTATTCAAAGGGATATGCATGACTTTGCGCATGACTTAGACTTTCATTGCAGCAATACAACAACACACCATCTTCATCCAATCGAACACCATTGCAGTATATGTGATGAAGTTTTCTTTACCTGTGATGGTCAGGATTATTTTTCAAAATTCAATCCTCCTTTCAAGGTATTCTCAATCATTCAGCAATTTACTACTTGCGAATTTGCGGGTCAAAAAATCCGTTCCCGCTCTCTCAGGGCGCCTCCCCTTGCCTGATTTTTTTGGTTCCCTTCTTTTATTTTAAAGGGAGGGATACCCGTGCTTTTAATTTTCAATTTAAACAAAATAGTTAACCATTAAATCTTTCAAAAATGAAAAAATCAATTTATTATATAACCGGCTTTGCATTCATTGCAATTGCCGTTACCGTGCTTAGTATAGCATCCTGTAAAAAGACAGAATCGGTTGTTACACCTAATACTATCGCAAACGAATTTCTGACAACCGTAGTATTTCAATGTATCAATACGGCTGCTCCTTATGACACGACATGTGGAGTATGGAGAATTTTTCCCGGTCAGGCTAACCCCGATACAAGTGAGGCGATTTTGAAGTATCACAAGAGCGCTACCTATGCATGCCATGTTTTCGTTCTCGATGAAACTAAAACTCCGGCAGCGAACTATGCATCGGATACTTCTTTCAATATTAACGCTATTAATTCTAATACCGTTAATGTGACTACCGAACTTATTGCAAGGGCGAATTATCATCTCTATTGTTTCTATATGACGGGTGGAACTTTATCTTCTAACTTAACTGTTGTTCGCACGGATCATGATACAAACAATCCGCCATTGCCATGTGGCTTTACCGATAATGTTACGACAAATAACCCGACTAGTGGTAGCATGGAAATTCAACAGCAACACCAGCCAAATGTTAAAACTGGTCAATGTGGACCAGGAAGTCTTGACTTTGACGTATTCTTTGCAACAAGCATTTATTAATTAAAATTAATCTTAACAGATAAAAAAATATATATGAAAAATCTAAAAATGTTTATCCTGTTGCTTGTTGTGTGCTCAGCCACGCAAGCGCAAAACAATAATTTTATCAGTGTATTCGGTGGCATCACTTCGCCATCAGGTAACTGGACTAAAACCGCTTATAACGTTAACGACATCGGCGGATGGCTGACAACTGATGCGGATAATCTTTCTTCCGGCTTCGCAGGCAGCGGCTCAACATTCGGAGTGGAAGGCGCGTGGTTCTTTTCAAAGTATTTTGGAGTAGGCGGCTTGGTAAGCCATAATACTTTCAACTTCGCCGGACTTGATGCTCTTTCCGCAGGCTACCGGAGTTCATTTGATGTTGACCAAGTTACCACCACTGTAAATGGAGGATATACGATGTGGAATTTTATGTACGGCATCTATTTTAAATATCCTGTCAGCGACAAGTTTGCAGTAACTGCCAAAGCATTGGCGGGGTTCACAAGTGCAACTACACCAAGCATTGCAGTTGATGTATTTGACGGGGGAAATGACGATGGTGTTTTTACGCAAGAACCCAGCACAGCTAATTCTTTCAGCTATATGACAGGAATTGGTGTAAGTTATAAGATGCTTGCCAATGTTTCAGTAAACCTGCAAGGTACTTATGCCTCCAGCCAACCTGATTTTCTGATTGACAATGTTAATCGTCCGTCAAACATAGGCAGGTTGATAACCGAATACAATCAGCCACTTACCTACATGAGCTTTTCATTGGGTGCGGCTTATATGTTGGGAAAGAAATAAGCGTTTTTTATTGGTTTAGTTTTTCTTAAGAGGCCGTTCATAGCGGCCTCTTTTTTTATTGTATTGACAGTAATATCCCGTTTCTTTGCAACCCCTAATTCATTCATTCTTTTAAAAAGCAATATGCTCATTAAATTATTTGTTCAATCTCTGTTTTTAATTTTCATCTCTACACAGGCTGCATTTGCGGGAAACACAGATAAAACAACATTGACAGGAAAAGTAACGGACAAGGCAAGCGGTAAGCCTATTTTAGGCGTCACCATCGTTATTCCCGATCTTAAAACAGGAACTGCTACCGATGAAAACGGCAACTATCAAATAGGCAACCTTCCAAGAGCAAAGGTGCTGGTGCAGTTAAGCTTCCTCGGATACAAAACAATTATTGCCACCATTGATCTTGCAAAGGATACTATCAGGAATTTTGCAATGGAGGAGTCTATAACAGAAATGAACGAAGTGGTAGTGACCGGTACTTCAAAAGCAACGGAAATAAAAAGAGATCCCGTTCCCATCATGGTTATAAAAAGAGCACAGGTGGATGAAAACCTGAGTACAAACATCATTGATGCCATTGCAAAGGAACCGGGTGTTAATGCAGTTACAACGGGTCCCAACGTTTCAAAACCTTTTATCCGCGGGCTTGGATATAACCGCGTGCTTACGCTTTATGACGGTGTAAGACAGGAGGGGCAACAGTGGGGCGATGAGCATGGTATAGAAGTAGATCAATACTCCATTGACAAGATTGAAATTGTAAAAGGACCGGCAAGCTTAACGTATGGTTCAGATGCTTTAGCGGGAGTGGTTAATTTATTACCTGCTCCTCCTGTGCCCGAAGGAACTATAAAAGGTGAGGTTGTTTCAGACTACCAGACCAACAATGGTTTATTTGGCTTATCCGGAGCCGCGGCAGGGAACAGCAATGGATTAATTTGGGGAAGCAGAGTATCTCATAAGCAAGCAACCAATTACCAGGATCCTGTTGACGGGCGCGTTTACGGGACTGCCTTCAACGAAACAGATGCCAATGCATATATAGGATTAAATAAAGAATGGGGTTATTCTCATCTGAGCTTTTCGCTGTTTGATGATTTGCAGGAAATACCCGATGGCAGCCGTGATTCTTTAACGAGAAAGTTTACAAAACAGATAACGGAAGCAGACACCTTCGGGCCCGTTGTATCAGACCAGGAATTGAACTCTTACACCATTGCAGCTTTGCATCAGCATGTGCAACATTACAAGCTGATCTCATCAAACAGCTTTGCCCTTGGTGCGGGTAAGTTGGGAGTGATTCTTGGTTACCAGCAAAATATTCGCAGGGAGTTTAGCCATCCTGAAGACGCTGCCATTGCCGGTCTTTACCTTGTTTTAAAGAGTTATACTTACGATTTTAAATATTATCTGCCTGAAACAAATGGTTGGGAAACAACAGTGGGCATAAACGGCATGTATCAAACGAATACCAATGATGGCACAGAGTTTATTATTCCAAACTACCATCAATTTGACATAGGTCCGTTTGCTTACACAAAGAAAGAATTTAATAAGTTAGATATAAGCGGAGGCATTCGTTATGACAGCCGATCTTTTACAAATGACGGCATGTACACGCTGCCAAATCCGCAGACAGGGTTCGACATGCTGACAAGCATTCCTGATACTGCGGGTGCAGCGCATCCGTTTTCAAATTACCAGCATACCTTTTCAGGTGTATCAGGCAGCATTGGAGCAACATATAATTTCAGCAATAATTTCCTGCTAAAAGCCAATATTGCGCGTGGATTCCGTGCGCCTAACATTGCTGAAATATCTGCTAACGGCGTGCACCCCGGAACGAACATATACCAGATTGGCAACCTTGATTTCAAACCGGAATTCAGCTTGCAGGAAGATGTGGGGATTATATTTTCTTCCACCCATGTTTCCGGCAGTGTTGAGCTGTTTAATAATAATATCTCCAATTACATCTATAATCAAAAGATATTGAATAAGGCTGGGCAGGATTCAATTATCGTTCCAGGCAACCAAACTTTTCAGTTCGAGGAATCAAATGCGCAACTATACGGAGGCGAGGCAAGCATTGACATACATCCCCATCCATTAGACTGGCTGCACTTTGAAAACTCTGTTTCTGTTATCTATGCAATCAATAAGGGCGTGAATGGAGTATCACCTCCTGATAGTGCAAAGTATCTTCCCTTCATTCCGCCACTCCATACTAATTCTGAGTTGCGCGCTCATATTAAAACCAAGGCAACTCATTTTACTTCTTTATATATAAAGGTGGGAATGGAATATTATGCAGCCCAGGACAGGGTTTTTCTTGCCTATAACACTGAAACGGCAACTCCTTCTTACACATTATTTAATGCAGGAGCAGGCACAGATGTAACCAACAAAGCCGGCAAAGTTCTTTTCAGCATCCACATTTCAGGAACCAATATTACTGATGTAGCTTACCAATCGCATCTAAGCAGGTTGAAGTATTTTGAACAGTATTCGGCATCACCAAACGGACATCTGGGAATATATAACATGGGCAGAAACATCGGCTTTAAGATTGTAGTGCCGCTTGATTTTAAAAAGCAAAATACTTCAGATCAAAACAAAAGTTGAGGAGAGTTTTTAACTACCTTCGCTTTATATGAAAACCATTCAAGCAATTGCTGCTCTTCTTCTTGTCAGTGTATTCTTTGCCTCCTGCGATGATATTCTTTTTGAACATCCTCAGCCGCCTTGGGTCAATAAGGATGAAACCACATTTCCGGAAAAGCTGAGGGGCATGTACATAAGCCCAAAAGGAGACACGATCAGGATAAGCGCCACTAGCATCGGACCTCTTCATCCTAAAAAAGACGATATAATATTTTCCCTGTCTGACTCTTTGCTTTTGCGTAGTGATAAGGAAAATTATTATTTGAATATGAAAGCAGAGCAGTATTGGGATGTTATTCTCGAAAGAATAAAAGGAGATTCGTTAATTACTTACACATTAAACGGCAAAGATGAAGAAGTTGGCAAAGCAATAGAAAAAATTACGCGCTTAAAGAAGACGAAAGAAGACAGCAGCAGTTATGTAATCAACCCTTCCGCAGATGAGTTCAAAAAGATTCTTGATAAAAATATTTTCAGGCAGGGAGATGTTTATTTAAAAGTACACTAAAAATTGAACGCAGATTGTCATGATGATTAAGATAAAAAATGATTTTAGTAAGAAACTGTTTAAAATTCAGTTG
>PLYJ01000246.1 GCA_003151745.1 Bacteroidota bacterium
TCAAGCTATTTCAGGAAGGGACATTTTAATACCATATTTAATGGTCCAGAAGGCTTCAACGGTGTCAGGCATATAACCCGACTTGTAAAACTTAGGCGGCTTTGGATAGAGGCCTTCGGTCATTTCCCAGGGCTTCACGTCGGGACCTCCGTGACAACTCACGCACATCTCATTGTAATATTCAAACCCTGTGACAATTGCAGTTGAATCATTCAGCAGAGGCACTGGTATGTCCTTCATTCTTCTGTCTCTTGAACGGTTCTTTGTAGTATTAATGATCCATTTAGTCAGCGCATTATGGTGCGACAACTGGCTTACGTTATAAGCGCCGGAGTAAATATATATCGTACCACCCCCTATTGTAATAACAAAAGCGATGATGAGTGTAAGAATTATTGTTTTCATTTTTAAATATTTGCGGCAAAAGTACTTATTACTTGTTTACAAACATTGCAGGCTTTGAAAGGGTATTCAGTACAATCGTTTCTGACAAAAAGCCATTTAGTAACATTAACTTAACATTGCAGTAATTTTAAGGTAACAGCATTAATGCTCCTTTACCACATCAAAAACTATAAAAACTATAAAAACAAAAAAACAATGAAAATTAAAAAATTACTATTCACAACTTATTTGCTCTTCTTAGTGATGGACATGGTAAACGCACAAGACAACGCTAATGCAGATGTTAAACCTTCCGGCAATTTTTGGGGTTATGTTTTCGGCGATTACTATTACAAAACACATAGTGATTCGCTTGGCAGGGCACCAGTAGGTTCACCCTACGGAGTAAATTCGCTGAATGAAAAGAATCAAAACCTGAGTTATACCAATGCTTTTCAAATCAGGCGGGCTTATCTCGGATATGATTATAAGCTTGACTCTACCTTTTCCGCGCAGGCTGTGCTGGCAAATGAAATGGATGTAGATGGCAATGGTTATAATACTACTTATCTGAAATATGCCTGGGTCAAATGGTCGCATATTTTTAAAGGAAGCAATCTGATGATTGGACAAATGCCTACATCTTCGTTTGCCACTCCATTCGGAACAGAGCCTTTGTGGGGCTATCGTTCAGTGGAAAAAACCCTGATAGATTTGCACAGTACTGACCCTTCAACAGATATGGGTGTTATGTTAATCGGGAATTTATGGCAGCAAAACAATATCGCCAAACTTCTTCCAGCCACAATCGGATATAATTTTATGGTTGGTAATGGAACAGGTGCTAAACCTGAAACAAACAGGGGTAAAAAAATAAGAGGAAATTTATATTTGAACACGTTTCAGCAAAAACTTACTATCGGTGTTTATGGGGATTATAATGTTATTCAACCTTCTTTATATACGATTAATAATACAACGTTAAAAGCATACATAGATTATAAGAGCGATGGGTTTAGAATTGGTGCGGAAGTATTTGAACAAATTAATAAAAATGGTGATATTTATGCTGTATCTTATGCTAAAAACGCAAAAGTTGATACTGCTGATGGTGCTCAATTAGGTTGGTCAGTATTTGCATCCGCAAGAATTATAAAAGGTAAGTTGAATTGTTTTTTGAGAATGGATATGTATAATCCTGATACGAAATTTAATAGCAACAATCTTTATCTTTCTTCCACTGTTGGCGGAAATATGAACTCTACGACTTTCTTCAATCAAACATTTTATCTGGTTGGTTTAGATTACACCCCTATATCAAGGATTCATATAATGCCAAACCTGTGGTACACGCAATACACAGCTATGTCAGGGCTTACGGATGCCAAGGGTAATGCTATAACCGGCAGAGCAAAGAGCGATTATGATATAATTCCGCGTGTTACTTTCTTTTTTGTTTTTAATAGTTCCAAAACCATGACGAATAACGGAATGGATAATTAATAAGTAAGTATTTAATAACTTTTGAATAATAATAAGGCAATACTGATCAGCATAGGTTGCAGCATTAAAAATAATACAAATAAATAAAAATAATCATGAAAAAAATCAGGATCAGCTTACTTGCAATCGTTGCATTGTCAGCAATCTTTAACATGTCATTCAGGAATGCACCAGTAAAGCCAGCAGACTCTATTGAGATTCTTGGCGCAGGCTCAACATTCGATTATCCGCTTTTCTCAAAAATGTTTGACACTTATAATAAGTCAACAGGAGTGAAAGTAAATTACCAGTCTATCGGTTCGGGTGGCGGCATAAAACAGTTATTGTCTAAAACCGTTGACTTCGGCGCATCGGATGCTTTCCTAAGCGACGAACAATTGAAGGATGCGCCTTCAGCAATTATACATATTCCTGTCTGCCTTGGGGCTGATGTAATAACATACAACCTGCCTGGCAATCCAAAGTTGAAGTTTACTCCCGATGTGATTGCCGATATATTCCTCGGTAAGATCACTAAGTGGAACGATGCAAGAATTAAGAAAGCAAACCCGGGTGTAACTTTGCCTGATGTTGCTCTGTTTGTTGTACATCGCTCTGATGGTAGTGGCACTACTTTTATCTGGACAGATTACCTTTCCAAGATAAGCACAGAGTGGAATACGAAGGTTGGCAGGAAGACTTCTGTTGACTGGCCTTGTGGTCTTGGTGCAAAAGGCAATGAAGGCGTGAGTGGCATGGTGAAGCAAACTCCGGGCGGAGTTGGTTATGTTGAATTGATTTATGCCATGCAAAATAAAATGCCTTATGGTCTTGTTCAAAACAAGAAAGAAGCTTTTATTGATGCTTCTCTTAAAACAGTTACGTCGGCAGCAAACGTTACGATTCCTCTTGATGCGCGTATTTCTATAACAAATACAGATGCGGCAGATGGCTATCCTATCAGCAGTTTCTCATGGGTATTGCTTTACAAAAACCAGAGTTATGACAATCGTAGTATTGATAAAGCAAAAGCTGTATCTAAATTAGTCTGGTGGATGATACATGACGGACAGAAATGTTCAGAACCCCTTAATTATTCAACGCTTCCCAAAGCAGCAGTTAAAGTTGCAGAAGACAATTTAAAATCAGTAACCTTTGGTGGAAAACCGTTGCTTTAGTTTATAATCCTTTTAGTGGTTTAGTAATAAGCTGGTTCGTTCTTCAAGGTTAGTACCGTTGATAGAGCGAATCAGTTTTTAATATCTACTAATATCGAATATATACGAATTTACGAATAGTTCACAATATTGTAATTCGTAAATTTGTAGCGATTCGTATTCGCAGGTAATTGTAAAGAAGATGTTTCACTTAAACAGGTTATGGAGAGTGTTGCTGTTTTAAAAAGTACACGCAGGCTGAAAATCTACGAAAAGCTTTTCAGCCGCAGCATGATGTTATCGGCAGTCCTGATCGTTGTGATCGTGATTGCTATATTTTTTACGCTCGTTGTTACCTCCATACCTTCTATCAAGGCAATAGGATTTACATTCTTAACAAGCAGTGAATGGGATCCGGTTACCAGCAAATTCGGCACTGTGCCTTTTCTTTATGGAACGCTCCTCACCTCTCTGCTTGCTTTAATCATCTCTACGCCGTTTTCAATTGCATTCGGATTGCTGCTTGGTGAATACTATCCGAAAGGAATCTTTTCAAACGTTTTCAAAAACATCATCGAACTGCTGGCAGGCATACCATCCGTTATATATGGCTTCTGGGGATTGTTTGTTTTTGTTCCTTTCGTTAGAATATTGGAAATGAAATTCGGAATTCTTCCCTATGGCGTCGGCATCTTTACTTCATCTGTGATCCTTGCCTTAATGATCATGCCTTATTCCGCATCACTTATTACGCAGGTGGTAAGCATGACTCCTTCTAATCTTAAAGAAGCCGCTTATTCACTTGGCGCTACACGGTTTGAAGTAATTAAGAAACTTATTATTCCTTATTGCAAGTCGGGAATATTTGCAGGAATGCTGCTCGCTTTAGGACGAGCTTTGGGAGAAACAATGGCTGTGACCATGCTGATAGGCAATACACACGACATACCTAAAAGCCTTTTTGGTCCCGGCAACACCATGGCAAGTGTCATCGCAAATGAATTCTCCGAAGCAACAGATAAGGTATATTTATCTGCATTGATTGAAATGGGCGCTTTGCTGTTTGTGGTAACATTTATAATAAACATCATCGGCAAGCAAGTAATAAAAAGATTCTAAGATGGCTTCGGATAAAGGAATTACTTTACGTAGAATAAAAGATTATCTGATAAAAGGCGTTGTCATCCTTTTTGCTGCCGTATCCGTAGTGCCGCTGGTGCTCATTTTGTTTTATATATTCAAGCAAGGCGTTGCAGCAATCAACTGGGATTTCTTTACAAGCCTTCCAAAGCCTGTGGGTGAAGAAGGTGGCGGCATTGCCAATGCACTTCTCGGAAGCTTAATGATCATCTTTGTTGCAGCGATTATAGCAATACCTTTCGGAGTAAGCATCGGTATTTACTTAAGCGAAAACGGAGAACGGTTACTGGCGAGAAATACACGCCTTGTCGTTGACGCCTTACAGGGAGTTCCGTCCATCGTTATTGGTATCATTGTGTATATATGGGTCGTACAGCCGATGGGCAGTTTCTCAGCGCTCTCAGGAAGCATTGCATTAGCTATCATGATGATCCCTATCATTTCGCGTTCAACAGAAGAAACGCTTAAATTAATTCCTCACTCCATGAAGGAAGCGTCACTGGCATTAGGCGTTCCTTATTACAAGACCATGCTGAAAGTTATTGTTCCAAGCGGATTAAGCGGCATTCTCTCAGGCATCATCCTTAGTATTGCCCGCATCACGGGGGAAACAGCACCGCTATTATTCACAGCATTCGGTAATCCTTTTATCAACCTGAATATGCTTAAGCCCATGCATAGCTTGCCTTTGCTGATATTCAATTATTCCACGAGTCCGTATGATGACTGGCATCGCCTGGCATGGGGAGCGGCTTTCGTGCTCATGTCGTTCGTGTTGTTGCTCAACATCATTACTAAAATTGCAAGCAGAAAATGGAAAGTACAGTTTTAACTGCCTTAAATTTCAATGCTTACTTCGGTAAGAACCAGGTATTGAAAAATATCAATATAGATATTCATAAGAATAAGATCACGGCAGTGATGGGGCCATCCGGTTGCGGCAAGACTACTTTTATACGATGTGTAAACCGCATGCACGAACTCACTCCCGGCGCTACCGTAGATGGAAAAATGTTTCTTCATGATGAAGATATTTATAGCATGTATCCCATCCTTTTGAGAAGAAAAGTCGGGATGGTTTTTCAACGCCCCAACCCCTTTCCTTCCATGAGCATCTTTGAGAATGTAATTGCCGGCTACTTATTAAACGGAATAAAATTGAGCAAAGCAGAAAAAGCAGAGGTGGTGCAGGATGCGCTGGAACGTTCCGCTCTTTGGAATGAAGTAAAAGATAATCTTCATAAGAAAGGAACCTTCCTTTCGGGCGGACAGCAGCAACGCCTTTGCATTGCCCGCGCCATTGCCATGAAGCCTGAAATACTTTTACTCGATGAAGCTACGTCAGCGCTTGATCCTATCTCGACTGCCAGCATTGAGGATTTGTTATTTGAATTAAAGAACAATTATACCATCATCATCGTTACACACAACATGCAACAGGCAGGACGAGTGAGCGATCGTACGGCATTCTTTTATCTTGGTGAAATGATTGAATACGATCTTACACCCAAAATATTCACTACGCCAAAAGATGCGCGTACGCAGAATTACATAACGGGTAGATTCGGATAAAATTAGTTTAAGGTTCAATGTTTAAGGTTTAACGTTGCGCAACTTCAAACCTTAACTTCAAACTTCAAACTTTAAACTTTACATAAAAATGACTCACTTAGATATTGAACTGAAGCAGTTAAAAGCTGACATGATTGAAATGTTTCAAATGGTCAGCCTGCAAATTACCAAAGCAAAGGACGCTCTTATCACGCTCGATAAAGACCTTGCGCTTGAAGTGATGGAAAAGGAAAGGCGTGTAAACTCATTTGAACTGAAGCTTGATCGTGATTGTGAAAACATTATAGCGCTCTTTAATCCTGTAGCAGTTGATCTGCGATTTGTGCTGGCATGTTTAAAAATAAATAACAACCTCGAACGCAACGGAGATATTGCCGATGGCATTGCACGCTTTGTTTTGAAAATAAAAACGGAACCCGACAAGCAATTACTTGAATCAACACGCTTGCTTGAAATGTTTACTGTCGCTCTTGAAATGATGAAAGATGTTTCCGTTGCCTTTGAAACAGAAGATACAAAACTTTCGCGCAGCATATTTAAAATGGACACTATATTAGATGAAATAAATCTCAATGCCAGCAATGCAGTAGCTGAATTCATTAAAGACAACAATGATCGTATCAATCAAAGTCTCTATATACTTTCCACCATTCGCAAGATGGAAAGGATAGGCGATCAATGCAAGAATATAGCAGAGGAGATTATTTTTTATGTGGAAGCTAAAGTGCTCAAACATCTTCCTCCAAGACAGATCAAGTAAACAGTTTGCGGTTTATAGTTTACAGTTTCCTTACTTTTTCAGAAAAGTGTTTTCGTAGTACTTGCACGATGCCTGCAACCCACATTCAGGGCATTTAGGGTTACGTGCAATACATATATAACGCCCGTGAAGAATGAGCCAGTGATGAGCAATTGCAATCTTTTCCTTCGGAATAAATTTAATTAACTGCATTTCCGTTTGTAACGGGTTCTTAGCATTAGTTGTCAAACCTAATCGTGCAGAAACTCTGAACACATGCGTATCAACTGCCATGGCAGGCTTTTTAAAAATAACAGAGGCAATCACATTCGCCGTCTTCCTCCCCACTCCAGGCAGCTTTTGCAATTCATCTATGTCAGACGGAACCACTCCTCCGAAATCATTTACAAGCATCTTTGCCATGCCGGTAAGATGCTTCGACTTATTATTGGGATAGCTGATGCTTTTAATAAATGGAAAAACCTGGTCAGGAGAGGCGACAGCCATTACTTCCGGTGTTGGAAAGGTTTCAAGCAAAGCAGGCATGGTCAGGTTTATCCTCTTATCGGTGCATTGAGCAGAAAGAATAACAGCAACAAGCAATTCATACGGATTGGTGTATTCCAACTCCGTTTCCGCGACAGGCCTGTGCTTGCTGAAATAGTCAATTACTCTGTCGAAGCGCTCCTTTTTAGTCATGGACAATAATGTGCGGATGAGTAAATGTGCAGATGTGCGGATGAATGTACTAATCTGCACATACGCACATCTTCACATCTACACATTAATCCTATAACGGTTAACGTTTAACGTGCTTCGCCTTCTTCAAAATAGCCTTAATCGTTTCATCCGAAGGATTCATTTGAATCTCGTCCAGTGTTCCCATAGATTCAAGAAGTTCTTTGTATTCTCCCTCTATTAAAGGATCGCCGTCAATGGCGTTGCGGGTTTCAACAGTCTCGTTAAGGCGCGTTTCGTTGTAAGCGTACTTGATAAGATCACGTGTAGATGTTTTATTCATTTATGTATATTTTAAAGTTCATATTTGTTATCTGTTGCTATAACGCATCTATTATTTTAATATTGTATAAAAGTAAATCTTTTTTTGATGTTGTCAAATGATAATAACGACCTTGATAGTTGATTATTTGATAATGAGAGAAATAATTTTTTTGCTTAGAAAAACACCATTTTTCATTGCCTAAAGACAAAATAAGCAAAGAATAGTAAAAACACCCGAAAAAGCGACTAAGCAGTGGTTAGAAATGAATTATTTGCTCCAATTTAGATGATGAGTCAAATCCGTTTTGAGCCGTTTCATCCATGTTCCATTTAAAGAAAACAGGGCGAAAATCATGTACAGTCTCAATAAATCCATGCATAACCTTTTTGAAGTTACGCATGATTTTTTCAGTGTTTGAATAACCTTATCAGGTTCATACATGACTTTATTAATTTCATGTGTAACTTTTCTAATTCTTCACATGATCTTGATAAGTCATGCATAATCTTCTTAATTTCACTCGTAATCTCATTAATTTCATGCATAACATTTCCGATTCTTCGCATGATCTTTTCAGTGTTTGTACCGTCCTGAAAAAACTTG
>PLYJ01000277.1 GCA_003151745.1 Bacteroidota bacterium
AACTTTTTTCAGGACGAGACAGTTTCACTAAACGACAGTATGATTTGGCTAAACCTCGAAAAAAGTAGCTGAAAAAGCATCGGGTTTATCAAAAACAGGCCATTTAACAGGACTTTTTTATTTGCACTTTCACCTTTTTTTTTACCTTTGTCGCCCCCAATTGGGGGAGTCATGAAGCGTTCCGGTAAATACGTCATTAATTTCGGCAGTCTGGGTGACGATGTTCATGAGTTTGAGTTTAACATAACTGACACGTTCTTTGCTCAATACGAGAATTCTTTAGCTCACAGAGGGGCTATTGATGTGCTGGTAACGCTTGACAAGAAGCAAAATATGCTTTTGCTTGACTTTACCATGGAAGGCATTCTCACCGTACAATGCGACCGTTGCCTGGAAGACATTGATCTGGATATTTCAAGCTTCAACGAGCTGATTGTGAAGCTTGGAGAAGAAAGAGGAGAGGAGTCAGAGGACATTATTGTGTTACCAGCTAAAGAGCATGAGTTGGATGTGTCTCAGTATATTTATGAATATATAAATATATTGGTTCCATTAAGAAATGTTCACGAGGAGGATGAAGATGGCAACAGCACCTGCGATCCGGAAGCGATAAAGGCTATTGAGAAGTATCGTATTCACGAAGAAGAAAAGCCGGCCGACCCGAGATGGGAAGGGCTGAAGGGAATAAATTTAAATTAATTAATAATTGACAATGGATAATTAAAAAAGTGCTGATTATCAATTGTCAATTATGCATTATCAATTTTACCAAGCAATAATATACAACAAGTTAAAATCATAATAAAATGCCAAATCCCAAACACCGACATTCCAAATCAAGAAGAGATAAAAGAAGGGCGAACTGGAAAGCGGTTGCCCGCACCACTGCCTCTTGCTCTAATTGCGGCGCTTCGATTCTTTCTCACCGTGTTTGCTCTGAGTGCGGTTACTACAGAGGCAAGTTAGCGATAGTTAAGAAAGAAGCAATTGCATAAAAGTTTAAAGTCTAAAGTCTAAAGTCTAAAGTTGCGTTCTGCTAAGCTTTAACCTTAAACATTGAACCTTAAACCTTAAACAATCGAATGCGAATTGGTATTGACATCATGGGGGGTGATTTTGCACCAAAAGAAACAACTCTTGGCGCTATCCAGACTTATCGTGAACTGCCCGCAGATGTTAAAATTGTGCTCATCGGCGATAAGGATGCCATCGTTTCTATTTTAAAGAACGAAGGTGTTTCGCCTGATGCTTTTGAAATTGTTCACACAACAGAAGTAATTGAAATGGCTGAGCATCCAACCAAAGCCATTCAACAAAAAACAAATTCAAGCATTGCCATAGGTTTTCGTCTTTTAAAAGAAGGCAAGCTTGATGCTTTTGCTTCTGCAGGAAATACAGGCGCTATGCTGGTTGGCGCCATGTTCAGCGTAAAAACATCTCCCGGCATTCTTCGTCCCGCCATTTCAACTGTGCTGCCAAAAGAAAATGGCGAATGGGGCATTATATTGGATGTGGGCATCAACGTTGACTGCAAGCCGGAAGTGCTTCAGCAGTTTGCACTGCTGGGTTCGTTGCTTGCGCAGAATGTGTATCATATTAAAAATCCGAAGGTGGCGTTGATGAGTGTGGGTGAAGAAGATGAGAAAGGAAATCTTTTGGTGAAAGAAACGAATCAGTTATTAAAGGACTCGAAAGAAGTAAACTTCATTGGCAACGTGGAAGGGCGTGATCTGTTCAATGAGAAAGCTGATGTGATTGTGTGCGATGGTTTCACGGGCAACGTAATCCTGAAAGAAGCGGAGTCGTTTCATGACCTTCTTAAAAAACGCAATATCCACGATGAGTATTTTGACCGCTTCAACTATGAAGACTATGGCGGCACTCCAATTCTTGGCATCAACTCAACGGTGATGATTGCACATGGCATAAGCAAAGCTAAAGCTATCAAGAATATGATTTTACTTTCACATGAATGCGTGGAAGTGAAGCTCGTTGAAAAAATAGCACAAGCTTTTAGTCGGGAAACGGTAGCTTGATTTTGAAATTGTCGCCGCAGATTCGCTGATTTGATTTTTGATCTGCGAATCTGCGGCGATTCACTTTATTTTTTTCTAAAGAGAGTTATTAAAATAGTTTTATTTTTGTACCTCATTTAAACACAGATGTCTAAAATTACTGCTGCTATAACTGCCGTTAACGGATATGTCCCTGATTATATACTCACCAATCAGGAGTTGGAAACGATTGTTGATACCAACGATGAATGGATTCAAACCAGGACGGGTATTAAGGAAAGAAGGATATTGAAAGGTGAAGGGCTTGGTTCCTCCGACATGGCTGTTCCGGCTGTGCAAGGGCTTTGCAAAAAACGTGGTATAGACCCGATGGAAATTGAGCTGTTGATTTGTGCCACAGCTACTCCTGATCATGTATTTCCTGCCACTGCTAATATTATTTGCGACAAGATCGGAGCGAAGAATGCTTTTGCTTTTGATTTGTTAGCAGCATGTTCCGGGTTTCTCTATGCACTGGTTACGGGTTCGAAGTATATAGAATCAGGGCAATACAAAAAGGTTGTTATTGTTGGCGCTGATAAAATGTCGAGCATCACAGATTATAGTGATCGCAGCACCTGCATCCTTTTTGGTGATGGCAGTGGTGCAGTTTTGCTGGAGCCAAGCACAGAAGGGTATGGTATCAAAGATTCTATTTTACGAAGCGATGGTTCCGGAAGAGTCCATCTTCAACAAAAGGCAGGTGGCTCAGTAAAGCCGTCTTCGCATAAAACAGTAGATGCCAAAGAGCATTTTGTTTACCAGGACGGGCAACCGGTTTTTAAATTTGCTGTAGTAAGAATGGCTGACGTGTCAACAGAGATTATGGAGAAAAATAGTCTTACCGCCGATGATGTTGCGTGGCTTGTGCCTCACCAGGCAAACAAGCGCATCATTGATGCCACAGGCAGACGCATGGGCATTGGTCCTGAAAAGGTGATGATGAACATTGACAAATACGGTAATACAACCAATGCTACAATCCCCCTTTGTCTTTGGGAGTGGGAAAAGAAATTACATAAAGGTGATAACCTCATCCTTGCTGCATTCGGCGGCGGCTTTACCTGGGGAAGCATTTGGGTGAAGTGGGCTTACGACACAAAATGATTCTTTCCTTTGAACGCTGATCTTCATGATGATTAAGATCAATTATGATTTTGTATCCGTTTAAATCATAACCTATCATAAGAATCCGCGTTCTATTTTCAATTAATTAAAAGACTGTAAGTCATACAATCTCTTATATACAGTGCTGCCTTCAATCAAAAAAGCATGAGAGCCACGCTCAACAATTTCTCCTTTTTGCATCACAATGATTTCATCCGCATGTTGAATAGTTGAAAGGCGATGCGCAATGACAAGTACGGTGCGGTTTTTCATCAGGTTGATTAAGGCATCCTGCACGAGCCGTTCACTTTCTGTATCAAGTGAAGAAGTAGCTTCATCCAAAATAAGTATCGGGGGATTTTTCAAGACTGCTCTCGCAATGCTGATGCGCTGACGTTGCCCTCCGCTCATCTTACCTCCGCGGTCACCAATATTAGTTTGATAACCCTGCGACATCTCTGTAATAAAATCATGAGCGTTGGCAATCTTCGCAGCAGCAATTACATCTTCTTCTTTTGCATTTTCTACTCCGAAGGCAATGTTATTGAAAACAGTATCGTTGAATAAAATACTTTCCTGTGTCACAATGCCCATGAGCTTACGAAGATCATGCAGGCGGTAATCCTTAATGTTCTCCCCGTCAATCATAATCTCCCCATGTTCCAGGTCATAAAAGCGGGGAAGCAAATCAGCAAGCGTCGTTTTCCCTGAACCGCTTTGACCAACAAGAGCGATTGTTTTACCCTTTTCAATTTTAAGATTGATGTCGCGCAGCACCCAGCCTGTGCCTTCTCTGAGGTATGCAAAAGAAACATTTCTATATTCAATGCTATGATTAAAATCAGAAATATGAATCGGATGCTCTACATCACGAATGGTAATTTCAGCATCAAGGATTTTATTGATGCGTTCCGCAGATGCCAAACCTTTCTGCACGTTGGAATATGCTTCAGTAAATGATTTAGCAGGAGGGATTAGCTGGGAAAAAATGACAACGAATGCAATAAAGAGAGACGGTTCCAATGAAGCGCTTTCTCCCAACACCAATTTACCGCCGAAGTACATGACGGTAACCATCACCACAGCTCCAAGAAATTCGCTTAGCGGAGAGCTAAGGTCTCGTTTTCTATAAAGACGCACCATCAGCTTCCGGTATTCTTCATTCAGCTTTTGAAATTTTTCTTTAAAGAATATTTCCGATGTAAACGCTTTGATGATGCACAAGCCACTTAAGGTTTCTTCGATATTCGATAAAAGCAATCCCATTTTCGCCTGGCTTTTATGAGATGTTTTCCGCAAGCTTTTTCCAATCTGTCCTATGATTAACCCGGCAACAGGAAGCAGGATGAAGACGACCAGAGAAAGTTGAGGGCTCATCATCAACATGGTCGCAAGAAAAATAAATATTGTAAACGGTTCACGGAAAATTACTTCCAGCGACATCATGATGCTCCATTCAATCTCCTGCACATCGCTTGTCATTCGCGACATCAGGTCACCTTTGCGTTCTTCAGAGAAATACGTAAGAGGTAGATACAGAATTTTTTCATACATCTTGTTGCGCAGGTCGCGAATCACACCGTTTCGAATCGGCGAAATAAAATACATAGCAAGATAACGGAACAAATTTTTCAGGAAGAACAGCAGCACCACCAATCCTGCGATTAGCTCAATGGCTTCCATTTTACCATGATCAACAATAAACTTGCTGAGAAAATAATTAAAGTTATTGAACAATGATTTTACCGATAGATTCCATGGCATCTGGTGGTACTTGGTTTCCTGGCTGAAAAGCACATTCAAAAACGGGGCAACCATAGTCAATGAAAAGAGTGAAAAAATCACAGACAATGCGTTGAATAAAACATTCAATGCGGCAAATCCTTTATATGCCTTAACATATTTTAAAAGCCTTAAATAATTCTTCACGCGACAAATATAGACAAGTGCAGGATTCTGTATATGGAGGAGTGCCTTTTTATTTATATTTGTAATATTGCAAAATATTGCAAGACATGAATTCAAAAAACAGAAACATTGCCTTGATCATTCACAGTTGCGACCGGTATGAGCTTTTATACAAAGGCTTTGAATTCTTCTTTTCTAAATATTGGGATTTTTCCATTGACTGTAATTGCTATTTTGCTACAGAAGAAAAAAAGGTTGCAATCAATGGCTTTGAAAATATTCGCTCCGGAAAGGATGAATGGGCTGACAGGTTAGCTTTTCTCCTAAAGGAGAAAATTCCTGAAAAATACATTTTGTATTTCCAGGAAGATATGTGGATTAACAAGAAGGTAAACGCCGCGTTCTTCAATCAGCTTTTTGAATTGACAAAAAAAAATGACTGGCAACATGTAAAATTGCACAGCTTCGGAGGTTATAAAACAATTGCCGCTGATTTATATATTGAAGGATTTAATATTGCAAAGCTTGACAATGTTAATTCTGATTTTTTAATGTCTCACCAGGTTACGTTGTGGAACAAAACTGTTTTATTAGAACAACTTCATACAAAAGAACATCCCTGGCGCAATGAAAGAAGAGGAACTAAAAGGCTTAAAAAGCTGAATCCGGAAATTTTTCATATTGACTATTTTGCAGAAAACGGAAATAAAGAAATAAATAAAAATAACGCACCCGTTTTAAGGAGCGAATACAGGACAATATCTGTAAATGGAGTTTTGAATGATCGTGCCCTGCCTTATATTGAAGAGATGAAGAACGGAAATAATGAACAACGGGAATATGCATTAAAGCTTGAGCATAACTATAAAAATAATTTAACACATGATGGCAAACCAAAACCCAGAAAAGTTGATATAGTTAAAAGAACTAAAAATTGGTTGACAGGAAAATAGCGGACACTGTCTTGCATGGAATTTTGCATTGAATACAATCCTCATTTGGGCGCTTTTTTATCAGGCAGGGTTCTATTTGTTTTAAATCTTCAATAATTACCTTCGCAGCATGGATTCAACAAGGCAGCAAAAATTCTCACGGCTCATTCAAAAAGAGATCGGTGATCAGTTTCAAAAAGATGGCTATAATTATTATGGCAAAGCATTTGTAACAGTGATGGGTGCTAAAGTCAGCCCGGATCTGGGAGTTGCGAAAATTTATATCAGCGTCTTTGGTGTGAAGGATACCAAAGAAGTATTAACCATGATTGAAAAGCACACCAAAGAAATAAGAAGAAAGCTGGGCGAAAGCATTCGTCACCAGGCACGCATCATCCCGGAACTAAAATTCTTCATAGACGATTCTTTAGACTATGTAGATAAAATCGAAAAGCTGCTTAAAGAAACAAAGAAGGACGAGGAGAAAGAATAATTGTTCAAGGTTCAAAGTTATTCCGTTCAATGTTACGGAACTTTGAACTCTGAACTGAAAAACTTTAAACTGATTATATGCAATACGACCCGATAAAGCGCATACTTGGAAATGTTTTCAATAAGTCCCCTTTTCTGCGCAAAACTTTTTATAACCTGCTCGATTTGCTGCTGCTCCGTGCTTGGCATGTACATAAAGAACTGAGAGCATGGAAAAGAACAGCCTCCCCCAACGCCTCCAAAGGAGGGGTGGTATCCGTGCTCGATGCGGGTGCTGGTTTCGGACAATACACGTATTGGCTGCACAGGCACAACCCTGCATGGACAATTCTCTCCGTAGACGTGAAAGATGAACAGGTAGCTGATTGCAATAATTTTTTTAAACGGATCGGCGCAAGGGATGTCTTATTTGAAGTCGGCGACCTCACGAAATTCAGAAAAGACAATTCATTCGATTTAGTGGTATGCGTGGACGTAATGGAACATATAGAAGAAGACGTGCAGGTGTTCCGCAACTTTGTTGCATCTATGAAGCCGGGCGCTATGCTTATCATCTCCACTCCAAGCGATCAGGGAGGCAGCGACGTGCAGGGAGAAGGAGAAACCTCTTTCATTGAAGAACATGTACGTGACGGATACAACATTGGCGATATAGAAAAGAAACTCAGAAGTGCAGGCTTCAGCAAGGTGGAAGCACGTTACAGTTATGGCACACCCGGCAAGATTTCATGGCGGCTTTCTATGAAGTATCCAATACTTATGCTGGGAGCATCTAAATTATTTTTCATCATTCTTCCTTTCTATTATGTCATTGCTTATCCCATTTCATATATACTCAATTGGCTTGATGTAAACGGCAAACATAAAACCGGAACAGGATTAATAGTCAAAGCATGGAAGTAAAATCAACGAATTGCGAATTCGTATATTCGTACCGATTCGTATTTCGCAGATAATGAATTTCCCCCTTTTCATTTCCCGCAGATATTTACTTTCCAAAAAGTCGCAGCGAGCTATAAATATCATCAGCTGGATTTCTGTGCTGGGTGTAACTATTGGCACCTGTGCGCTCATCGTGGTGTTATCGGTATTCAACGGATTGGAAGAATTGGTTAGCTCGCTTTATAACACGTTCGATCCGCAGATCAAGATTACGGCAGTGGAAGGTAAAACATTTGACTTAAAAAAATTTCCGCTTAATGAGTTGCGCCGCATCAATGGCGTAAAATATGTTGCACAAGCGCTGGAAGAAAATACCTTGCTCAAATACCGTGAAAACCAAGTAGCAGCCACCGTGAAAGGAGTGAGTGATGAGTTTTTGAAGATGACGCGTCTTGACACGACCATCCGAGATGGCGAGCTGCTGTTGCAGCAGGGCGACGCTGATTATGCCGTCGTTGGCGGGGGAGTTGCCTACCGTCTCAAGCTCAACATCAGTGATTTCATGAGCAAGCTCGAAGTATTTGTGCCACGGCGTAATGCTACTACATCCATCAACCCCGAAGATGCTCTCAACCACCCACTCATTACACCTTCGGGCATATATGTTTTGCAGCAGGATATAGATTCTAAATATGTTCTTGTGCCGCTGCGCTTTGCACGCAACCTGCTTGAGTATGATAGCAGCATTGTTTCATCGCTTGAAATAAATCTTGCTCCCGGTGCAAACGAAGAACAAGTACAGCAGCAAATAGCGCAACTTGCAGGCAACCGATATGCCGTAAAGAACCGCTTTGAGCAGCATGAACTGATGAACAGAGTCATGAAATCAGAAAAATGGGCAGTCTATTTCATACTTACGCTCATTCTCATTATCGCCACATTTAATATCGTTGGCTCGCTCACCATGCTTATCATTGACAAGCAAAAGGATATAGCCGTGCTGCACAGCATGGGTGCTGACCGCACCATGATCAGCCGCATATTTTTGTCAGAAGGAGTTCTCATCACGCTGGCAGGCGCCTTCATCGGGCTGCTCTTAGGAGCGGCATTATGTATAGGGCAGCAACGTTTTGGATTTGTGCGCCTGGAAGGTGAAGGGTCGTTTGTTGTGGATGCTTATCCAGTTAGCATGCATGCATTGGACTTTCTCTATGTATTTCTCACTGTGTTCAGCATCGGTTTTTTTGCCGCATGGTATCCCGCTAAAAAATTAGTTGAAAAGAAACTCAACTTAAGGCTGACGGTATATGAATAGAATCCGTTTAAGGTTTTGATTTTTTCAGTTCAAAGTACCTCTTGAAATCCATTGCAGGAAAATTCAGATTTATTCCTTTTTGTAAGGCATGTAGCTTACATTCAATTTAACCGGAATGATTTCTGCAATATTTTGTATTACTAATTTTGGAATGGTAATATTATAATCTTTAAGGGCAACACTAAATTCCGACTTCAACGACATGGTTCCGTTTTTAATAGTGAGCGTTCCTGAATGCGTAACCAGCTTTTCTACTCCGTGAATCGTCATCGTACCGGTGGCAGTTACATTATATTCTCCATCCTTCATAAAATCAATGTCTTCATTGATTTTACCTTTGAAGGTAGCGTCGGGATATTTATCGCTTTCCATATATTTTTCATTGAAGTGCTCTTGCATTAAAGATTTATCAAATTTGAAATTCCAGACAGGGATTACAAAGACAACTTCTTTAGTTGTAGTATTGATGAGTGAACTAACATTCTTATTATGCGCTTCAATATTTTCAAGCGGGGCTTCTGAGAAAAAGGAAACTTCTCCACTGTTGCTTTTGAAAACTCCTTGCGCTTTTATATTTAAAGAAGTCGTAAGAAGGAAAAAAAATAAAAGCTTTTTCATAAACTATAAGAATCTGTTTAATCAAATTAAAAATAATACTAAGGAAATAAAAATTGCCACAGATTCACAGATTATTTCTTAATTAATTTCTTCTTATTTAATCTGTGAATCTGTGGCATAAATTTTCCGCAATTCAATTCTAAAATAAAAGTTAAATAAACCGGGCAGGTGCCGTGCACCTGCCCGGAAATCATTACATAAACCTCAGAAACAAAATTTCATTTTGACACGATTAATTTTCTTTCAAGATAAACATCGTCGGACTTTATAGCAACGAAATAAATTCCTGAAGAAAATCCTGATAAGTCAAGATATTGAATGGAGGACACATTATCCTTTTGATACAAACATTTGCCTGTCAAATCAAAAATCCTGATTTGATTTTCTTTCCCTGATGGAAGACTGGTTTTGATAGTTGCGTTTGTAGAAACAGGATTAGGAAAGATTTCCAAATTTGCAGGGGTATTAATCAGCGCATTTATGCCGTTTGGGTTGGTGACAAAAATTCTGCCTTTCATTCCTTCAGCAAAATGCACACCGCATACATAGTAATAGGTCTTCACCTGGTTAATGACATATATTCCCCCTCCTAAAGGTAATACAAATCCACCATTAGAGGTGCTATCGTTAATAGCCCAATTCGCTGAATCTACTTCTTTCGGGAAGTGGAAGGAGGCAATCTGAAAGTCAATTGTGTCACCAACATCAGCAGAAACACTATCAGGAATAAATGTAAAGTGAGGAAAAGTTCCGCCTGATTGAATAAGATGGCTGGTACAAAAGCCTGTTGTTGCTTTTAAAAGGGATAAGGTCAGAAATAATATTAAGTATTTATTTTTCATTGGATTTAAATTTTAGTATTTGTTTATCGTATATAAATTATGCAGTAAATATTTTCAAACCATTTCTAATGAACTATGCTAATTATATATATAAACTGCTTACATTAATATAGATGACATAACGCCATAATGGTTGCGTGGATATAAAAAACTATTCTCAGTTTTAATAAGAGATAACCTTAAAAAAAATGACGACTAAATGTCGTCAAATTAGTATGCCGACTTTTATAACCTGGTTGGTGTTTGCAACACCAACCAGGTTTATATAATTCAATGCAATTATTATTCCTTGTTCAAATAGCCGAAAATCCCGTGACTTTCTCCACCAGGCCCCGCTGTAAAAAATAGTCTGTCAGAACCTGACTCTCTTCTATCTCTATTTCCATCTCTATCCGGAGCAAATGCAACAGTCCACAAGCCTTGAATGGTAATAGGATTTCCATCGTCCTGCAATTGCCCTTTAAATGTTCCGGAGGCATCGAAAACATTAATACGCCCGTCACCAAAGTTTCCTACAAGGATGGCATTCTTACCCTGTCCAAATTCATCATCTGCCTGTGTAATTCCCCATGGCGAGTTAAGCGTGCCTTGAGAGGCAAACCGTTTTACAAACGTTCCGTCGGTGTTAAAAATATTTATATATCCGTTGCCGGGCCCTGACACGTCGTCATGTTTTAGCCCGTTTTGTAAAGCATACGTTACATAAAGCTGGCCTCCAATGTTTGCAATATTAAAAGGCGCAAAACCCGGAGGTATGGTAGGATCTGAAAACGGCATGCTAACGAGATTGAATGATTTATCATACACGTCAATGGTAGTGGCATTGAAGTTTGTAACATACAGAAAATTAGCGCCATGATCATTGCCAAGTGCAATTCCTTTATATACAGCTCCTGTTGCAGACCGGTCAGCAACGGTTATCGTTGAATCGCCGGAGTTCCATGCAGAAACAATCCCATCTTCAGTTGAAAAAATGAAATGACTTTTTTTACCATTTAACGGGATTACAAAATTCTGAGTATTGTTAAACACAACTCCGTCAGGCGAGGAACCATTGAGAAGCCCTCCGAAGGGAATCGCTATCGGCTGCATTAGTTGCGCGCCATTTCTGTCGTAGATAACAGCGGAACCTGTGTGGTTACAGGAAATCCATAAAGCGCCGTTTTCTCCAAAAGCAATGCCCCACGGGTTATTAAGGGTTGCATCGGTTCTGCCCGCGCCAAAACCCGCTATATCGGAAACCAGATTTACCTGTTTGTAATCCGTGCCATGTGAATGTCTCGCTGAGATAGTACCGGCCTGATTCTGCGGTGCAGTGCCGGAAGAAATGTCGCTATTTTTTTCGCAGCCTGTTGCTACACACAGCAATGTAATTGCTGCCATAATTGTTTTAAGATTTTTCATTTTTTTAAGTTTTTAATTGTTTAAGTTTGAGTTAATGATCATATTTTATACGATCCGTCACCAAATCGCATAAAGAGGTATAGTTACCCTTTTAAAATATAGATGACAACAGGCATGAATGGTTGCGCGCGGAGTAAAAGAAATAAAGCCGGGGTGTTAATAACACTGGCTGAATGACTGCGCGTATTGTCTTTACTTCCGGGAAATTAGAAATGAAAAGACACCCCCATATTCAAGCTAAAAGCATTCGGATAACAATAGAACGCCGTGTTTTGAGTAAGAGATGTAATTGAACCTCTGTAACACGGTTCTATAAAAATACCCAACCCATTATAAAAAGCATATTCCACTCCCCCGCCGAAAAGATAGCCGTAGTTCATTTTATTAAGTCCTTCAATATTGTTGATGATGGTAGTTTCAGTATTTCCAACGCTTACGTTAGCTTTTTCCTGAACC
Source organism: Bacteroidota bacterium (assembly GCA_003151745.1). Lineage (GTDB taxonomy): Bacteria > Bacteroidota > Bacteroidia > AKYH767-A > 2013-40CM-41-45 > PALSA-967. Next base: position 12,011 of record PLYJ01000277.1, read on the forward strand.
ACAAAGTTGGCAGAAAATCCTGCATCTGCATAAAATGTAAACCGGTTACTCGTTGCGCGGTATCTGACTGTGACAGGAATATTTATAAATTCAACCACCTGTCGGCAAGCCCCATTTATATTGAGACTATCACCATAGTACAAAACTTTGTTGGAAGTATTAGGCATTTCGATGTTTCCACAGGAGGTGGGATATACATAATACAATTGATCATCTGAACCATACTTCGCATACACAGTCGGAAGGTTTATGGAGTATGCAATCGTTGAATAATTACCGCCAACGGATACGCTCCAATGAGCAGTTAAATCATACCGGAGAGCTAATCCCGTGGTAAAAGAATACTCCGCTTTCTCGCGTGCGCTATAATCTTCTGTGCTTTCATTGTACTGAGGATTATTCACTGTTAAATGATTCTGAGCATAATAATTGGGAGAATAAAAAGCCGCGATTGCCCATCTCGATGTATGAGTACTGTTTTCATTCGCCTTCGAATCATTATTTGAAGACTTACTCTTTTGTGAACTTTCATTTACTAAAACAGGTTCAGCCGGTTTAACTTCCGTTGCTGCTTGCTTTTCTAAATTATCAGTCGGGCTGGTGGCAACACGATTGCTTTCTTTTGAATCCTTTCTTTCTGAACTATCATTGGCGGCGGTTGCAGGCGTTGTTGCAATACCGTTCCGTTCCTCAGTGTCCGTTATTATATTTTCACCGTCTCCGTTGGTGTTTTGTGCTACATCACCGACAGTTTTTTCTTTTTTCCCATTCTTTGTTGCTTCAACTTCGTTGGTTGCTACTTGTTGTTTTACTTGAACAGACAAGGAACGAGGAACAGGAGCTGAATGCTCCATGTTCCGGGTTCCAAGTCTCCCCTTTGAAACAAGAGTTTTATTGCCTGAAGTATTATCAGCCTGGTGTTTATTATTCGTTAAAGGTTTAGTACCTGCATCATTTACTACAGCAACAGTATTATTCGTTGCATTGCCTGGTTTGCCTGCATGATCACTACTACCTAAATAATAATAGGTAATAAACGACACCAACAATAAAGCCAGACCAATGGAAAGCAATTTAAAGCGGTTGCCTCTTTGCTTATACCGAATTGCCTGCTTGCGTTCCAGCTCAGCGCTGAGCAGGCTCCAGGCATTTTCAGGAGCATCCATTTTGAACTTGTCCCTGAGATCTGATGATCCTCTGTTTATGTTTTTATTTTCTTCCATTAAGTCAGAACTATTTCTTCCAACGTATTTATATTTGTATTAATTGCTTTTTGCAAAATGCCTCTTGCGCGTGACAAATTCGATTTGGAAGCCCCCTCTGATATGCCAAGCTTGTCAGCAATTTCCTTATGCTTCAATCCTTCAAACTCATACAGGTTAAAAACCATTTTATATTGCGGCGGCAGCTTCTGAATCAAATGCATTAAATCATTCGCTTCTATTTTGCCAAGAATGTCGTCAACAAAATGATTGTTGAGATCAACGTGGTTATCATCTATGCTGACAAGCACAACTAAGCGCGATTTCTTTCTATACTTCTCGAGAGCCGAGTTCACCATAATTCTGCGTATCCAACCCTCGAACGAACCTTCTTTTTTAAAGTTCTTTATATTCTCAAACACCTTCATAAAGCCCTCGTGAAATGTGTCCTCAGCTTCTTCCCGGCTCGATGAATATTTGAAGCAAACGGCAAACATTTTGGCAGAGTATAGCTTATAGAGTCTATTCTGGGCTGACCTGTCCCATTCAATACACCCTTTAATAAGCATATCTTCACTTTCCGCTTCCAATATTGTCTGCTTTTTAAATATAGATGCCAAACTCATGATGATGGTTGCGTTGCCCGAAAAAGAGATGCAGTAGCGATATAAAAGTACAAAAAAAGGCACACATGTCAAGAGGCATCATGGTTTGACGTTATTTGCCTTGCAGATTTGGCAGTACGACGCTTTATTCCTTCACAAACTTTAAAACAGGCCGTTGAGTTTGATCTGACAACTGCAAAAAATAAATGCCTGCGGAAAGGTTTTTGATGTTGATCGTAAACGCTCTCTCTTTTGGAGAGGGCTGGGGTGAGGCTTTTTCTTCCTGTACAATTTGCCCAAGCACATTCATTATTGAAACTGTTACTGCTTCATTTTGAAAAGATGGCCGCCCGAACGACTGTTCAGTCGGGCGGGAAGTGTAAATGGTGAGTTGGTTGGTGGCGGGGTTGGGATATATACTACTGCTATTATTAATGACACTGATGTCTTCTAATCCTAAAATATCTGATAAGGAAAGTCTCCAAACTGCAGGGTTATTGGTTCCTGCAAAAATATTTACTCCACTTACAGCAAATGAATAAACAATTGTATCGGTCAAACCATTATTAATTGCAATCCAGCTTCCGCCATTATTAGTGGATAAAAATACTCCTGCATCCTGATCTCCTGCAAAAATATTTGTTCCGCTTATAGCTAATGAATACACCCAGCAATTATTTGGCAACCCGTTATTAACCGCCGTCCAACTTGCACCAGTATCTGCGGATAGAAATGCACCGTTGCCATCAGACCCTGCAAAAACATTCGTTCCGTTTAAAGCGAATGACCAAATGGTGGAATTTGGTAAACCGTTATTAATCTTTTTCCAGCTTGCCCCAGTATTTGTAGATAAAAATACACCATTGCCAGTCCCAGCAAAAATATTCGTTCCGTTTACTAATAATGAAATAACATCCGAACTATCTGTCAATCCATTATTAATTGCAGCCCAACTTCCTCCTGTATCAGTAGATATAAATACACCGCCATTCTCAATTCCTGCAAAAATACTCGTTCCGCTTACGACTAATGATTGAACGTAGGCATAATTTGGCAACCCGTTATTAATCGCTGACCAACTTACTCCTGAATCGGTGGATAAAAATAAGCCATTTGTCCCCGCAAAGATATTCGTTCCAATAGCAGCCACGCGAGTAACATTAGCATCATAAGGACAAGGGCAATTGGTGTTTTGCCATTGCGCATTTATAAAAGTTATTTGGCTTGTAAATGACAGTAAGAGTAAAATTAGTTTTTTCATGTTTATAAGTTTTTAAAGTCAAGATACTTTTCAAATGTATATTCAATGTTATCATATTGAAGCGTAAACCAATTAGATAAATTCATTTTAATTTCCGCCTTTTCATAGTTCTCAGTTTGTGTAGCTGAAGGATTTTTAATTTGAAAATAAGCTACTAAATGGCTTAATTCTTTTGAATTCTTTACAATATTCTCAATGAGGTTAGAAATGTCATTTTCAAACAAAAATCTACTTTCCTTCGTACTAAAAATAAAGATTTGTAATTCAGTTGTCGCAATTTTTTCATCTTGAATTATTTTTAATAAAAAATTCTTTGTTTCTTTAAAAATTATGAACCTTTTCTCATATAAATCAAGTCTTAATTTCCTTTTGTTAATTAAATATTGTTGATAAGCTATATACAAAGCAATAATAGCAATAATCGGTGTTAGCAATCCACTTAGGATTTTTAAACAGCAAACTATTTTCATTCTTGTGCCGTCGGGTTTTCAACCTGACGAAGTACAAAGTAAATCATTTTTTTAAAATCATATTTATCCTATAAATTAAGGTTCAGACACAATAATGTCTTGTTAAAATTACAATAAGTTCTTTGAAAGTCTTGATATATCTGTGTTTCGTGTCGATTTAATTCGGTGACGATTTGAATTGCCTGATATTTGATACATCGATTATGATAGATTGCA
>PLYJ01000234.1 GCA_003151745.1 Bacteroidota bacterium
TTTTCATACTATTCATTGTGTTTAATTTTTATTTAAAAATATGATTCAATATTTATTCAATCACTAAACCGAAACAAAGGTAATTGCGAAAATATGAGCTTGTCAAGCGGCATGTCACAAATCAGACACTATTGGCAGTCTGTGGCATTTTAAGACACTATTGGCAGCAGCTTAATTGGATGGAAATAATATTTTTTATACTTTTATAGCATTATTCATGTAAGTGCTTTTAATTAACTATAGCTCTAAATATTTAAACACATTAATCTCCCTTCATGTATGAAACACTTTAAACTTAACATTACCGCAGCCGATTTGACACGAATGTATGGATGCAGCGACAGGCAAGGATTCCGCCTGATGCTGATTGTGAGGAAAAAATGCAAAAAGAAAAAACACGACCTCATTACCACTATTGACATTTGTAAAGCCTTAGATGGCAACAAGGAACAACTGGATGATTACTTCTATAAGGATTGACAGCAGACGGGTTTAAAGCCAAAGCACCGTAGTTGCTCAAGCTTGGTAACAAGAAAGCATCACTTTTTTCTGTACTCCGTAGGTGGACAACTTTTTTATAAACTTAAACCTCAGGAGTTGTCCGCCTACGGTGGACGATGGCAGGGTGAGTGTTTGGTTTTACCAAGCTTGAGTCCCTAATGGGACAAATTAAAAACCACACACCCCTAATCCCCAATGCCGTTAAGTTAAGGAATTACATATTACAAATCAACACCTTACAAGCTACATATCTTCGACGTTAATTTAATTTTTAACCTTAGTAGAAAGGATCATTTCTATATATCTCAACCTTATTACCTTATTCACGCACCAAAAATGAATTTTTAATAAGGTAATAAGGTTTTGGGTTTATCAGATCAGGTTATTTTCTACTAAGGTTTTGTATTTGCAATAACTTGATTTTCTTTATTTTAACTCCTTAACTTAACGGCATTGCCCTAATCCCCTCTCTCTCATGCACCTTCCACCGCACAGAGGGGACTAAGCAATGAATATATATCCGTGCTAAGTCCCCGACGCCTGTCCCGATTATTTCGGGATGGGAAGGCTTTGTGCGCAGGTGAGAGGGGGTTGCGGGTGTGTAGCGGATTGCAAGGAATGAAAATGGGATGGGCTTTAGCCGGATCTCTCTCCTATTAGTCAATTCGAAACCAGCACAAGAAAAAGTGTATTTTCGCATCCAAACCATCGTAACTTTACACTGAAAATATTTTCAATCTCTCAAAAGATTGCAGTCAGTACATTTTAAAAAGAACTATTCGTGGACATAAAGCTGAAATACATTCAGGAGATAGAAAAGCTTAACAGCTTTGATGAAGTTGATAAAACGAAGGCTAAGGAACTCATTGATGAATTTGAATATTCCCCTTTAGACCACTATATAGAGAGTTTATTCAGAGGTGTAAAACATGAAACAGCATCTGCTGAACTTCTCAAATCCATAGCAACTGACATTCTTAAAAAAGAAGCCTTTTCAGAAGTTGCAATCAGGGATGGCTTTATTGATTTAGCTATTCAGGAAAACCTGGTTAATCCTATTCTTATTGAGCTAAAACCTTGTTTTACGCTTAATAAGAAGAAAGAAAGCATTGAAGCCAAAGAACTACTCTATAAAAATCACAAGACACAAATTCAAAAATACCTCCGTTCCAACGATTATATAATCCTTACCGATTTAAACAAGGCATTTCTTTTCAACAGGGAAGCATTAATTGATTTTGAACCTTTTCATCAAATTGCATTTACTGAACTACTTAAAGGATTTCTCCAATATGATAGCTTATGGGATACAGTAAGGCGTTTAGAAGACAACCTTGTAAAAGTTGATCTCGAAGATGAGTTTTTTAAAAACCTGAAAAAATGGTATGAAGAATTCCAGAAAATAGAATTTGAAGAGCCAACCGGTTTGCAAAAAGAAGAACTCATTGTTCTTCTGATGAATAAAGTCATTTTCATTAAAACTCTTGAAGATTATGGCCTTATTCCTTACAAATTTTTACAGGATAATTATTTTGAAAAGCGTGGTAGATGGGAAGTAAAGGGATATGAGAAAGTATTTAATGTCTTTTTTAATGAGATTGAAGAATGGTTTTGGGATTTCTATGATACTGAGCTTTTCAAAGTAAAAGTTTGGGATTATGTAAAAAGAAACAAAACCAACGTTGATAAATTTAGGAGAATATTTGAGCGAACGTTAGGCCTCGATAATTGGGATTACACCTTTGGAAAGGGAATGATTCATTACAACTATCGTCTTATTGACGAAGATGTTTTTGGCAAAGCTTATGAAACGTTCATTGCTGAGAACAAAAAAGACTCAGGAATCTTTTATACACCGAAGCCAATCACCCAATACATGGCTCAGCGACTGGTCAAGCTGTTGTTTGATGAAAAGATAAATGAAATAATTAAATTAGTTAAGGAAGGCGATTGCACTAAAGCACTTGTTTTACTTGATGAGCTTCGTAAAATAAAGATCATTGATACTTGTTCAGGAAGCGGTAGCTTCCTGATTAAAGTTCTTCGTGAAATATTCAGGTATTATGAACTGCTTGATGAAAAAACAGCATGGGTTAATAAAATTGAAATCAAAGATATTTTTGATGCCCCTGAAAATGTTCAGTGTGCAAAAGAATTTCGTGAAAATATCTTCTTTGGCGATTACCGTAAACTCATTGCCAGTGTAGTTTTAAATCACATTTGTGCCGTTGATATAGATGAGCGTGCTCTTGAAACAGCAAAAACAAACATCTGGAAAGAATCAGTTAAGTTAAAGCCGGAAGTATTTGGCTTTCGTAAACTGCCGCCAAACATAAATCACATCCTCCCTAATCTCGAACTCAATTTTATAAATGGTGATAGTTTGTTTGACCTTCCATTACAGGTACAAATTGATAACATAACCCTTAATTTTAAAAAAGAGATCGTAGAATTGCAAACTACCCGACAGCATTACTTAGATAATCCTTATGATCCTGATATTTTACAAACCATACAAGCAATTAAATCAAAAGTAAGGGCATCGCTTGCAGAAGACTTACCCAAACTTACAAAGCCATTATTTATCACTTTGGAATTCTTCTATCTCTTTTTTGATGAGAAAGGAAATCCCTTGCCTGCTAATGAACGTGGCTTCGCTGCTGTCATCTCTAATCCGCCTTGGGAGGAAATTTATCCGGTAAGAAAGGAATTTGCAGGAGCTGAGAAATATGGACTTGATAAAAAAGAATTTGAAAAAGAATTTCAGATACGGTTAAAAGGTGATGAAAAGTTTAAAAATGACTGGGAAGCTTATGAAACTTTTTACAGTGAGTATTCCAAGTTCATGATGGAGCGATATTATTATCACGACCTCAAACCCAAAACAAGTAAAGCCATGCGCTCCCATCTTAATTATTTCAAACTCTTTTTTGAAAGAGACCTTGAAGTAATAAGAGATAATGGTTATATAAATGTTCTCATCCCTTCAAGTTTTCAAACCGATGAAGGTGGTTATGGGCTAAGAACACTTGCACTTGAAAATTACAAACTAATGGAACTATTTTCTTTTGAAAACAGAGGGTATAAGGTATTAAGCAATGGAAAAGAAAAACAAATTAAACCATTTCATGATGTTGATCCTCGTTTCAAATTTTCAATAGTATTGGTGAAGAAGGAATCCAATAAGAATGATAAAACCAATTTTCACTCGCATTTTTATTTATTAAATCCAAAGGATTTAACTGAAAAGAGACCTCTTGAATATAACATTGGCTTAGTTAAACAGTTTTCGCCTGATAATCTTTCTATCATGGAGTTTCGTTCTGAAACTGATTACAAGCTTTGTGCAAAAATCAATGATAAGCATCCTTTGCTTGGTCAGAAGCGGCTGGACATACGAAGAGAGTTTAATGTAAGCGATGATGGCGGAATGTTTGAAAAAGAAAAAAACAAATTACATAACACGATTGTTTATGAAGGCAAAATGATTCACCAGTTTAATCCTGATTATGCCGGCGAATCATATTATGCAAACAGTGTGGAAGCAAGAGAAGACCTAATAAATAAAGAATGTTACCGCATAAAAGTCGATTTAGGATTAGACTTAACTGTAAAGAAAACAAGAGAACTGTTTGAAAAGAAAAATTGTTTACTTGATTACGAAACTTATCGCTTAGCTTATCGTGCTGTAGGCAGTTCAACAAACGAAAGAACATTAATTAGTACCTTACTACCGCCAGATACTTTTTCTGTTAACTCAATAAATTATATCATCAACTGTTATTACAAAGCTGTCGGCGACAAAGATTTCAAACAAACAGTTCTGCCTACGGAAGAAGTAGTATATATCATGTCACTATTCAATTCGCTGACCTTAAATTATTATATCCGCAACAAAATTTCTACTAACCTCAATATGTTCTATTTGTATGAAATGCCAATTCCCGAAGCAACTAAAAAACAAAAAGAACAAATTATAGAAAAAGGATTCAATCTTCTCTATCATAACAGCGATAAAAAACTTTATGATGATCTCGCTAAAGAACTAAAAATAGTACCTGAGAAAAAATTTGATGAAATAAAAACAAGAGCCGCATTAGAAACGCTTATAGCCAAAGAACTTTTTAGTCTCTCAAAGGATGATTGGAAATACTTGACTTCTACTTTTGTGTATGGCGAGGATAGCAAGACAAAAAAGGAATTAGATCAGATAATTGAAAAGTCGTTGGAGTTATATTGATGATACATTATTAAAAGAACCCATAGATCGTTTGATTTAAAAATCATAATTGAAAACTGTTTCTATCTTTGGCGCTAAAGAAACAAACTTTATCCTCTACATCACATGTAATTTTAAAAATGCATGACTGAATCAATAGATTTAAACGATATATCTAATGGATTTGCTGGTTTAACACCAACAAGTGGGAATCACCTGCTTGAAGGCTGTGTTATTACTTTACACCGACAAAGCCATGGGAAAGGAGTAATATTAAAAATATTTGGAGATACTGACAAAGAATATGACTTACATTGGCCAGACATTGTATCAGATCAATTAGACAGAACTTGGAAAGACCAAATTTATGCAACGGAACAAGCAGCAGTTTGTTTGGGAATTCTTATTGCATTAAAATTGACAGGATTTGAAGTGATAGAGCGGTCTGTTAGAAAAACAGGTTGTGATTATTGGATTGGTAATAATGATGGAAGTTTATTCCAAAAGAAAGCAAGATTGGAAGTTTCTGGAATCTTTACTGGGGATAAAGATGGAGTAGTGATGAGATATAAAGCGAAGTGTAAACAAACAAGCCAATCAGATTCGTCCTGGTTGCCTGCGTATGTTTCGGTATCTGAGTTTAGCAAACCTATTTCTAAATTCGGTGAGAAGAAATGACAATACAGGAATTACATAAAAAAGCGTTAGAAATTGCCGACTTTGCATTTATAAATAAATTTAAGGGTAATGAAGAAGTTGCTATTAATAAATTCAAAGAAGCACTTGAATTTGAAAAAGAAGCAGCTTTCTTAGCAAAAGAACAAAACATTGAAGAGCCAACACTATCGGTTTTATTTAGGAGTGCTGCTTCAATTGCTTTAAATGCAAAAGAATTTAGAACTGCTGAAAAGCTAGTTGCTTTTGGATTATCTGGCGAACCTCCTTTTGAGATAGCAGAAGAATTACGAAACATACTTGAAGATATTCATTTCAACAGACACTTATTACTTCAAGGTATTAATCTTGACAATTCAGAAATTCAAATGGTATTTTCTGGTCAAGATACTGCTTATGGTTTAGCAAAAAGTAATGAAGTTATTCAAAGATTAAATACATTTCAAAACATTACATTAAGAACTGTTGAAAGAAAATTAGGAAAGCCCTTTAGAGAAAGGGGAAATCTTTCTAAAGAGATAAAAGAATCTTTTCAACCTTATATATCTGTTCCAAGAGCTGCAAGTTTTGCATTTACAATAAGATTAGCACAACCAACAAACCAAATTAGTATTCCTGGCACAGAAAGGGCAATTGAAATAATTGACGATATCGCAGAAAATATCTCTCTTATTAATGAATCAAAGGAAGATATTTTGCAACAAAGAATAACTGATAAAACATATTTAAGAAACTTTATTATGTTAGCAAAGGAACTTGCACCTGATGGAGATAATATTAATTTGGTTGGTTTGACAACATTGAGAAATGGCGAAGAAAGACGTATTCCATTTACAAGAAAGAAAAGTGATTTCAGTTCTTCAATTTCATCATTTACTCAAGAAGTACCACAACAAACAGAAACTAAGATTGAAGTAACAGGAAGATTATCGGCAGCAGATTCTGAAAAAAGCAATATTAGAATTATTCAAGATGATGGTATGAAATATTCAGTAATTGTTCCAGATGGGCTTGGTGATATTGTAAAAAATCATTGGGAAGCAACAGTAAGAATTAAGGGCTTTGTAATTAAACCTAAAGTTATTAAGTTAATAGACCTTGATCCCATAAAATAAAATTAAGGCGTTTATTCCATCACTATTCTGATATTTCTCGTTCCGCCTGTAATTATTCTTAAGATAAAATATCCTCAACCCCCATTCCCCCCAACGACCGCCACCCAATATTTTTTCTCTCCCGTCACCTTTTTAATTTCATCCAACGATAAATTATCAATTTCAATTTCTTCCACGATGAGGGTATCTGCCCTGTAATGCCAGAGGGCGTTCAGGAAGAGTGGTTTGGTGGTGGCTATTTTTTTACGGGCAATGATTATGAAATGCCCGGTGCTGAGATGTCTTTGATGTTCACAAAAGTTTATTTCTTCTTTGATGCTGTTATCGGGGTGCAGCAGGTAGCTTTTTTCAAAAGGCCTGTTTACCATAAACCATGCATCAAACGATTTGCCGGAGTCAATTTCAAAGCGAATCAACTGATCCTCTAAAGGGTTTTTAAGCAACATCGGTCCTAAGGAAGTGTTTATTATATATTCGTTGATATTAAAATAAAAAGAAAAAAAATGCCTTGCTACTGCCATGCAAAAGGCATCGTCAAGGAATAAATGCTTTAAAGAATTTGATTGTAATACTGGCATTTTTTATGTCATTAAGAAACAAAAATATTCCATATAAAAATCAGTTGTTCTTAACTAAGATTCCCTTCACAAAATCCTCACCACCATACCCACCCTATACTTTACAAGCACATATCCAACCCCCATTTTCGATTCTAAAAACCTTACCCTCCCTTTAACCTTAGTAAAAACCCACATAAGCCAATGCACCAACCTTATTACCTTCTTTTACGGATAAGGTAATAAGGTTGGTGTGGGTTGGTTATGGTTATTTATTAAGGTCTAAGGAAAAATTAAGGTTTTAAAAAAGGGCTTTTGTCATGCGTTCTTTTTTTTCTACTTCGCCATGTATTTAACAAACTTTCTAACTTTGTCAAAGCTACCACACCTATGATTATACGCTACACATTACGGGATGCACAAAACGCAGCCTTTTACAACGGCGGCAAATGCCTTAGTAAGGAATTTATTGATCTGTATAGTCCGCTAAAATGGAAGTGCAGCCAGGGGCACACATGGGATGCAGACTTTGCCGTTGTGAGGCAGGGAAGCTGGTGTATTCAATGTGTAAGGCATGAAGATAAGCGATTGCGGCTGGAAAAATTAAAAGGAATAGCAGCTATGAAAGGAGGCAAATGCCTTTCAGAAGCGTATATAGACAGAGCCACCAAGCTGAAATTTGAATGCCGCTATAAGCATAGTTGGATGACAGCACCGGCTAATATATTACACGGAAGCTGGTGTCCAAAATGCGCAGGCAAGGCAAAGCCCGAGATAGAAGAGCTGCAGCAGTTTGCAGCAGGTAAAAGAGGCAAGCTGCTTTCGAAAAGATATGTAAACAACTGGTCGAACCTGAAATGGCAATGTAAAGAGGGGCATGTTTGGAAGGCTGCATGGAGCGGTGTGAAACATGGCGGAACATGGTGTCCGCATTGTTACGGCAACATTGTGCATACGCTGGATGACGTGCAACGGTTCGCAAAATCAAAAGGCGGCAAGTGCTTATCAAAGACATATAGAAATAACAGGCAGATATTATTATTTGAATGCAAGAAGGAACACCAATGGAAAGCCAGCGCACACACGGTTTTTAACGGTTCATGGTGCCCGTATTGCGCCGGAAAAGGAAAACGATCCATTAAAGACATGCAAAAGCTGGCAGCAACCCGCAACGGTAAATGCCTTTCTGCCGTGTATCATGGCAGCAAATCAAAACTTAAATGGCAATGTGACAAGGGACACATTTGGAAAACAACGCCTGATAATGTTGTTTCCGGCTACTGGTGCCCTGTTTGCGGAAAACTGAGAAGTAAGGAGACCAGGAGACGAAACAGGCTGTTAAAAAATCCGGCATAGCGTAAGACTGAATGCCGGCAACGGTTATGGCTAAAAAAAATAAAATTGTATTAAGCACGCCGAAAAGCAAGAATGATTTTGTTTCCATGTTCAACGAAATAAATGCTATCGAGGATGGGGGCCATAATCTAAGAGCTGAATTAATGGCTATTTACCAACGCATGTATAAATTAAACAGGCACCTTGCCTATATTCTTGACAATCCGCTTGCAGATGATTCCAACCGCATCTACCGGGCATTTGCAAGGAAATATAACGGCATTGAGAATATATATGGGTCTGTGATGGAAACATACAAAACCTGCCGGGACGACCTGGCCAAGCACGTTAGCAAATCATATAAGCTGGTAAGGGGATTGATTGATGAAGAAAGCCAGTCGAAATGGAACAGGACTTTGCTGGCAATTAAAAAGAGAAATAATGCACTTCATGAGCGGCTCAATTTCTTTAACCCGCAAATTGAAAGTATATCCGGCAAACTCACCTTGCTTGAGAAAAAGGTTTTTGTTAATGTAAATTAAAAATCTTTACCCGTAGCGGACGATTCATCCCTCCTGCTCCCCGTTTTATTGATATAACAAGCTCATAATAAATATCCTAAATCAACAAATAGATAATTGTCGTAAGAATCTTTAAATTGTTAGTAAGAAACTGTATATTGTTAGTAAGGAAGTGCAGTTGTCCCTTCCTGAAATAGCTT
>PLYJ01000018.1 GCA_003151745.1 Bacteroidota bacterium
AGGTTTTTTTAGGAAGGTACAAGTTTAGTCAACCGATAATATTGTTTAGTCAAACGGCGTCATCGTTTAGTGAACCATTCACTTAGTTTAGTCACACGGTAACATCGTTTAGTCAGCCCTTGCCGTCGTTTAGTCAACCCGCGCAGTCGTTTAGTCAAGCGGTGACGTGGTTTAGTGAATCCGTGTCATCGTTTAGTCAACCGCCGTAGCCGTTTAGTGAACCAATGATGTGTTTGCCTGTCAATTTTGGAAATTCTTTGCATTTTACGCATCTGCTGCAAAAGTTAAAAAATCATTAACCTTAATATTCCTGCACAATTACAAAGTACTTTTACCGCCTTCACAAAAAAAGAAATAAATGCGGAGTTTTTTTGTTGTTCTTCTATCGGGTGCTGGGTTTTTGAAAGGCACAATGGTGCTTGCAACTTTGTTTTTACTATTTGCCTTTTCTGCCAAGGCACAGGAATCTGAAAGTAACGGAAAAATTAGTGGCAGAGTGGTTGATTCCCTCTCCGGTCAGCCGATTGATTATGCTACCATCAGCTTATTGACGCAAGGCAATGATCAGGCGGTGAATGGCACTACCACCGATGATAAAGGCGTTTTCAAATTAACCGGTATTGCCGTCGGCGCTTATAAAGTGCAGTTTTATTTTATCGGCTACCATGCAAGTGTAAGGAATATCGTCATCGGTAAAACAAATTCAAATGCTGTGATTGGCGACATTAAGCTGGTGAACAGCCAAACAACGTTGCAGGCGGTGACAGTTACTGCCGAAAAAAGCGTCATTGAAAATAAAATTGATAAAATGGTTTACAATGTGGACAAGGACATTACTTCGCAAAGCGGTGTGGCCACGGATGTGTTAAAGAAAGTGCCGCAGGTGTCTGTGGATGTGGATGGCAATGTGGAATTGCAGGGTAACTCGAACATCCGTTTTTTAATCAATGGAAAACCTTCCACCATCTTTGGAAATAATATTACGGATGTGCTGCAAACTATTCCGGCAAGCCAGATACAAAGCATTGAAATCATTACCAGCCCGGGCGCAAAGTATGATGCGGAAGGAACGGGCGGCATCATCAATATTATTCTTAAAAAGAGCACCGTGCAGGGCATCAATGGCAGCACGTCCTTAACAGTCGGAACGCGCCTGGATAATGGTTCTGTGAACCTGAATATGCGGCACGGAAGCTTTGGCGCTCATGCTTATCTAAGCGGAAATGAGCAGTTGAATTCTACCATCAACAGCAGCCAGGATCGTTTGTCGAAGGATTCGGCGACGGCTTTGCAGTCATCGCGATTGCTTCAAAATGGCTCCAGCAGCTTCACCCGTAAGGGTTATCAAACCGGTGTTGGCTTTGACTGGGATGTAAATCCTCATAACAGCATTTCCGGTTCATTGGGATATAATTATTTAGCTTATACTAATAACGGAACAACCAACAGGCAGTTTATAACAGAGGATGAATCAGGAAACCCGCTTTCAAGTATTAGCGATATATATAATACAACCAACAACTTTAACCTGAAATCATATAATTACGACCTGAGCTATAAGAAAACTTTTAAAACGAAAGACCAGGAGCTGGAAGTTTTATATGATTATTCAGAGGGAGATAATTATTCTTACTATCAGCAGGTGCAGAAATATATATCACCCGATTCAATTTATTCAGGATCGTACGGTAACAATCCCGGAACCAGCAAGGAAACAGACATAGCCATAAACTATACCCAGCCGTTACCCAACGATGTAACGATTGAAACGGGTGCTAAAACGGTGCTCAATCAGATCGCAAGCACATCTGATGTTTATTTGCTGAATACTGCTTCTGATGATTATAATTATAATACTACACAATCGTCTTCATTAAATTATAAGAGAAATGTATATGCCTATTATCTTTCCGGTACTTTCAAATTGTTTAAACTGTTAGATATGAAAGCCGGCATCCGCGATGAATACACCGATACGAAAGCCACGTTTTCCAATGCAGGTGATGTGAATATCGCTCCTTATAATACCGTCGTTCCTTCCATTGTTATTTCACGATCACTCAAGAACAATCAGACTATTAAGATCAGCTATTCGCACCGCATTCAACGCCCTGATTACCGTGATCTGAATCCGTTTGTGAATGCCAGCGATCCCAAAAACCTTACCACCGGCAATACGAGCCTGCGACCTGAAGTGGGTGATAAAATTGAGTTGGGTTACAATAAAAGCTTTGAAAAAGGAGGAAATATTAATGTCGTTCTTTTTTATCGTGGCAACAGGGATGATATACAATCTTACACGACGTATTATCCTACCTACCGGGTGGGTGATTCAACGTATACTAATGTGGCAGTCACCACGCGCGAAAATGTTGGCCGTGAAGACAATTTCGGGATGAATATATTTTCTTTTATACCCATTACATCAAAAATAAATATCCGGACTAATCTTGCCGGGTTTCAGAGATACATTACCAATGGAACTCTCCCCGGCAGTAATATCCAGGGGTTTAATTACCGTTTGAATCTTAATGCAACTTACGAGGTAAGCAGTACCCTGACGGTAGAGGCATTTGGTAATTTTAATTCACCAAGAACGAATGTGCAAGGCACCATGCCTTCGTTTACAACTTATAATTTCGCTCTTCGCAAACAGTTATTTCATAAAAATGGCAGCATTGCACTCACAGCTACCAATCCGTTTAGTGAATATGTAGATCAGAGAACAGAGCTTACCGGCCAGAATTTTATGCTATCCAACCTGCGCGAGTTGCCTTATCGTTCGTTTGGAGTTAACTTCACTTATAAATTCGGAAAGCTGGAATTTAAGAAGGTGAAGGAGGCTGATGATCCCAACAATCCCCAGGATAATTAAAGATCATTCCAAAGCCTGAACACAGAACATCTCTGAATGACAGTGAAGGGTTATGCTTGTTGAAAAAAGGGGTAATATCTTTTTATCTTTTGTATCGTCCTGAAAAAGGTTG
>PLYJ01000245.1 GCA_003151745.1 Bacteroidota bacterium
TATGATGACTTTTAAACCTGTTTTAAGGAGATACTATAACCACTCCAGCAAAAGAGCTGGTCAAACTAGGAGATGCGAAATGCTTTATTACCAACCTGAAAAAAACCCAGAAAATAATTTATTTTATCCCGTTTGTGTCGAAGAAAATTTGGACGGCTCGTGGGCATACACCAGAAGAACTGCTGGCGGTTTGACACTTAAAACAACGGATATAGGATATTTTTTCCACGGGGCTAAACTCGGAAAAGGAACAAAAAATGAAGACTTGTGTTCAAAAAAATGCCGCGACATGAATGACAAAGCGGGATATGTGTCACCAAATCATATAATGTAAAAAATATGGCTTAGGTTTTAATACGCCGGGGTGCGTCGTGCGTGAAGATACTATAACCATAGACAGAAAGAAAAAACTTAAAACTAAAAGGTAATTATCATGAAAAACATACTTAAGAAATTGTGTGCTTGTGAAGAATCCGTTGAATGGGTGGGTGATAGAACACCTGAACAAGCATATAACGAGTGTCCTCGCGGAGATTGGTTGCTCTGGCTATTTCAAAGGACTAATCCGGAAGATTTGCAGCTTTTAGTTTTAGCAACCGGCCACTGTGCCAACACCGTCAGACATTTAATGCCAGACTCTCGCAGCACAAATGCTGTCGATGTGACTATTGCTTTTGGTGAAGGCAGAGCAAGCAAAGAAGAATTAGACGCTGCTCGTGTTGCTGCTCGTGATGCTACTACTGCTGTTATTGCTACTGCTCGTGCTGCTGCTACTGCTACTTCTTTTATTGCTACTTATACTGCTTATGCTACTGCTACTTATACTGCTACTTATGCGGCTACTTATACTGCTACTGCTACTGCTGATGATGCTGCTGATGCTGCTGCTGATGCTGCTGCTTACGCGGACGCGGACGCTAAAAAAGAAAATCAACGGCAAACTGCGGATATTTGCAGGAAACACCTACCATTTGAAATTTGGAATTTATCATGAACAAAGAGTCTTCATCGTTTCGATTCAACGAAACTCATCGAGTTGATGATAAAAGAGCTAACGAATTAAATAGTACTTCCGACACGGACCACACTAAATCGCCTTGGAGATTTATGAAATGTGGTTCGACGAAAGAAGAGGCGTTAATCGTAAATAACGACAGGATAGTATTTATAATCCGCCACATGGAGTCTATTCCAACGCCAGAAAGAATGGCTAATATAAATCTGATAATCCATGCGCCGGAACTACTTGATTCGTTGAAGAAAATGATTGTTGAATACAAACCAAGAGTGATTAGTTCCGACGCTGTCGGTGCAGAAAAAACTTTTGTTTGGAAAAATGCTAAATCGTTGGTTGACAGGATTGAATCGTAATAAAATGCGTTATCTTCGACACAGGAACAACTGGATTGACATTGCCCATTTAAAAATTTCAAAACTGCTTGTTGACTTATGCCTCAAAAGAGTTGAAACTATAACAATAGAAAGAACTCAAAACTCAAAACTTAAAGGTGAATATAATGGCAACTATGAAAGATAAAACATTTTATAAAGGCTTCGACAAAGATTTCAAATGCAAAGGATTTCAATTTGAAATTGGGAAAACTCACGAACACGATGGAAAGATTAAGGTGTGCGAATCTGGATTTCATTCCTGCTTAAATCCCGTCGACGTACTTAATTATTATAACATGACGAACCGTTTTGCAGAAGTTAAAGTAAGCGGAGTTATTGATTCAAGTCGCAAAGATGACTCTAAGATTTCATCATCTAAGATAACGGTAAAATCAGAAATCAGTGTTTCAAATTTTATTAAAATATGTGTTGCATATTTAAAAAAAGAATGTCGGTCTGGAGAATTATCATCTTCGGAGTGTTATGTGCAATTATCATCTTCAGAAGAATGCATACGGTTCGCATCGTCAGGCGAATACAGCAAGCTATATTCGTCGGGAAAATATAGCCAATTAGCATCTTCGGGTGATTTTGCTAAGTTAGCATCGTCAGAAAAACACAGTCAGTTAGTTTCTTCTGGGGATCACAGCAAATTAGCTGTTTCCGGCGATTTCAGCAAATTAGCGTCTTCGGGCGATTGCAACACGTTATTGTCCACATCGAATCACAGCAAATTAGCCTCGTCAGGAAACTATAATCAATTAGCTTCATCAGGAGAACACAGCCGGTTGACCTCGCTGGGAATTTACAGTAATTTAGCATCTACGGGTGATTTCAGCAATTTAACATCTTCGGGTAATTTCAGCAAATTAGAGGCGTTAGGTGAGTCCAGCGTTATTAGTTGTTCTGGACCTAATGGTAAAGTTAAAGGCGGAAAAAAATGTGCTTTGTCTTTGACAAGATATGTAAGTGATGAAAAACGCTATCGAATAACCGTCGCTTATGTCGGTGAAAACGGAATTAAAGAAGACACTTGGTATGAACTTGACGTCAACGGAAATTTTGTAGAAACAATTTAAAACGGGTATTCGTAAAAACGTGTATAATTAGTGCTTGACATATACGCTCATTGAGCGTATATTATACTCATGGTTTCAACTTCTGGAACCCTTTAGGAGATCATCATGTTTTATTACCAACCTGAAAAAAAACCAGAAAATAATTTATTTTATGCCGTTTGTGTCGAAGAGAATTTGGATGGCTCGTGGGCATACACCAGAAGAACTGCTGGTGGATTGACACTTAAAACAACGAATATAGAATATTTTTTCCACGGGGCGAAACTAGGAAAAGGAACAAAAAATGAAGACTTGTGTTCAAAAAAATGCCGCGACATGAATTACAAAGCGGGATATGTGTCACCAAATCATATAATGTAAAAAATATGGCTAACCCAACACCCTACCAAATCGAACAAGCTCGCAAGGACGCGGGATTGACTCAAACCCAATCTGCTCAACTCATTTCCAAGGGGTTGCGTACATGGCAAGGATGGGAGACCGCGATTAACGAAAAAGGACATAGAAAAATGGACGTTGCATTTTGGGAACTTTTCAATATGAAGATTGCGCTCAATGCTCATAAATAATTTTTACACTTTTACGAATACCCAAACTTAAAACTTAAAGGTGAATCAAATGACAAATTATGAAACATTATTGATTGAATTGGACGTATACACAAAAACTATCTCAGCGATTGTCGATCGTGTTTATGCAGACGCTAATCAAAATAAAACTGAAAACGAAGAAGCAGATTTGACAATTCTTAATGAGCTTTTTCACGCATCATGATACAACTTTTTGTAAAAACAGAGTATTCATTCGGTAAAACTTTTGCGTCATTAACAAAACTGATTGAAACTCTAAAAAAACAAGGTTGCACTGTCGCTGGAATTGTGGACGATAACACATGGGGTCACGTTGAGTTTTTCAATTCATGTAAAAAAGTCGGAATAAAACCTATTCTTGGCGTTGAATGTGTAGTTTCTGACAATGATTTCCCAACAAAAATGAAATTCTTAGCGAGTAATCTATCAGGACTAAGTGAACTTTATCGAATTATTTCTAAATCATCTCATCAACCACTCAGAACTCGTCAAGGTGTAATTCCCAGGTTGTATAGAAACGACGTGTACAACATGTCTGATGATATTCTAAAATTTGCTGGTGACATAACAGACGGAGTCTTTTTAGTCGATGTTAAATCGTATCTTGACTTGTCGCCGTCTAGTCGTGTTTTGAACAATAAGAAAATCAAATTGTCTGTTGAATATGGAATTGACATCGTGAGCGTTTCTGACAATGCATATTGTCTTGAAAATGACAAACAAACTTTTGAATTAATTAGTAAAGTCGGTATCAAAACGACACCGCAACATATTTTAACAGAATTAGAACATCAAAATATTGCTGAACAAATATCTGGTTTATGTGAAGCTTATGAACTTCCGAGAGCACCGATGATACACGCGGACGGTGATTTAAGAGGGTTATGTTTTGACGGTATCAAAAACAGAAATATCCCTGTCGTATTGATTCAAAAATACGATGATAGAGCTAATTACGAACTTGAATTAATAAAATCAAAAAACTTTGAATCATATTTCATCATCGTTGCTGATCTAGTGAAATTTGCCAAAGAACAAAAAATCCTTGTTGGTCCAGGCCGTGGTTCTGCCGCTGGGTCGTTAGTGTGCTATTTATTAGGTATCACTGAAATAGACCCAATAATCAATGGGTTAATGTTTGAACGATTCATTGACATAAATAGAAATGACCTACCAGATATTGACATAGATTTCCCAGACGACAAACGCCAAATAATTTTTAACTATATGGCAGACAAATACGGACAAAACAATGTTGCACACATTGGCACAATAAGCAGATTCAGGCCTAAAAGTGCATTACTATCTGTTTGTAAAGTACTTCACATCCCTCCGTCTGAAACGTTCCACGTGAAACAGTCGATGATCGAACGAGCTAAAGAAGACGAGAGAGTTAACAACTGTATCGAAGATGCATTTAAAACGACAAAAGCGGGGGTTGAATTTATAAAAGACCATCCAGAGGCAGTTAGAACACAATATATCGAAGGACATGCTAGCCATTGTGGTGTCCATGCAGCGGGGCTGTTAGTATGTAACGATGAAATAACTAATTATTGTTCTGTGGATTCTAATGGGATCGCACACCTTGAAAAAGGGTCCGCGGAAGAATTGGGGCTATTAAAAATAGATGTTCTCGGATTGAGAACATTGACTATTTTGAGTGATACAGGAGTAAATATTGATTTTTACAACCTACAATTGAATGACCTTAAAGTTTTTGATATTTTCAACAATAACAAATTATGCGGAATATTTCAATTTGAGGGCAATTCGCTCCGAGCAATATCTGAAAAGATTAATAATTTCAATTCGATAGACGATATTGATGCAGTTACAGCCCTTGCTCGCCCCGGTCCAATGGGATCTGGGCTGCACTTGAAGTGGTTAGAAAGAAAAAACGGGAAGCCATATGAACCGTTGCACCCTTTAGTTGCAAAACACATGAGCGAAACTTATGGTCTTCCGATTTATCAAGAGCAAACACTTTCTATTGTAAAAGAAATCGGTTTATTCGATTGGAAAGAAACAAGCTCAATCAGAAAGATCATTGCAAAAAGCAAGGGGGAAGAGGCATTTAATCATTATTGGAAAAAGTTTAAAACAGGAGCTGTGTCGCAAGGAATGACAGAAAAACAAGCGAAAACGATTTGGGATATGATCGTAGCAAGTGGTTCGTACTCGATGAACAAAGCGCACACCCGTTCCTACGCTGTTTTGAGTTATTGGTGCGCATATCTAAAAACTTATCACCCGCTGGAATTTGCAATGGCGAATCTTAGACATTCTAAAGATGACGAAAGTTCGTTAGCACTACTACGCGAAATCCATAAAGAGGGGATAAGTTTCACACCATTTGATCTTGAATTGTCTGAAATAAATTGGTGTGTGAAAAACGGACGTTTGATCGGAGGATTCACAAATCTAACCTGCATTGCTGAAAAGAAAGCGGAGAAACTTGTTAGCGATCGTAATTCGGGAAGGTTAACCACAAAGCAACTTGAAACGATAAAAAATAGCAAGAATAAGTTTGCTGATATATTTCCTTTGCAAACCTTATACGGACATCTTTACGAATTTCCGAGAACGTATGGAGTCAGCGGGAATATAGTCCACGTGTGTGACATTACAGAATCGATGAATCACGGTGAAGAGGTTATTATAATCGGAGAACTAATATCAAAGACATTGAGGAATGCAAATGAACCAACAGAAATAAAAAAACGTTCTGGTGAGGTTGTATTGTTTCAATTGGATTTTGTGGATATAAAGCTATCCGACGACACTGGTGTGATCGGTGGGCGTATTGGCAGAAAAGACTTCGACAGAATTGGTCGTGGTTTTTTAGAGAATGTTCCCAACGGTTCGCACATTATGTTAAGAGTAAAACTATTCAATCACATTAAGTTTTTATTTGTGCAAAAGATCGTTAGAATCGATAATGATGAAAAGTGGAGTAAAACATGTCTGAAAAACTAGCATATAAAGAGTTCAGAAAAGGAATTTGTCATAAAAACGACCGTATCGACCGCGTTGAAAATTTAATGGTCCTTGGGATTCCTGACGTTAACGTTTGTTCAGATGGTTTTGAATCTTGGATTGAACTCAAAACAAGTGTCGAGCCAAAAAGAAAAACAACACCGCTGATGGGCAGCAATCACAAATTGTCAATCGACCAACGAAACTGGATGATGAGGCAAGTCAAGGCTGGAGGTCGTTGTTATATTTTAATATCTACAGACAAAAGATGGTTGTTAATCAATGGCAATTACGCTGATTTTGTCAATGAACAAACCGTTGAACAGCTAATTAAAGTAGCGGAATGGAACACTGTTAAAAGTGGAAAGATTGACTGGGATGACTTGAGAAAGGTTTTGACAAAATGAACGAAACAGAAAGCAAGTTCAAAACTAAACCTTACAAACATCAACTTGACACACTAAATAAATCTTCAAGAAGAGAGTTTTTTGCTCAACTTGACGAAATGGGAACCGGAAAAACTTGGGTCGCGATAAACACGATTTCAGAACTTTATGCTTCTGAATCTTGCACCAAGGTTTTAGTTTTTGCACCATGCGGGGTCCACACGAATTGGACTAGAATTGAAATTCCCAAGCACCTTCCCGGTTGGGTAGATTTTGAAAGTCTAGCGTGGTCAACTGATACTACAAAAAAATACGAAAAAAAGTTGATTGACTTTTACGATTCTAAAATAAAATTAAAAATATTTTCTTTTAATCATGAAGCGTTACAACACGAACGTTCATTGCGTGAAGTTATGAAGTTTGCGATGGGTCCTGGGAAATTAATTGTCATTGTTGATGAGGCTGATGCGTTTAAAAACCCGTCGGCGATTCGCACAAAAAACTTGATGAAAATAAAGCCTTACTCTTCGTGGCGCAGAATCATGACAGGGACTCCTGTCACCCAATCTCCTTTCGACATTTTTGCACCCTTTAGTTTCCTAGACGAAAACATTCTACGTACGTCGAGTTTTTATTGTTTTAAAAGTGAATATGCAGAACTGTTAGATAGCGAAGACCGCACGGTTAAAAACATTATGTCTCGGAACGGAAGTAAAAGGGTTCCACAGATCGTAGCAACTGACAAAGTCACTGGCAGACCAAAATATCGTAATCTTGACAAATTATCGGCATTAATAGCTCCTCATTGCAGCCGAGTTTTAAAAGCAGATTGCCTTGATCTTCCCGATAAAATCTACAAAAATGTTTTTTTCACGTTGACGAAAGAACAACGAGCGATTTATAACAAAGTTAAAAAAGAATGTCGTCTGGTTTTTGAAAATGAAGAATCAAGCGTTTCTAAACTAACAGCAATTGGCAAACTATGTCAAATAACTTCTGGCTATTATCATTACCCCGGAGTTGATGAACCTGTAAGAATCACCGGAAATAGTCCCAAACTTGATTTATTGATTGGCATCTTAGAACCTGTCGTAAAAACTGGTGCTAAAATAATTATTTGGGCGCGTTACACAGTTGAAATTAACGACATTTATTCTGCACTAACGAATATATATAGATGCGTTAAATATAATGGTTCTGTCACAAAAATTGATCGAACAAAAGCTATAGATGAGTTTGAACATGGCGATGCTCAAATATTTATTGCTAATCAACAGGCCGCAGGGACCGGGTTGACGTTAGTAGCTGCCAGCTGTGTGATTTATTTTTCTAACGATTTCAGTCTTAGAAATCGTTTGCAAAGCGAAGACCGCGCACATCGCATCGGACAAACAAAAAATGTGATCTATATCAATTTAATCGGAGAAAACACAATCGACGAGAAAATAATTGCGTGTTTGATGGATAAAAAAGACATTGCAAATGCCATCGTTGACGACAATATCGAATTGTTTAAATAATTAAAAAGTCAAATAAAAATTTCAAAACTGCTTGTTGACTTATCCCTCGAAAGAGAGGACACTATACCCTAGAAAGAAAGAAAGAAAGAACTTAAAACTTAAAACTAAAAGGTGAATATGGTGACTTTAACTAATAAAGAAATGATTAAAGAATGTCGATCGTTTGCAAAAGACGCAGGAATAACTTTTAAACCCGCGTCTTGTTCCATTGACGGGCGTAAAACGTGGTCATTCGTAAACCGGAAGACCGGAGTTCCTTTATTTTCTCCGATGACTATTGCTGTTTCTTACGATCTCGTTTGTTCAGGACAATTAAAAATTCGAATAAATAATTTAAAAACGTTAATGTTAACTTATTCAAAGGAAAACGGTGAGTGTCATGAGTGATTATTACGAAGAAGAAATTGTGTCAATCAGAGACAGAGCAGTGAAACGATTGAATAATAATTCGATGACTTTCAATGCGCGTAATGAATTGGTTGAACTTTCGGCGGATTGTGGCCAAGCACTGATGCATTTGAAGAAAGGATATTTAACGGGGAAACAAGCATTAAACACCGTTTCTGGAAGATTATAATGGACACGAGTCAGAAGATAAAAGAACTTGAATATGTTGTAAGTCAAGCGAAATTTCATTTGTTTTGGACAACATTTAGCGAAACAACAAGAAAAGAATTGGTTAAAGGTTTCGAGGAAGATATACAACAATTAAATGAGTTGAAACAAGAGTTAAACACCGTTTCTGGAAGATTATAATGGACACAAGTCAAAATAGATTGGAATTGCTGAAAGGTGATTATCGCGGCAAGTATGTTGCTGTCGAAAGTTTCAACTGTTGCGTTTGCTATTTGCAAAAACAATGCGTTGGTTTAATGATTCCGCAAAGAACGCCATGCGCAGGTATATACAGAAAAGACGGTCGGGACATCGTTTGGATATTAGACAACCGAGCAGAAGAAACAACAACATAATGAGTAAATAAAAATGAGCAAAATATTGGATTCAAAAATCGATGACGCATTAAAAACAATTCGTGCTGTTCAGATTCAATTGGAGTATGAGCCACAAAACGAAAATCTATATTTTGGAATGAGACGAGTGTTGCTTAACGACGCTTGCGAAGATTTTATTGTTAGCTTGAAAAGAGGATTAAATTTATGTTAATAAATATGGTTGACAAATATGAAACTGTTGACAGATTGAAAGTTAAAATTTATGCAATTTACAAAGGTTCTGTTCATGGGGCAGTAGAAATGCCCGAGGGGAATTGGGTTTGTGGAATTTGGAGGACAAACGGGAAAACGGGAAAAGAGTCAAAGTATAATCTTGTGAAAGTTTTTTCGTATGGTGATTTAAAAATAGACGATAAAGTTTTAGTTAGTGATACCGACGATGATGATAGTTATGTAAGAAGACATTTTTCTGGCGTTTCAGCCATCGGTGATGCGATGACTTGGGTCAATGGAAAAACATCATTTACAATCGGAGATGTGAGTTACCAAAAAGCATGGAAATTCTGTGAAAAGTATATTGAGGGCGTGAAATGAGAAATTATTGGATTTTACCTGTTTTGATTCAATCTATAGTACTATTTGTTATTTTGTTTTTAATTTCTATCACTGCAAAAGCAGCTTGTACAACAACAGTCAGCGTCGGTGCCAATTTACAATCAATAATATCAGCGGCGGCGGCGGGGTCTACAATTTGCTTGAACTCGGGCAATTACGGGACGGTAACTTTGACTAGCATTAGTAAAACATCACCGGTCACAATAGTGTCGGCATCTGGTGTCGGTGCTCAAATGTATTTGCATGTCAACACAAGTAACAATCTTGTGTTCAACAGCTTGACATTTTGGAATGCATATGTGGGCTATCCAAACGGCGATGAAACTAACACTACAATCTCAAACAGCAATTTTGTATCCGGCGGCGGCGGGATTGGACAGCTGTGTATCAGCGGCGGTGGTGTCCAAGGGAATTTAGTTAATGGAAATACATTCAGCGGGATAACGGTCGACGGCGGCGGTTCGTGCGGCGAGGGTCGCTTACAAGTTTACTGGCCGTATGATTTGATGATTATTGGAAACACATTAAATGGAGGAGGGTGTTCCGATGGAATAAACATATCAGGGCCCGGCGGTTTTGTTGTGGCCAATCGATTTGATGGTCTGTTGCAAGGGGGATGTTCGGCGCATGTTGACAATATACAAGTATACAGCTCACCGTTGAGTAATGACAGCCTCATCGTCACAGGGAACTATTTCACGAATGGCAGTGCCTACCTCGGATTTTATTCTGGCGTGAATGACATCGTTGTTGCAAATAACACTTTTGGACCAACGACAACAAATGGTTCAGGGCAAATTCAGTTTCTAGCTGTTGAGGGCGGTATTTTTACTCATAACACAAACTTGAGTTCTTTTGGAATTATCCAGGGCAATAAGACAGGCGATCAGTCGACAACAAATATCGCCTACACTAATAATGTTTTTGTTAATGCTGGCATAAGTGACGGAGGAGGTGACGTGCACGGATGTGCGTCAGGTTGTACATATGACCACAATCTTTTCAATTCTGGTAGTTATTCAAGAGGCACTAACCAGACCATCGCAACCCCGGCGTTTACCGGCGGTTCAACACCAAGCACGCAGGCAGGTTTTCAATTAACAACGGGTTCGGCGGGACATAATGGTGCAACGGATTCCCATGATTTAGGCACTCTTTATTACGGTGGAGGTATTGCGACTCAACCCGCCGCACCTAGCGGTTTTTACATGAACTAAGATGCTTATTTTGAAATTTGGAATTTATCATGAAAATTAAAGAGATAGCAATTCTAGCTGGGAAGAGTGAATCTAGAATCAGGCAATTACTTGGGAGAGTTGATTCAATTTGCCCGGTTCGAAGAGGAAAACAGGTTTATCGTGGAAGAACACATGATGAATATGACGAAGAAGACGTAAAAAGATGGTTGAATAAAATATACCCGGTAAACATACCTGATAAAGAAAAAGAGTCGTTAGAACAATTTTACAAAAAATTCATGTTCAGAAAGCATATATAATGTGCAAAACTAGGTATTATCGATTATTGACAAAACCATAAAAGAGAGGACAATAGGTTCATACCATAAAGAAACTGTATTTTTAATCTTAAAACTAAAACTAAAAGGCGATTATCATGGAAAAAGTAGAATGTAGAAGCATAGAACGTTTAAATTCCGATAGATTAGAAGCTATACGTAATAAAGTTAAAGCTTTAAAATCTAGCACCTTGACCGGTCGTAAAATCACAGCACTTTATGACGGAAATCGTAGATGCATGAACTAAAGAATATTTGTATTTAGTCTTGGCGACATGGATGGCACGAATACGCCATCCTTAAAGGTTCGGAGACAGGTTGGCACTTTACCTTCACCAAAAAGTGCTCTAAACTTAAAAGGTATTGAAATGACAACTAAATTATGTTCTAAGTGCAAAAATGAAAAAGATATAAATCTTTTTGTCCTTGACTCTCGTCGGAGCACTGGACACGGAGCAAAGTGCCGAGAATGTGCTAACCTTGACAACTCTAAATATCAAAAAGAACACAGAGAACAAGCAAATAATTGTCAGGCCAGATGGATTAAAAATAATCCAGAAAAATTTAAAGAAATGGCAAAAAAACGGGACAGAAAAGAAAGGCTACTTTTAAAAAGAGTTTACGTAATAAAAGAATTAATTAGCGGTTCGGTATTAAAATTTTCTGATGTAACAACAGACTTAATCGAACTAAAACGCGCACAAATACAACTAACAAGAGAGATAAAGAAATGTCAATCAAAACTAACACAGAATTAAGAAACGAATTGCT
Source organism: Bacteroidota bacterium (assembly GCA_003151745.1). Classification (GTDB taxonomy): domain Bacteria; phylum Bacteroidota; class Bacteroidia; order AKYH767-A; family 2013-40CM-41-45; genus PALSA-967. Next base: position 11,802 of record PLYJ01000245.1, read on the forward strand.
GAAAGTAGTGGAGGGCTTACGAGACGGAACAGTTAATATTGAATTAGCTAAACAGCTATCAAATGCTGCCGGGAAAGTGATTCGTTCGGCAAAACTACAACTTGAATATAATTTATCAAGAGAAGAAAAACCGGAAATCGATTTTATCAAATAGGAGAGCACTTATGAATAATCCAGAAAGTCAACTACCCCACCCTGAAGGATGGAGCTTGCAAGAGCTAGGTTGACCAGACTGAGTATTGTTTTAAACAATACTACGTATGTAGAGGACGAAGAGACTTAGCCTGGAATGCTTCCTGAGTTCCACAAGCTAAAAGAGAGGTTCAAGCTGGAGAAGGGTAAAACTCCGAAGGACTTTTTCGCCATAGGTTAAACCCTATGGGGGCCGTCTACATACATTGTCGAAGGGAGATTGCGCAAGCGATCGACACAAGGCCCGTAAGGGTTATTTTAAAATGTTATAAAGGTAAAAAATGGCTGTATTCGTTCTCGATAAACACAAGAAACCGCTGATGTCCAAGGTATTAAGCACCAAGATTGCACCTTAATCGCCCGTAACGATGGTTACGGCTATAAACTTCAACCTAAAATAGCATAACAAAGGAAAAGCAAGATCAAGGGCAGCTATCCCTCGCCGACCTAAAGGACGACGTATCTCGCCAAAGCACTGATGAAAAATCCAGAAAACGAAACCCAGGCAGAAATCGCTAAATCAAAATACGATGATGATGTTTTCGACGCTGAAAAACAAATTTATAGCTGCCTTGAAGAAGGGCCAGAGGAAGGTTTACTGGCGTTGCGTGACCACATCGACAAAGTGATAATGGGTAATGCGTCACAAGAAACAGACGCATTAGCTATGATTATTGTTAATGCAGCTGCAAATCATTCAACGCGTCGCCGGAACGACCCATTCAATTTGTTCTTCAAAGAAGCGATTCACGAAAGAGCAAAAAAAGTTGTATATGGAATTATTGTATATGGAATGAGTGTATAACATGACTAATGCTAAATATAAAACGCAACATCCACACAAAAAACTAATTGAAGAATATTTAAATGATACCTCAACTGAGTTTGAATATTTAAGCTATGCGTGTGACGGCAGCCCCCGGAAATGGGGGGATTGTTTCGCAACTTCAATAATAAATGACGTTGGAAACCACTCGTCTTACAGAGTTAAAGAAAAACAATTGAAAGTGCCCGCCGAGATTACAGATACAATACAGATACAATACACGTAATATCCAATTTATTCGGGTTTGTTGATCGGATTGCTGTTGAGTTTGGTTGTGCGCGGTTTGTTTGGAATCATGCGCTTAACTTACGTCAAGTGGTTTATGAGTGTTTCGACAAAGAGAATTTGAACTAT
>PLYJ01000191.1 GCA_003151745.1 Bacteroidota bacterium
GGGCTGTTTAAGCGGAATATCTAGCCTATGAGTTTGTTCTAGGTAATATATATAGTCTTTATTGTGCATCTACTCATGGATTCCCAAATCTCCTTGACTTCAAGGTTGATGAACGTATCCAAGGATTTGGGACACATTGTCTCATGATTAAAGAACCAGGAACTTTCATATCTAAAATGGAAGCAGCATTAAATGCCAGAAATTATAAATTTGGCCATGGATTTGTGGACTATTATGACAAATACAGTCTCAACGGAAAAGTAGGATTATTTGAGAAGCCAAAGGAATTTGAATATCAGAAAGAATTTCGGTTCTCAATTGAAAATGGCCTGAATGAGCCTATCATATTGAACATTGGCAATATGGAATCATATTCGCAAGTGTTTAACACACAGGACATAGTGAAAGGGCTAAAGCTTGAAGTCACCAACATCACGAAAATATTTATTAAGAAATGAAAGACATTCTCAAACCACATGCGTTTATAAGCCACTTGGTTCCTGGCTTCTCCTTGCTACTTTTTATTTTTCTGTCTCATTGCAATTGGACGCTGCATACTGTTAAAGGATACTTTGCTGATATGACAGCAACTCAAGGAGCTGCATATGGATTTATTGCCATTGTAATCTCTTTTTTGATAGGTGAAATCTGTGACTCTTTTCGTGATGGTATAGTTGAGTGGCTGATCGAAAAGATTAGAAAAAAGAAGGAAATTAAATGGTCTTTCTTCTTCGAGGCCCCAGAAGATGAAATCAACAAGCTCCAGGAGCACTTTTACACATGGCACGTTTTCAACTTTAATTCAGCTCTATCCTTATCAATTGGCTCCGTTTTAGCATATGTGTATGGCGCACCATTGTTATTAAAGATTGGAATGCCTATTGGAGCAATAATATTGATTATTAATGCGTTCACCCTTAGAAAAGAAATTAGAGAACTTATCGAAAAAAGACCATGAAAAAGAAAAATATTCCCCATTATAAGGTATCTACCAGGCTTGGAGTATCGAAAATTAAAGGAGCTGGCGTTGGCGTTATTGCTATCAAGGACGTCAAGAAGGGTACTCTCATTTTTTATGGAGATGAAGAGAGCAAAATTGTGTGGATTAAAGAAAAGGAAGTGCAAAAACTACCGCCTAAAATCAGAAAACTTTACAATGATTTTGGAATATTCGAAAAGGGAAAGATCGGTTGTCCTGCTAATTTCAATCAACTGACACCTTCTTGGTATCTTAATGAGGATAAGAAATCGCCAAATGTAAAGTGCGATAAAAAGTATAATTTCTGGGCTCTTAGAGATATCAAGGAAGGAGAAGAACTTTTTGTAAATTACGATAGATATTCCGATCCTATAATATTCAAATAGCTTGCTATTTAGGCATGTGCCTAAACGAGTGTAAGTTTAGCACCTGTGCTTAAAGTGGATAGGTACCTTTCAAATATCGGTCATTGAACGAGAATAAATTGCATTATATTTTTGAATTATGGTAAATAAAAGTTAAAAAAATATTGGATTATATAAAAAATAAATGTATTATATATGAAACACGATAAGTTAAGGCACTTGATAAATTTTATCAGATATTCATTGTGTTACGTAGGGATTGAATGGGTATCAAGCGTTTCCTTTGAATTGTTTCCGGAAGGCTAGTTGTTTTTTCGTTATCCGTCTGAAACGGACCCATGTCGGGCTGGAATCATTCACCAAATTCCGCAAGATTCATCCGCAGGTACTAAAAAACATTCCAAAATATTTGCGTAACCAAACGGTGTCGCATATATTTGTAACCAAACAGTTACACTAATGGAAGCAAGAAGAGATGTGTTTCAGGCAATTGCAGATCCTACACGCAGAGAAATCATAAATCTGGTGTCGTTTCAGCCCATGAATCTGAATGCCGTGGCAGAAAGATTTTCAGTCAGCCGGCCTGCTATTTCAAAACATATCAAAATTCTTACCGAATGCGGATTGGTTACCATCAGGCAGGAGGGAAGAGAACGGTTTTGTGAAGCCCGGCTGGATAAACTGAATGAGGTGTCGGAATGGGTGGAACAATACCGTAAATTCTGGACAGGGAAACTCGATGCGCTGGAGGTTTACCTGGAGCAATTGCAAACAAACGAACATAAACCCCTAAAAAAGAAGAAGCATGTCAACCGTAGAAAAAAAAATTGAACCTTTTGTAATTGAGCGCACTTATAACGCTCCATCCGAAAAAGTTTGGAAAGCCATTACCGACAAATCGGAGATGAAGAAATGGTATTTCGATCTGAAAGAGTTTAAACCTGAAGTAGGTTTTGAATTCAGTTTTATCGGAGGTAAACCCGATGGAAAACAATACGTGCACCTTTGCCGGATCACCGAAGTGGTTTCTGGTAAGAAGCTGGTTCATACCTGGTGTTACGAGGGGATTGAGGGAGTATCAATTGTTTCCTTTGAGTTGTTTCCGGAAGGAAATAGAACACGCCTGAAGCTGACTCATGCAGGGTTGGAGACATTCCCTAAATCGAATCCGAATCTGGCTTCACACCGTTTTGCGGAGGGATGGACCTCGATTATCGGTACTTCGTTGAAAGCTTATCTGGAAAACTGATATTAGACGGTGTTTGCTTTTTTACCACTAAGGCAATACCGTGCTCGCCGAAGCCGCGCGCTAGCCTTCCTTCTGGCGCGCAGGCGAAGAGGGCAATGAGATTCACTAAGACATTGCGTTATGTTTCTTAGTGTCCCTTAGTGCCCTCAGTGCCTTAGTGGTTATTTTTTCGTTCTGAAGCTTTACGTTACATCATTTCGAATACCCCCGCTGCACCTTGCCCAGTACCCACGCACATGGTGACCACACCGTATTTTTTCTT
>PLYJ01000012.1 GCA_003151745.1 Bacteroidota bacterium
AAGCAAATCACATCTTCCGAAAATGTTATGAAAAGACTTTTAACTCTTTATTCTTCTCTTACCGCCTTTCTTATTCGCATCACCTTTGTAGGTTATTTTTAATTCTATATATTTTAAACAATTAGATTCAACTATTAATGATGAAAAAATTTACTAAACTTACAGTAGTATTTGCATTAGCTGCTTCTCTTTCCGGATTTGCTCAGTGTATGATGATCGAAATTCCTTTTAAAGACCGTATTGAAAATGCCAACGCCATATTCGAAGGCAAGGTGCTTGACAATGTTTCATTCTGGAACCAGGAGCACAGTCGTATATATACAAGCAATACAGTTGAGGTGTATAAACTTTTTAAAGGTTCACTAACTGCTGATAAGGTTGTAATAATTACAGAAGGAGGCATGGTCGGCGATCAATTTGAGATCGTCACTCCATCTCTTAATTTAAGCATCGGCTGCATAGGCGTTTTCTTTGCCACAGCAGCTACTGTCAATTCACCTTCGTCAGCCCTCTCGAACAATAGTTACGAAACCTATGCCGGTCCACAGGGTTTTATAAAATACGATTTGGTAAATAATATCGCTACAGATCCTTTCAAAAGATACAATGATATTGAAAAGAATATATATGCTGCAGTCAGCAAATGGACGAACCAACCATATCAAACTATTAATTCTTTCCCTGTTAATATTCCGCCTGTGGCTAAAAGAACAGCATCAGGCATTACCATTTCCGGTTTCTCTCCTACTTCAATCACGGCTGGCACACGCAGCACCCTCACAATTAATGGAAGCGGCTTCGGTACTTTTACAGGCTCTGCAGCAGTTACATTTATGGATGCAGATGACGGAGTCAGCAGTGATATTAGCCCTTTAGCAAGTAGCATATTATCATGGACGGACACACAAATACAGGTACTCGTTCCGCACAAGAGTGGCACCGGAACAATCCAGGTTACTAATAGCAGCAGTGCAACTGCTACCAGCTCTGGCACCCTCACTGTAACCTATGATCAGATAACCCGATGGGTTAATGGCACTGAAATGAGGCTTACGCAAACGAACAACAATGCCCAAGGAGGCATTACATTTCAATTCAGTTCGACTATAAATTCTAACGCAGCGGCTAAAGCTTCCGTTGAAAGGGCATTGGTAACATATCGCTGCAATACGGGTATTAACTTTACCATGAGCAGTTCCTCCACAAATACTTCCTGTCCTGCTCCCGATGGCATCAGTATTATTAGCTTCGATAATAATTGTTCTTTGGATGCAGGCTTGCTGGGGCAGACACATAATTGGGGCACTTCCTGCGCAGTAAACAGTACATGGTACGTCGTCCAGACAGAAGCCGATATTGTTTTTTCCGCAGCTTACAACTGGAACTTTGGACCGGGTTCAACAGCCGCCAATCAATATGATTTTGAAACGCTGGCTCTTCACGAGTCAGGTCATGCCCACCTATTCGGTCATGTCATTGATCCGAATGACTTAATGAACGCCGTAGTTAATGTGGCTTCGGGTACGCAGTTGCGAACTCCCGGTGCTAATGAAATTGCAAACGGAGTTGATATTGTCACCCGCTCCCTCGTCAGCAATCCCTGCGGTCCCACAGCCATGATAAAAGTATTGCCATCCAACTGCACCCTTGTCGGATTACAGGAGATAACCTCAGGGCAACAAACCTTTAGCATCTATCCCAATCCGGCACATGATGGATTAACAATTTCTTCCCCCCTCTCCTTGGGAGAGGGGCCGGGGGGTGAGGTCTCAATAAATATATATAATGTTCTCGGAGAAAAAGTCCTTTCGCGCTCCTTTAGCGGTTCCCTTTTCTCCCTCTCCTTCGGAGAGGGCCGGGGTGAGGCTGCCCTTCCTTCAGGAATCTATTTTATCCGCTTGCAAGATGCATACAACGAAAACAACACTTGGATAGCTAAGTTTGTGAAAGAATAATATTTCATTAAAATCTAATTCCTATGGAAAATAATCTTTACTCTTTAAAAACTGCTTCAGGATTTACCCAATTGCAAAGCAAGTGCAAGTTATTATTCTGCGTATTGCTTGGTATGGGTATCTCTTTTTTTTCTTCTGCACAGACACCCGGCCAATGGGTTTGGCTGGGTGGGGACAGCACAACGAATAGCGCCGGGAACTTCGGCACACAGGGCATAGCCAGCCTTACCAATCAACCGCCTGCTTTAGGCGCTATGGGTAAGTGGACGGATAAAAATGGAAACTTTTGGTTTTATGGAGGAGTTGACGACAACAATGGAGTTGTGCATAATGATTTATGGAAATATAATCCTGTTACGCATGAATGGACCTGGATGACAGGCACCGGCATAGGGAATGATGCGGGTGACTATGGAACACAGGGCGTGGAATTGCCATCTAATCGCCCTCCGTGCCGGCATGATTTTACTACCTGGGTTGATAGCAGCGGCAACTTTTGGATGTTCGGCGGTATGAGCGGTTGGTACACTTATAGTGATTTATGGAAGTATGACGTGACTGCCAATGAATGGACGTGGATAAAAGGTCCGAATACATACGGCGATATAGGTTCCTTCGGTATTCAAGGTGTACCGGACTCCTCTAATAATCCACAATGCTCTTACGAAGGAAGCGGATGGACTGATAATGCAGGTGACCTCTGGCTTTTTGGTTTCACCTTTAACAGTAGTTTGTGGCGCTATAATATTGCCACAAATACATGGACGTGGATGAAAGGATCTAATTACACTGGCCCTTATTTATCTAGTGAATTACCCGTTTATGGAAAGGAGGGTGTGGAAGATAGTGCGAACAATCCGGGTATCCGCTCAAATTTTTGGAGTTGGAATGACAACAATGGAAATTTCTGGCTTTTTGGAGGCTTTGTAAATATTTTGGGAGGATTTATAATCAATACCAAAAATGATTTATGGCGGTTCAACCCGGTTAATGGTAATTGGACATGGATGAATGGCGATAGTTCTAATTCTGCTTCTAGCAGCTTCAATATTTACGGAACAAAGTGCATCTCAAATCCAGGTAACATGTCTGTTGGTCGTGATAATAATGGTGGCGCTTCATGGACGGATACGGATGGAAATTTATGGATGTTTGGCGGGCTTGGAGGCGGGACTTATGCACAACCAGGCGGCTTATTTAACGATCTCTGGATGTATTGCATTATAGCAAATCAATGGACATGGAAAGGTGGTGACAATTGTAATAGATATATAACCCCCGATTCTGCTGAAGCAGCCCCGGGTAGTTGGGGTGTATTGGGCGTATCAAGCGCCGCCAACAAGCCCGGCGCAAGAATAAGCTCTGTGGGATGGGCAGATAATAATGGACATCTTTATTTATTCGGCGGCATAGGTTTAAACTATGTCGTTTACAATGACCTATGGAGCTTTACCATTGATTCAGGTTGTGCCCCTTGCCGTCCACCTGCACCTATCTCGTCTTTTAAATCCGATAACTCCTATATCTGTACTAATTCCTGCATTAACTTTACAGACCTTAGCAGCTATGCAACTTCATGGCATTGGAATTTTCCATGGGCTACTCCTGCTTCTAGCTCAGCTCAAAATCCGCAAAATATCTGTTATCCCCTCGTAGGTAATTATGATGTAACGCTCATTACGGGCAATCCCTATGGCAGTGACACCCTTACATATACATATTATATAACAGTCCATCCTGCCCCAACAGTCCCTGCAATTTCTCAGAATGGTGACACGCTACTTTCTTCAACCTCCTATACATATCAATGGTATCTAAATAGTTCTCTCATCACAGGCGCAACGAATCAAGTTTATATAGCGTCTCAAAACGGTTCATATAGTGTCTCGATTACAGATTCCGATGGATGTTCTGCCACATCTTCTCCGGTTAATATAACTACAGTCGGTATAACTGATCTGAAAAGCGATTATTCCTTTTTAATTTATCCGAATCCTGCTGGAAGCAGTCTTAATATTTATTTTAATAAAAATATTAAGGATGGCATAATAAATATATATAATGTAATGGGAGAGAAGGTTGTTTCGCGCGCTTTTAACGGCGGCGCTTACTCCCTCTCCTTTGGAGAGGGCAGGGGTGAGGTCTTTCCCGCAGGCATCTACCTTCTCCAAGTCACCGACGTAAGCGGAAGCCGAGTTAAAAAGTTTGTAAAAGAATAAATCAATCCGGCGAAGTTCTAACAGACAGAATCAATAAAATTAAACATCATAAAATTAAATAATATGAAAAACTTTACCTCAAATCTCAAGTCTCACATCTTATGTTTAATCATCATGATACTGCTCGCTATGCATCCTGCCTTCAGCCAGACGGGAGCGGCACCGGGTGTTACGGAAAAACCCAATTGGTCAAATGCCCCTTATGAGCATAAGGTCTTTATAGAAAACAAAGGACAGTTTGACCCCATTGATAATAATGACAAAGCCAACCCGCTTCTGCCTCTTGGCTATGTGCAGAATGGGATTAAGTATGTCGTTACGATGGAGGGTACGGAAATGTATTTTACAAATCATGGCTTAACCTACCGGCGGGATGAAACACAGAAACTAAGCGAAAAAGAAAGAGAAAAAATGGAAAGCGCTGTAAAAGCAACCCGTGAGAAAAGAATTGGCGATGCCTCACCAATAGAAGAAGGAGAAGAGGAGGCGCATAATGCTTCAAAAAAAATATTTCATCTTGTCAGTATGGATTGGCAAGGTGCGAATCCTGATCCAGAAGTCATTGCCGAAGACCCTGTTATTTATTATTATACCTATGGCGACAGAAATGATAAATCAGGCAAATCAACTATAAAGGCGCTTGCTTACAACAAAATCACATACAAAAATATATATCCCAATATTGACATTATATATACATTCCCAGAAAATAAAACTGGCATCAAATACTCCATCATCCTTCATCCCGGCGCTGATGCCTCAGTCATAAAGATGAAATATTCTGGTCAGGACATCACCACCTCTTATGAAGGACAATCTGTAACTCCTTTAAAAGGAAACTTGCTAAAGGTGGATGAACAAGGCAACCTCCTTGTTGAAACTTCCTTTGGAAATATTACTGACCATGCACCCATTACTTCTTATGGAGACGGTACGCAAATAGAATCAGCATATTCAAAATCAGGAAATACAGTATCGTTCAAAATCCCCCCTTTGGGGGGTATGGGGGCTGTCATTGACCCTTGGACCACCTTCCCTCCATTCTCTAACCCCGGCAACATCAACCGTGCCTACTCTTTAGATTATGATTTTGCAGGTGATGTATATGCTTATGGCGGTTCTTTCCCCTTCCAGGAAATAAAATTTGATAAGTCAGGGAATACGCAATGGATATATACTACCACACCTTTCTGGTTTAATTATACCATGGGCGGAAATCCTTGTGGTGATAATGCCGTGGACGGCATCAGCGGAAGCAGCTACATTTGCGAAGGTATGAGGCCTACCGACTCGGTCTATGTACATTGTCCTTGTGGTGCAGAAATAATTAAGTTAAATGCTAATGGCTTCCAGGTGGGATGGTATCCTGGTAACGACTCTACCTATGAAATGTGGAAGATTAGTTATAATAACTGTACCAAACAACTATACTTGGTTACAGGAGGATGGCAGGATGTTCGCGGTAGAGAGATTTTCACTATTGACACAAATCTTACAACTCTTAGCGGTGCCAAGATATATCCTGGATTGGGATATGGCGCTTGTTGTTACCACGATGGCGGGGTTTTGGCTCTTGATAATACAGGTAATGGTTATACAGCGCAGAGCAGAAGATGGGCTAATTCAACGGCTGATTCAACAGACGAGGAAAATGTTCTTGTAAGATTCCCTGCGAGCACCTTACTTCCTATAGATTATAGAGTACGGGATCACTATGAATTCATTGAAGTCTGGAGTGTACAATACATGATAGATGATTCTTCCACGCATGGTATTTTCTATGGGGGGAGTGGCTATAACGGCTTGGCTGTTAATGGTTGCTATCTGTATATGTATGACGGCTCGTGTATAAAAAGGTTCAATAAAAATACTGGGGCAATATTGGACAGCCTTATCATATCACCCTCTCTATGTGCCTGGGGAGGAATTGCTGTGGATGAGTGCAATAATATATATGTTGGCTTGCAGAATGCAGTAATGAAATATGATAGTACTTATACATTACAATCCATCATTCACACAGCCGGCACTGTTTACGATGTTCAATTAGCTCCGGGTAATTTATTGTATGTATGCGGCGATGGCTTTGTTTCTTCTTTCCAGTTGAAAGGAGTGTCATGCAATAATCCCTGTGGCTCTGTTTTTAATTTAGTTGTTTCTTCTACTCCTGATACCTGCTCATCAGGAAGAGGTACTGCTACTGTCATCCCATCAGGAGGAATCGGTACCTATAAATACTCATGGAATCCTACCTTGCAAACTACACAAACAGCCACCGGTTTATTGCCGGGTGTATATACAGTTGTTGTGATAGATTCTTCCATTGTCGCCACGCTCTGCACAGCAGGCAATGGAGGCGGCACACAAACGGCAACCGTCACGGTTGAAAATATCACAGGAAGTCCCCTTGCATCTGCATTTCCGGACACTTCAGTTTGCTCCGGTTCTTCCGTTCAGTTGCATGCAACCGGGGGCACAACCTATAAATGGATACCCACAACAGGCCTTAGCGATTCCACGATTGCAAATCCTGTGGCAACGGTATATGCACCGACTACTTATACAGTGACTGCAACAAACCCGGTATGCGGCAGTGCAACGGCAACAGTTACCATTGGTATTTATCCCGCGCCGCCTACTCCTGTTATCACACAATCGCATGACACGCTGTTTTGCAGTACTAATCCCGTATATGCCTCATATCAATGGTATTCAGATACCGCGCTCGTTCCAGGAGCCACGGATACTTTGTACGTAGCTCTTCATAATGGTAACTATAATATAGCGGTAACAGATACAAATGGCTGTATGATTTCAGTAGGTATCAATATTCTTACTCTTCCACCGACAGCTGCTTTCCAATCAGGCGCTACATCATTATGTAGTAACAGTTGCGTCAATTTTACTGACAAGAGCGCCGGTACTCCTATTGCCTGGCATTGGAGCTTTCCCGGAGGCATGCCTTCATCAAGCAGTAATCAGGATCCACAGCAGATATGTTATCCAAATTCCGGTCTATATACAGTAACACTGGTTGCAGCGAATGCAGCCGGCAGCGATACCATTGTAATAAATAATTTCATTCATGTTTCTCCGTCACCGCCAATGCCTGTCGTTACCAAATCGAACGATACGCTTTATTGCAGCATTGATCCTTCATATACTTCTTATCAATGGTACCAGGATACCACGCTTATTGCAGGGGCAACAAATTCTTTTTATGTTACAAATCAGGGAGGAAGCTATCATGTCGAGGTAACAAATGAGTTTGGATGTAATAGCTCAGCGGGCTTTGCTGTTGGTCTGCAGGATTATGCTTCAGATAACATAGTATATATGTATCCTAATCCTGCAGGAGATCAGTTGATGATTGGTGGTTTGAAGTTTACCAAAGAAACGATAATAGATATTTATAATGTGCTTGGGCAAATAATCCTGGAAGAGAGAGTAAGCCGCAGTAACACAGCAATTATCAATGTCAAAAATCTTGCTGCCGGTGTTTACTTTGTCCGGCTGCCTGTCGCGGGTGCAAGAGGCGCCCTGGTAAGGAAGTTTGTGAAAGAATAAAAAACATATACATAACGACAGGTTTTCAATCTGCGAATCGTTGGACTGAGTCCTTGTCGAAGTCTGTGGCTTGATGTTAGAGAATATTATATATAAACAAAATGATCTTTCTTTCAATCTAAATTAAATGCATGTTAGGCAACAACAATAGTCCTGAATTATTATGAAAAAAATCTACTTTCTTCTTCTGCTTTCTATTTCGCAATTATCAGTTGTTAAAGCTGATTTTTGGACGAGCAAGGCAACATTTTCCGGCAGTTCTATAGATTTTCCTTTTTCTTTTTCTATTCTCAATAAAGGATATGTTGGCACCGGCCAGAATCCATCCGACAGCGTTATAAAAACTTTTTGGGAATATGATCCGTCGAGTGATAGTTGGACTCAGAAAGCGGATTTCGGAGGTGCGGCCAGGTGGAGTGCTATAGGATTTTCTATTGGAAACAAAGGATATGCAGGATTAGGAAGCACGACGGATAACATGTTGGTTTTTCAGGATTTTTGGGAGTATGATCCTACTGCAAATAGTTGGTTGCAAAAAGCTGATTTTGGAGGTGGACCAAGAACTGTTGCAGTTGGTTTTTCTATTGGCAACATGGGTTATGCTGGAACAGGCGATTCTATTGGCAACAACCTCGGAGCAGCGAACGACCTATGGCAATATGATCCCGTAGCTGACAACTGGACGCGAAAAGCAAGCATACCGGGTGTGGGTATAGATGATGCAAATTCATTTGTAATTGGGAATAATGGCTACATCATTGGAGGCTATATTCAGGGATTTTCAAACTTATTATGGCAATATAACAGCGTAACTGATTCTTGGTCACAGAAAGCAAGTTTACCGGCCCCTGGGCGCTGCGACGCTGTTGCATTTTCAATTTGTGATAAAGGGTATTTTGGAATGGGAGAAATGGGCGGTGGCTATGGTTTTGACTTATGGCAATATGATCCTGCAACAAATGGGTGGTCGCAAAAAACAAACTTTCCAAGCGCTGGCCGTGATGAACCAATATGTTTTGTAATAAACAATAACGCATATATGGGCTTGGGCGGCCAGAATGCTTTTGCAACAGGTATATTTTATACTGACTTTTGGGAATATACGCCTGACAGTGGTTGTGTCATTCTTCCTGTTCCTTCATTTCAGGCTTCCGGCACTTCTTTTTGTTCAGGCAATTGCATCAACTTTACAAATCTTTCTTTCAATGCTACATCTTATCTATGGAGTTTTCCTGGTGGCATTCCTTCTTACAGCTCGGATACAAATCCGCAAAACATTTGCTACACCTCATCGGGTATTTATAATGTTTCTCTTATAGCTTCTGATAGCAGCAGCAGCGACACGGTTAATTTTATCAATTACATCAAAGTATTTGCCTCTCCGCCAACACCAGTAATAACACAGAATAATGATACACTCTATTGCAGCACCAATCCCGTATATGCCTCCTATCAATGGTATGCAGATACGGCCATCGTTCCAGGGGCTACAGACACTTTTTATGTAGCCCTTCATAATGGTAATTATAATATAGCGGTAACAGATACAAATGGCTGTATGATTTCAGTGGGTATCAATATTCTTACTCTTCCACCGGCTGCTGCTTTCCAATCAAGCGCTACATCATTATGTAGTAACAGTTGCGTTAATTTTACTGATAAGAGCGCCGGTACTCCTATTGCCTGGCATTGGAGCTTTCCCGGAGGCATACCTTCATCAAGCAGTGACCAAAATCCGCAGCAGATATGTTATCCAAATTCCGGCATTTATACGGTAACACTGGTCGCAGCGAATGCAGCCGGCAGCGATACCATTGTAATAAATAATTTCATTCATGTTTCTCCGTCACCGCCAATGCCTGTCGTTACCAAATCGAACGATACGCTTTATTGCAGCATTGATCATTCTTATACTTAATATCAATGGTACCAGGATACCACGCTAATTGC
>PLYJ01000109.1 GCA_003151745.1 Bacteroidota bacterium
GGTTGTTTTGCAAAGCTCTCCTTAAACAAGTTTTTATAGGTCTCCTACAGAGTAATTTGTTTCACTATTGTCTGAAAGTGAAACTACAAAAGACTGTAATTGCTGAATGAGTTGGCACTGTGCTTGCGGAATAAGGAGGAGGACACATTATAACCTGTTTTGGATTTGTGCATTGGGTAATCGGCCTTTAGAGCTTTAGCAGAGAAAGCATTAAATAAAGTCGTGGTGAAACACATGCCATCCTTATTTGGAATTTTCAGGTGACAGCCTGTTGAAGAATAAAAAAATCGTCAGGAAGGTATTCCTGATGGCACAATAACAGAATTAATTCTTGGAGTTTAATGCCTGTCCTTTTTATTGCTGCAGAATGCAAGATTACGGAGGAATCAGCCCCAAACGATGATTTTCAGCACTATTGTTTGATTGATGTGACTAGTATCACCCTTTTGTATGATGTAAGTCATTCCAATAATCATCATTCCATCGGAAATTTGAAAAAAAACTATTATGGAAGTTGCAACAAAGATAAAGCACGAATTTGCCGTTTCATTGAAATGGGAAGAAGAGTCACATAACGGCATTGTAAGGACTGGTAATTGTATGCCTGTGTTGTTTTCCGCCCCCATTGAATTTGGAGGTACAGATGTTGCTTGGTCACCGGAACATTTGCTGGCTGCATCGTTATCGTCGTGTTATACTACCACTTTTTTTTATTTCGCCAAATTGCTGAAGGTGGACATCCGCAGCTTTCACCTGAATGTTAACATGGAAATTGAGAAGGAAGGTGCAGGCCCTTTCGCTGCAACAAAATTCATTCTTTATCCTCATATTGTTTTCGGTGCGCTTCCATTACAAGCTATAATTGACAATCTTTTGTCAAAAGCAAAGCGCTATTGCATCATCAGCAACTCGGTGAAGGGAGTGATAGTTGTTGAACCTGATATGACGACCGTTTAACGTTATCTGTCAGGATCAGCATGATTCAAGTCATTTCCAAAAGTGACTTATAATATTATCTTGCCCGCGTTTAAAATTTATTTATATATAAAAAAGTGTTGATGTGTATTTATCATCAGTAATCTTAAAATCATATTAACCATAGTCCTTAATGAATTATTCCTTTCCTCATACGTTTCATATACCTGTAATGGGTTTGGCATACACCATTGACACCCCGGTTAAAGTGGCGCGTTATGGCATTTCTTCTGTCGTGTCAATTATTGAGGATACCCTGGTGGAGCGCATGCGTAAACTGCATTGCAGCAAAGAGCAAGAGGAATATGTTCCGATTACCCTAAACAATGAAGATCACAGAGCCACGCGTATTACTGCCTATCTTGATTTGCTCGACAGGATAGTAAAGAAACAAGTTGAGAAATTAAAAGGCGAGCCATTTGAGCAGGGAAACGACATTGTAAAATATTTTGAAATGCTGCCCGATGATTCTGCCTTCAAGCAGCTTTATCGTGAAATGGAAGGAGCAACCGGTCGTGCGAAAGAAGTGTTGCAAAACCGGTTAAAGGATAACATTACTGCCGGCTCTATTGATGTAAACATCATGACAAAGCTGGACAGGCCCAATTATTCACCATCGGGTGAAAAATTGCCTGTTGAATATTGTGATGCAATGGCAGCTTTAAGAGGATTTGCAATGAGCGGGCTTTCTTCTTCCATGATATTTTCTGCCGGAATGAACCCTCGGCTTTACACCTATTGCGAATCGTTCCCTGATTTTTTGCCTGATGACAATGGTCATCTTGTAAAAAAGATTATTCTAAAGGTTAGTGATTACCGCTCTGCCATCATACAAGGAAAGTTCCTGGCAAAGAAGGGCTTGTGGGTTTCAGAATTCAGAATAGAATCCGGACTAAATTGCGGTGGGCATGCTTTTCCTACAGAGGGGTTGCTGTTAGGACCTATCTTAGAAGAATTTAAATTGAAGAGAGCCGCACTTTTTGATGAACTGCTCACTATATGCAATGATGCCTTAGCAGCCAAAGGGAAGAAAGTCTTTACCAATCGTCCTGAATTAAAAATAACCGTGCAAGGTGGCATTGGCACAGCGACGGAAAATAAATTCCTTCTTGAGTATTATAACCTCGATGGCACAGGATGGGGAAGCCCGTTTTTGCTTGTACCGGAAGTCACCAATGTGGATGACGAAACACTTGAGAAATTAGCAACAGCACAGAAGGAAGATTATTTTCTGAGTAATGCCTCTCCGCTTGGAATGCCTTTTAGTAATTTCAGAAAGAGCAGTTCAGAAGAGCAACGTAAAAGCCGTATTAAAAAAGGAAGGCCGGGAAGTCCTTGCTATTTAAAGTTCCTGTCTTTTGATACGGAATTTACAACGGAGCCCATTTGCACTTCTTCGAGGGAATATCAAAATTTAAAAATTAAGCAGTTAAAGGAAAATAATCTTTCGCCCGAATTATTAGATGCTGAAGTGCAGCAACTCACGGAGAGAGATTGCCTGTGTGAGGGTTTAGGTGCAACAGCAATGCTTAAAAACCATCTCACCCCTCCTCATAACCTCAAAGCGGTCACTATTTGTCCAGGACCCAACCTTGTTTACTTCTCACGAGTAGTTTCACTGCAGGATATGAGCAATCATATTTATGGAAGGACAAATCTTCTTAATGCAGTACCCCGCCCCCACATGTTCATTAACGAACTCCGGTTATATATAGATTATTTGAAGAAGGATGTTGAGAAAAGCATAAGTACTCTTACCCCCCGCAAAACAAGTTACTTCAATACATTTAAAGAAAACCTCCTTAACGGAATTGAATACTACAAAGCGCTTATTCCGTCCATGAAAACAGAAGCAAAACAGCTTCTTAATAACATGGGAGATGAACTGGCATCTTTTGAAATAGCTCTTAAATCAATGGAGTATCAACCCGTTCACCGGTAAAACTCTACAAATAAAACCAGCTTAGCTTAATATGACATCCGGTTAAAAAAATCCGGCTGCTCAGCAACATGATAAATATCATTTTTTGTTCCCCTTTTTTTGAATTCTTTTGAAGGATATAAATAATACCCTTTTCAATGAATCTACAAAGAAGAATATCTCGTGTACAGAAAAATACCCGGTGCAGGGATTGTGCAGTGAAGGATCACTCTGCCTTAAAGAATTGCCCGGCTGAATGCCTTGAGATTATTTCTTCTTCAAAAAAAGTAATTGGTTACCTGAAAGGGCGGCGAATTGTGATGGAGGGAACAGTTTCATCATACATCTATTTTGTCAAATCAGGAAAAATAAAAATCTATTCATCAGACGAGAAGGGGCGTGAAATGATTATCCGCTTTGCTAAATCAGGTGATGTTATTGGCTTCGAAGACGTTGAAAAAAATAGCGAGTATACGTTGTCTGCAATGGCTATTGATGATACTGTACTATGTTGCATGGACTATAACGCTTTTCATCAATTGATACGTCATTATCCTGAACTCTCTCTTGGTCTCTTAAAATATTATAAAGAAGAGTTGCAGAATGCTATAATCAAAAGTACAAAGCTGGCTCGTTTAAATGTGCCCGGAAAGGTTGCTTATGCATTACTTATTATGCAACAGGCTTATGGTTCTGATGAAAAAGATAATACACTGAATTTAACATTGAGCAGGAAAGACATTGCCAACCTGGCATTTACTACTAAAGAACAGGTTTCAAAAACATTTTCAGCATTCCGCCAACAGGGAATTATTAAAATAACCGGCAATAAACAGATTACCCTCGTGAATACCGATGCATTGCACTCGCTTGCGCAGATGTAAAAATTTTGATGTTTAGAATTCCGGCGTTTCGTGTTGTATCCCGACTACTGAAGAATATTAAACTCGAAGTATAAGTAAACACAAAACACTTTTTTATGCTCAAAATAATGTTCAAAACTAAAGATGAAAAGTACGAAAAGGTAATCCTCTTCATGACTTGCGTCAGCTTTTTATTCAAAGAGATTAGATTTCTTTGCGCCGTTAAATATTAAAACCCAAAGTTTGTGGAAACAAGCATCATCATTGGCGGAGTAATATGGATAATGCTATCCATTTTCCTTTCCGCATTCATTATTTATTTTGACAGAAAAAAATTCAGTACCCCGCAATTCGGGTTCTACTACCTGGCTCTGTTCTTTATCGCGGGCATCTTCTTGCTGGCAGTTAGTTTGGGTTCTTTAAAAAATTAACCTAAAAACAAAGTATGATTTCACCACTCCTCCACAACAGGATGCAAAAGTTTAAAGTGCCGGCAGAGTTAAAGCAGGCAGGCATTTATCCTTACTTCCGCCCAATCGAGGAAAATTACGATACAGAAGTAGTGATTAATGGAAAACGGGTGCTGATGTTTGGTTCAAACAGCTACCTCGGTCTGACCAATCACCCTAAGGTAAAAGAAGCCGCCAAAAAAGCTATAGATAAATATGGTACCGGTTGCTCCGGTTCACGTTTTCTAAACGGCACTTCTAAATTGCACATTGAACTGGAAGAAAAGCTTGCTGACTTCACAGGCAAGGAAGCTGCTTTGGTTTTCAGCACAGGTTACCAGACTAATCTTGGTGTGGTGGCTTCAATGACGGGAAGAAATGATTACATCCTGCTGGATGAGATGAACCATGCCTCCATTATCGAAGGTAGCAGATTATCCTTTTCAAGGGCTTTCAAATATGAGCACAATAACATGCATGCATTGGAACACCAGCTCCGTAGCATTAATCCAGAAGCCATTAAATTAATTGTGGTGGATGGAATTTTCAGCATGGAAGGTGACATGGCTGACTTACCTACTATTGTGGAACTGGCAAAAAAGTATCATGCCACAGTAATGGTGGATGATGCGCACAGCTTAGGCGTGTTGGGAAAACATGGGGAAGGCTCTGCCGCTCATTTTGGTCTCACAAAAGAAGTAGACCTCATCATGGGAACATTCAGCAAGTCGCTTGCATCATTAGGCGGATTTATAGCAAGTACTGCTGATATCATCAATTACCTTAAGCATCATGCACGCTCATTAATTTTTAGCGCCAGCATTCCACCATCGGCGGCAGGAGCTGCATTAGCAGCACTTGAAATTACCCAAAACGAACCCGAGCGAATTCAAAACCTCTGGAAAAATATGCATTATATGACCTTTTCATTGAAAAGTATAGGTTTCGATTTAGGTAAATCCGCAACGCCAATCATACCGATCTTTATTCGCAATGACCTGGCAACTTTCCGCATCACTAACCGGCTGCTTAAAGAAGGGGTGTTTGTAAATCCTGTTGTTTCTCCTGCAGTGCCGGGTGATTCATCGCTGCTCCGCCTTTCCATAATGGCAACACATACTAAAGACCAGATGGATACAGCAATAGAGAAAATTTATAAAGCAGCAAGAGAAGAAAAAGTTCTCGAAATGCAAGAAATACACAGCAATGGGCGTTCATATTAAAAAGGCAGAGACCACGGGTGAAATCAACCGGTTTATTGATTTCCCTCACGAATTATATAAGGGAGATCCGAACTATGTGCCTGAACTTTTCATAGCACAGAAAAGATTATTCGACCAAAAGAAGAATCCCTTCTTCAAACATTCCAAGGCGGAATTTTTCTTTGCGATTGATGACGGAAAGATAGTGGGCAGAGTGGCTGTTGTGAAAAATGGCAATTACCTTAAATTCTCCGGTGAATCACATGGTTTCTTTGGCTTCTTTGATGTGATTGATGATTACAAGGTGGCGGAGAGCTTGTTAAATACGGTTAATGATTGGGCAAAGAAAAACGGATTTGAAGAAGTCATTGGTCCGGTAAATTTTTCAACCAACGATACGTGCGGTATTCTCATTGATGGACTCGATACACCGCCTGTAATCATGATGACATATCACAAAAATTATCATAGGGATTTCCTTGAACAGTTTGGGTATATAAAAAAAATGGATTTGCTCGCTTATCGTCTTACTCCGCAAGGTGGCGATGAAAAAGTTCTGCGAATTCATAAACAATTGGAAGAGCGTTTAAAAAAGAATGGTATAACCATCCGCAAACTCGATATGAAAAAGTTTAAGCAGGAGGTGGCAAAGCTGCATCACGTATATAATGCCGCATGGGAAAGGAACTGGGGCTTTGTGCCAATGACAAAAGAAGAATTTGACTTCGCTGCAGAAGATATGAAATCCATTGTGGATATTGATTTTGCTTACATCGCCGAGCACAACGGGAAAGCGATTGGATTTTCTCTTACTATTCCCAACTTGAATGAAATATTCATCAAAATGAAACGCGGACGTCTGTTCCCTACCGGATTATTCAAGCTGCTTTATTATAAAAATAAAGTCAAAACACTACGCGCGATCACTCTAGGAGTTATACCGGAGTTCCGTATGGCAGGCATAGATGCATGTTTTTATGCACGAAACATAGAGACCGCAAGAAGAAAGAATATTAAGTGGGCAGAGGCATCGTGGATTTTAGAAAACAATCAAATGATGAACCGTGCGCTGCTTAATATCGGTGCAAAAGTATATAAGAAGTACAGGATTTATACTTTCTCAATAACATGAAAAAAATCCTTATCACAGGGGCGAGCGGATTCATCGGCAGCTTCCTTGTGAAAGAGGCGTTGGGCCAGGGGTATGAAGTGCATGCAGGAGTACGTTCAACAAGTAGCCGAAAATATCTTTCTGACAGCCGCATAAAATTTGTTGAGCTTGATTTTCATGATCCTGAAAAGCTCACAGAACAATTTCGACATCTAAAAAATCAGCAGGTACGATTCGACTTTGTTATCCATAATGCCGGCATAACCAAGGCAAGAAGCGTTAAAGATTTCTTCACCGTCAACTATCAATACACTAAAAATCTTGTCAGCGCGCTCATTAGCAGCAATTCGATTACCGGCAAATTCATTTATATAAGCAGCCTGACAGCTTATGGCCCGGGCAAAGACAGCTCGCCTATCAAGCATACAGACGCTCCTCAACCTATCACCTCTTATGGAGAAAGTAAGCTTCATGCAGAAAAATACCTGCAGTCGTTAAAGGACTTTCCTTATCTTATTATTCGCCCCGCCGCCGTCTATGGCCCGCATGATCATGAATTTTATGTTTTATACAAGGTGCTTAACCGTGGGATAGAACCTTACATTGGCTCCAGGAATCAGCTCCTGAGCTTTATATATGTGAGTGACCTGGCAAAAGCTGTATTCAAAGCATTGGAGTCGCAATTTTACAGCCGTGCCTATTTTATTTCAGACGGAGCTGTATATACTACCAGGTCATTCAACGAAGCGGCGAAGAGAAACCTCCATAAAAAAACAATCAGGGTAGTCATTCCTGCTTCCTTTATAAAACCAATCGCCTTCTCCATTGAAAAGATTTCCTCCTTGCTTGGAACCACAGCCACCTTCAACCGTGAACGGGCAAAGGAGTTTGAAGCCATCAACTGGTCATGTGAAATAGCACCATTAAAAAACGATTTAAATTTTTCCCCTGAATATAACCTTGAATCAGGAATGCGGGAAACGATTAGCTGGTATAAAAAAGAACATTGGTTATAATCCTTCAAAAAATGCAAAGATGAATCCTATTGAAGAACGAATAGAAAAGTTTATTGGCAGCCATCGCTTGCTGACACTTGCAACTACTGATGAACATCTCCCCTTTTGCTGTAATATATTCTATGTGTTTCATCCTGCAAATGGCAGCTTCTACTTCATGTCGGCAGCTGAAACAAAGCATATACAGGATGCCCTCAAACAACCTGTTGTAGCCGGTACTATAGTTTCAGGAGATGTAAGCCTTGCTAAAATACAGGGCATACAGTTTACAGGAAGATTCTTTCAACCCAAAGAAGTTGAATTTGAGGAGGCGAAAAGATTATATATGAAAAAATTTCCTGTTGCTCATTTTATCACATCTTCTCTTTGGGCCATAGAACCCGACTTTATAAAGATGACGGACAACACACTTGGATTTGGAAAGAAAATTCTTTGGTCCCGCACGTGCGGAGCTGTTTCACAAGTCTGAACTTATTCCTTTTCAATTGCTACCCTAATCATTTTACCTCATTTCTGTAAATGTTGTTAAACAGTGGAATTGAAAGAACTATAACCCCTGCAAAAATTCCTACTCCTGCTCCGGCAAAAGCGTGAAACCAGGTGGAGAGTTTGAGCATCATCACTGAAAAAGCCGTTCCCTTTTCTTTTTCCATCGCCGTTACTATCCCTGAACCGATAAGCGAAAGCCAGAAAAACAAGAGTGAAATGTTGGTAATCCAGAATCCTACTTTGATTTTTTTCTTATGTCGTAATAGTATATGAGTCCTGCACGTACTTGATTCAGCTATAAAATAAAGCGACGCAAGCAATATCATGGTATTGATGCCGATCGTAGCACCCATGGCATGGGCTACAGTGATATGAGTGCCATGTGTATAATAATTAATGGAAGGAATGGAAATGCAGATTGCCAGGCACAGGTTCAGGAAAATCCAGATGTCTGCGGCGAAGAGGAAATGATAGGATATAATGTGAAAATGTTTTCTCGCCTGATTCAAACTCTTTCTCCAATTAAGGATAATGCTGCCTAACAGCACCAGTTCAGTCATGCTGATGATATAGGCTACTGTTCCAATCCATTTGGCAGCAGGAACAATGTAAGTATGATGTCCCCAGTTAAACAGAAGGTTCATTAGTCCAAGAAAATAAAAGAAGTATGTAAGCGGTGAACGGCTCACATTATCATTACCACTAATTTTTTTCATCACGTAAAACCCCGTGCCATAAACCATCATGTTCCATGACCCCACCATGGAACCCATTGCTTTCCACTGCACAGTCACATCGCGCACAATGTTATCGCGAAAGAAAGGAATGAGCCAAAGGTATGCTTCGCAGAAAGTGATGAAGAAGAAAATCAACCCCGTTGTCCACATCCATATATAAATGGGTATGCGTTCTAATTTTCTTCTAATGGTCATGAAATAGTTAATCATGAACAGTGCCCAATAGATGATGACAGGTAAAGCAAGCAGAGGCGGGAATTCGAGATATTCTCTTCCGCCGAATAAGCCGAGCAGGTAGCAGATGAATATTGCAACTGTATTGAACAATAAGATGATTAAATGCCAGCGTGCCAATTTTTCAGAGAACAGCGGTTTGCCTGTAATGCGAGGCAAGTAATAATAAATGCCGGCCGTTGCCGCAGTAAAAATCCAGCTTATCACTAATGAAACGTGCAGCGGGCGTGTTTTAGTGAATGGAAGCCACTCTTTCAACCATGTGGGAAACAAGTATTGAAATCCTCCTATTACTCCGAAAAAAATGCCAATCACCAGCATTGCCAGCGCAAGCATTAAAAACCCTTTTACCGTTTTGCTCATTCCCTTTTTAGTTAAAGAAGAACTATTCTATCCTTTCAAAGTGTGCAGTAAAGTGTCTTAGAAAATGCTGCTCATGAGTTATACGCAATCCTTTTACAGCATCTTTTGTTTGCAATATTTCATCAAAA
The DNA here is from genome assembly GCA_003151745.1 of Bacteroidota bacterium. Classification (GTDB taxonomy): domain Bacteria; phylum Bacteroidota; class Bacteroidia; order AKYH767-A; family 2013-40CM-41-45; genus PALSA-967. Next base: position 9,489 of record PLYJ01000109.1, read on the forward strand.
ACTTCCACCACATAATCAATATGGCTTTGCGTATAGACCCTTCGGGGTATGGCAAGTCGAACCAATTCAATCGGAGCGGGAATCAATTTTCCGTCTTCGTCATATTTGCCAAACATCACGGAACCTATCTCTACGCACCGTATTCCGCCAATGCGATACAACTCACAGACCAATGCTTGCCCGGGGTATTGATGAACGTGAATGTGCGGATATAATCCTTTTGCATCTATATAAACAGCATGTCCGCCAACCGGATAAATAATTGGCACCCCTTTGTGGCGGATGTTTTCACCAAGATACCTGGTGCTGATTATGCGATAGTGCAGGTAGTCAGGCTCAAAAACTTCCTTTAACCCGACAGCAATAGCTTCCATATCCCGCCCTGAAAGACCGCCGTAGGTAGTGTATCCTTCAGTAATAATAAGCAGTTGCGTGCAGGCATCGGCAAGCGATTTGTCTCGCAGGGCAAGAAACCCGCCCATATTTACCAGCCCATCTTTCTTGGCACTCATCACAGTTGCATCGGCAAGTGAGAACATCTCCTGCGCAATTTCCTTAAATGATTTATCCTTATAACCCTTTTCACGTTCATGAATAAAGTAGCTGTTCTCTGCAACGCGGCAACTATCCAGGATGAAGAGAATGCCATGACGCTTACAAATCGCCTGCACATCTTTTGCATTTTTCATACTCACGGGCTGTCCGCCACCACTGTTATTGGTGACGGTTAGGATAACTCCCGCAATATTTTTTTCACCAAGATTACCAATGAGATGTTCAAGCTGGATAGTGTCGAGATTTCCCTTGAATGGATGATGGGCGGAAAAGTCCCTCGCTTCAATTATAGGTATGTCGTGCGCAACAGCCCCGCTATATTCTATGTTCGCACGCGTGGTATCAAAATGAGTATTGCTGATAAAATGTTTCCCTTCGCCACCAAGATGCCCGTAGAGAATTCGTTCTGCCGCTCTTCCCTGGTGAGTTGGAAGGATGTAAGGCATTCCGGTCAGATCGTGTACTGCCTTTTCAAACCGCTCCCAACTCCGAGCGCCTGCATACGATTCGTCACCATTCATCATGGCTGCCCATTGTTCACTGCTCATGGCAGAAGTGCCGCTGTCTGTCAGCAAATCAATGATGACTTGCTCGCTTTTGAGGAGGAATGGATTGTAGTGAGCATCTTCCAGAAATTTCATTCGCTGTTCCTCCGTACTCATACTGATGGACTCAACCATCTTGATTTTGAAGGGCTCGATGATGGTTTTAAACATTAGCTGTATGAATGGCTTTGTTGCATGAATATTTTCAGTATTGACAAGGGTTTCAGCAGGTAGTATTGATTTCTTTATATCCAATTCAAGTAAAAAAGCGATAAAACTTTGAAATTTCATCAAAACTTTGAACATTATTCATGCAACAAAGCCTGTATGAATTAAAGTTTCTTAAACCTTGCCTGGAAAAACCGGAGATACTTCGGTTCGTGAACCATCTTGAATCCTTTAATCTTTTTCCTGTTGTGAAATACTTCTTCCAAAGATTCGGCAACAACATCCATGTGCGCCTGCGTATATACTCTTCGTGGAATGGTTAACCGTACCAACTCGAGCTCAGGGAAATAATGATCACCCGTATCCTTATTTCTTCCCGCGGAAACTATTCCTCTTTCCATAGAACGCACACCGCTATCGAGATAAATTTCTGCTGCAAGAGCCTGGGCAGGAAATTGTAGTTGCTTCAGATGAGGGAGAAACCGTTTCGCATCAACAAAAATTCCATGACCGCCGATAGGTTGAACAATCGGAATTTTAGCTTCCAGCATTTGCATACCCAAGTATTCTACCTGCCCGACACGGGCACGGATATGATCATCATTGACGGATTCACCAATGCCAATTGCCATTGCTTCCAGATCGCGCCCGGCAAGTCCTCCATAGGTATGCAACCCTTCATATACCACTACCATGTTGCTCGCTTCTTCATATAACGCTTTGTCATTGAGCGCAAGAAATCCACCAATGTTAACCAGCGCATCCTTTTTTGCGCTCATAGTTGCACCATCGGTTAGTGAGCATATTTCCTTTACAATAGATTTAACGGACTTGTTTTGGTATCCCTTCTCACGCTGTTTGATGAACCATGCGTTCTCAGCTACCCGTGTCATATCGTGTATGACTTTGATGTCATGCTTCTCAGTAAGTTTGCGAATTTCGCGAAGATTCTGAATGGAGATCGGCTGACCACCGGCCATGTTTACCGAAGTGGCAATAGATATATATGGAATCTTCTTTGAACCATAGATTTTAATCAGGCTTTCGAGTTTAGTAAGATTCCCATTCCCTTTGAAAGGATGTTTGCTCTGTGAATCATGAGCTTCATCTATGATGATGTCAACAAAGGTGCCGCCTGCTAATTCCTGGTGTAAACGTGTTGTTGTGAAATACATGTTGCCGGGAATAATGTCACCCGGCTTAATCATGATCTTCGAAACGATGTTTTCTGCACCACGCCCCTGGTGTGTTGGCACCACATATTTATAACCGTAATTTTCATGCACTGCTGATTCGAAGTGATAAAAATTTTCGCTCCCCGCATACGCCTCGTCACCCAGCATCATACCTGCCCATTGGCGATCACTCATAGCCGAGGTACCACTGTCTGTGAGCAGATCAATATAAACATCCTTCGATTTTAATAAAAAGGTGTTGTACCCTGCATATTCCAACGCTTTTTTTCTTTCTTCACGAGTGGTCATCCGCAGAAGTTCCACCATCTTTATTTTGTATGGTTCTGCCCACGATCTTTTATTTCTTTTTGATTTCATAAATCAGATTTTGTTTTTATAAGTTATCGTTGTTGTATCCACGTATTTCAAAAATTCGATTAAAGCATCAATTTCCTCATCTTTCAAATGAAAATCCGGCATACGAGGAGTCCCTGTTTTAAGGATTGCTTTTGCATATAACTCGCCCTTTCCATGCTGCGAAATGAGGGAAGTTAAATCGGTGCCTAGATAACCTCCTAAGCCGTATAACTGATGACAAGCCGTACAATTATATTTTTGAAAAATCAATTTACCTTCTGTAGCTTTTTCATTGGCAGCAACGCCCTGTGTTCCTGATGTGTAAACGATGGCAGAATAGAGGATGAAAATAACGAATAAGGTGATAAATATTAAAAGCTTCTTCACCGCATATCAATTAATTTTTTAAAATCATTCCTCGATATTCATTCTAAATCAGAAAAGCAGGGGACAGTCTGTTTGTTGAGCTTGAAAAGCCACTAGATTTTGCCGGTGCAGCAGCATAAACTAAAGCATTATCTACACTCACAAAAAAATTATAGGAACCAATATTCGTTTTACCGCATTGATTTTTATCGGAGCCGTCATAAATTTTATCCATACCAAAAGTATTCTAACCTAATTTATTCCGACATGACTTCTATCACGTACTATGATGACTTTCATCATTCGCGCTATCTTTTGAAGGGTTTTTGTGCCGCCAAGAAATGATTTCTGAGGGGAATTAAATGGCAGCCCTCATGGCGTGTATAGAGTTTGCTGCAGAAGGTTGATTGTTGAAAAATTCATATTAACGGAATACTTTCGTTATGAAATGTGTGACGAACCGCATAGAAAACATTCAGCTCTGTGAAAAACACACCGCCCGTTTCGCGGTCGCTTTTTAAAAAACTGAAGAAGAACAAGAAACCTAGAAGAAACCGCGCATATTCGGGGACGTTTTTAATGCCGTTGGGCATGTAGTCAGATGAATAATCTAACGAAACAAGCCCAAATCGGGCGAATCGCTCAAAATATACCATGTGGCCGAGTGTGTGCGCTAAGTCAGAATGTAGTTTTCGGAAAATTGCCGAAAATGAGTTAGCACAGGGTAGGTTTCGGCAATTTGCCGAAAACGTTCAGTGAAGAAAGTTCTTCGTCCGGTGCAGTCCTGTCGGGCTATAACCACCAACCACAGCACGATACAACGCCTCCGGTATGTTCCGATTATGAAAATGTATATTTGCGAAGCCAAGTAAACCAATACCCGCGTCAAGCCGAGTACAGTTTGCCCGGGACTACATTTCATATTTGATGTGAAATAGTACTAACAAGTTTTGTAAGCATTTGCCTTTTAGCGACGAAACTTATTGACGCGCCTGATTATATATCAATTATTGTCGTTTGCCTTGTCAATATTGGTAATTAGGGCTTTTTTGCCTTAATTTGCAGGATGTTTAAAGCAATGTTCCGCAATTTTTAAACCACACTATATGAAAAAAACACTACTTGTTTTTTTGTTTATCACCTCCTGTTCTTTTTATTGCAGTGCACAACTTGCAACTTTTATGGAATGGCAGAAATCATTAGGTGGCAGAGGTGATGATGAGGCATATTCTATTAAACAAACTTCCGATGGAGGATATATAGTTGCGGGGGCATCTGCTTCAGACTCCGGCGATGTAACAGGAAATCATGGCAGCTATGATTACTGGGTGGCAAAGCTGAGTAATTCAGGAGCTTTAATATGGCAGGTTTCATTGGGCGGGTCAAGTATAAATAAGGCAACTTCTATTCAGCAAACGAGTGACGGAGGGTATATTGTTGCAGGATATACGGGTTCAGAGAATGGGGAAGTCTCATATTATCATGGCGGTTATGATTTTTGGGTGGTAAAATTGACCGGAACAGGAACCATAAGCTGGGCGAAACCATTTGGAAGTGTAAGAAATGATTACGCTTATGCTATACAGCAAACCTTGGATGGAGGATATATTGTAGCAGGAGAGTCTGGTGCAGGTACCGGCCAGGTGACAAAGTATTATGGCGGGCCCGGTGATATGTGGATAGCGAAAATAGATGATGACGGAGATCTTATATGGCAACAATCTTACGGAGGGACAGGTGAAGATGCTGCGTATTCCATTCAGCAAACTACTGATAAGGGATATATTATTGCCGGATTTTCTAATTCAACGGATAGTGAAGTTACAGGTAATCATGGCTCCCGTGATATGTGGGTAGTAAAAGCAGATAGTTTAGGAAATCTTCAATGGGAGAAATCGTATGGTGGCAGCGGGGATGATTATGCACAATCCGTTCAGCAAACTTTGGATGGCGGATATATTGTTGCAGGTTATACTAATTCAACAGATAGTGATATTACCGGAAATCATGGTTTAGATGATTACTGGGTGGTAAAATTGGATACTTCGGGTAATATTAGCTGGCAGAAAACTTTAGGCGGATCAGGCGCAGATGAAGCATACTCCATTCAACAAACAAATGATGGAGGGTATATTGTTGCAGGCGGCTCCCATTCACTTGACGGAGATATAACGCTGAATCACGGCGATTATGATTACTGGATCGTAAAATTAGATGCAACAGGAAATATACAAATGGAAAAATCATTGGGCGGTTCAGGAGTTGATAATGCACAATCCCTTCAGCAAACAAGCGATGGCGGGTTTATTGTTACGGGTACATCTAATTCAATTGACGGGGATGTTATAGGAAATCACAATAATACCAACGATTTTTGGGTAGTGAAATTAAGCGCTGTAATTGGGATTGAAGAAAAAAATAATCCCTTATCAGAATTTCAGATAAGCCCCAATCCAACTTCGCAATCCGCTACTATTTCGTTTTCTCTTTCTCAATCAGAAAATGTATCAGTTAAGATTTATGATGTAACAGGAAGGCAAATAACAAACCGTTATCTGCCAAATCTTAATCAGGGCATGCACAACTTCACATGGAGCGTTAATGACAATTCCGGCAACAGCGTTGATAATGGAATTTATTTAGTGACCGTAGAAATTCCGATGGGTTCCGAAACGAAACGGGTAGCTGTCCTTAAATAAGAAACCAAATTCATATTTGCGAATCTTTTTTGCAAATAACATGCATGGAATAATAATCCTTTAAGGCATATCAGTTAAATAAAAAAAGCCCTTCGTTTAAGAAGAGCTTTTTTGTTAAGAGGGAAAAATCCTTTATTCCACCATCCATTTTCTTACAGCGCGGTTTCCATCAACGATCAGTTCAACAAAATAAATTCCTTTTGCAAAATTATCATTGTTGATATTGAATTGATGCGAACCTGCATTCAACCGGGAATCGGCTAATTGATTGACCTCGCGTCCCATGATGTCCAATATATGTATTTGGGCATTTCCCTCCTTCAACAGATCAAAATTTATGGTAGATTCTCCATGAGACGGATTGGGATAAATATCAAAGTTAAGACTGGCGGGATTAAGTTCATCTAAACCAACTACACCGGTAATATTGACTTCATCAATATAGGTGTTGTTGCCAGTGTCGCTGGTGTTCTCAAACTTAATTCGCAGGTTGGAAGTACCTGTAAAAGTAGCAAGATTTATGGTTTCTAACCTCCACTGACTTGAATTAGGAACAAAGTTTGACCCTACAACCCCTGCAGTGGCAAGTGCGGCGCCGCTTTTGCTGTATTTCAAGTACCATGATGATCCACAGTTAGTAGATATATACACCCTTAGCCTGTCAGCTGAATTAGCATTATGCTGGGCATTCGCTACTTTAAAAGTAAGTGTGGACTGAGTGATGTGTGAAATATTAACAGCCGGAAAAACGTATGAATCTATCTGACCGCTTGAGTTACCACTGTAGTTGCGGATCATAATGGAAGCGGTTCCTGAACTGCCGGCATTGGTTGTGCGCACCCACGCTACCCCATTGTCAGGGCTAATAACGATACCATCGCTGCCGGGAAAGCTGGAAGCTGTTTCAAAACTTTGGTAATATGGAGCGCTGTTTTCAGGCGAGCCGCTTACATAGATGGATGAATTTTTTGTAATGCTATTCGATCCGCTTGCATTGCTAACCGTGAGTGTAGCATTATAATTGCCGGGTGTGTTGTAATGCACAACAGGCATTGAATCTGTAGATGTGGATGGGGTACCGCCCGGAAAATTCCAGTTCCACGAAGTTGGCTGCCCGTTCCAAGAAAGATTACTATATTGAACCGGCATTTCGGAACAAACCAGGGTAGGGCTGTTAAGGAAGTCGGCTTTTGGTGCGCAGGCATTTGGAACAAGATTGTTAATCCCCGTTGCAATTGCATTAGCCGTTGTCCATAAATTATTTCTTCCCGAAGTGAAAGAATTCATAGCAGCAAGCATACGCGTCTTTTGTCCCTGGGTAAACATGTTGCTGCAAAAGGAATATTCCATGTAGTTCTGAACATTGTCAACAGTGCCTATACAATCAAGTCCGCTGAGATCGCAATAATCCCAGCCTGCTGTTTCCGGTGTATCATCCACATAATCATCACCGCAAGATACTCCGGGGCTATTGGTAGGTCCCCATGGGTGGTACAGATTAAAGAAATGCCCTATTTCATGAGTTACGGTGCGTGATGTTATGGGGTTTGCTGTGCCAATGCTTCCCACATAATTATGAAGCACTATAACCCCATCTATATTTCCCGGTGCTGTGCCCGGAAGATAAGCGTAAGCAGCGGCACCGGCTTCAGAAAGGGAACTCACAACCCACACGTTCAGGTATTTATTAGCAGGCCAGGGATCCAATTTTGAATTATCATCAGCATTATATGTAAGCGGAGAAACGACACGGTCAATGCCGTTGGTACAATTTCCGTTAGGGTCTTTATTGGCAAGCCTGAATTCTATGTCGCAATCTGCAGCAATTGGTTTATATAAAGGAATAACATCTCCTGTATCGGAGTCAATATTTCGATAATCAAGATTCAGGATGCGCACTTCGTCCAGCACCTGTGCGTCCGAAATATCTTCCGGTCCGTAATTATGTATGATGTGAAATACAATGGGGATAATATATATCGTCGAAGCTGTCCGGCTCTCTTTTTGATTAGCGGTATATTGTTTTGTAAATGCCTCAAGTTGTGCCTGCACCTGCAACACTTCAGGATGTTGTTGTATTAATTTATTATAAACTTCTGTAGTATAACAATGCTTGTACTGCGCAATAGCAGTAAAAGAAAACAACAAACCAATTAAAACGGGCACAACTAATTTCATAGGCGATGAAGACAATTTATTTTTTTATTAAATAAAAACTGATTATTTAAATAACAGGAGGGAAGTGCAAATATAAGGGATAAATAATAGTACAATGAAAAAATAAAAGTTTTCAAGCTGGAGTGGCCTCCGAACTATCATTTTTTGAAGCTTTTCTTAATAGCTATTACCTCAAAGACTGTAAATGCAAGGTAAAAAATGAAAAAGGAAATAATAAACCGCACCGCTTCGCTTCTGTGAAACAGGCAATAGACAATAATTACGCCTAAATGAATAAGTAATTTAAATGAGGTTGCTCCCATGTAGTAGCGTATGAATTGCTGTGGATTCCCCTTGGAAGCCAGCAACAACCCATAATGAAAGCCTATGGTAAGCAAAATAAAATATGCGAGAATGCACCATGTCACAGAGTTTATATAAACCGAAAGAGTGGTTTTTGACAGAATAACAATGAGCACAATGATTGCCGAGATAAATATTAAAAAGGGTTTGAAAAATGAAGTCACTTGGTTTTGGTGTTTAGAATTATATAGCGAAAATCTTTCTTGAATTTTCTGTCGTTATGTTTGCCACTTCTTCAATAGTGATATTCTTTATCAACGCTATTTTTTCTGCCACCTTTACGATATAAGCAGGCTGATTTCTTTTTCCGCGAAAGGGAACAGGCGCAAGATACGGAGCATCTGTTTCAAGAACGATATGTTGAAGGTCAATTTCAGCAAGCGTTTTATCGAGACCGGAGTTTTTGAAAGTTACTACTCCGCCAATGCCAAGATAAAAGCCAAGATCAATGGCACGTCCTGCCTGGTCAGCGTTTCCTGTGAAGCAATGAAAGATGCCGCAGGGGCTGCCTTTCTTTGAGTCAAGAAGAATATTGTAAATTTCTTCAAACGATTCTCTTGAATGAATAATGATGGGGAGCTTATGCTGGTTGGCTAATTTTATTTGTCTTCTGAAAACTTCTTCCTGTTCTTTCACAAATGTTTTATCCCAATAAAGATCAATGCCGATCTCTCCTACCCCTGCAAACTTTTGTTCACCTGATAGCTTCTCTACTAATGCCAATTCATCCTTCCAATTTTCTTTAACAGAGCATGGATGCAACCCCATCATGGGGAAACAATTATTTGGATATTTTTTCGTTAGGGCATTCATGCCATCAACTGAAGAGCTGTCAATGTTGGGAAGAAAGAACCGCTGCACGCCTTTCTCTATCGCTTCGCTGATTAGCAAATCACGATCAGAAGAAAATTCTTCGGCATAAAGGTGCGTATGTGTATCTGTTAAAATCACGGGACAAATCTACGAATACATATCTATACGAATCTATGAACAGAGTGCTTGCTAATTCGTAATTCGTAAATTCGTACCCATTTGTATTCGTAGATAATGCCTAAGTTTCTCATTCTTCGTTTTTCTTCCATCGGCGATGTTGTACTCACTACGCCTGTAGTGCGTTGCCTGAAGCAGCAGATAAAAGATGCTGAAGTTCACTATTTCACGAAGAAGGCCTTCTCTCCTGTCATAAAACACAATCCTTATATTGATAGAAAGTTTTTCATAGAAGACAGCCTTTCTTCCATCATTCGCCTGCTTAAAAAAGAAGACTATGATTACCTGATAGACCTTCATAACAACCTGCGAACTTTTATAGTGAAAACACTTTTAGGAGGAAAGAGTTTTTCATTCGATAAAATCAATTTTGAAAAGTGGATGGTCGTAAACTTCAAGGTTAACCCCCTTCCGCAGGTGCATATTGTTGACCGCTATATGGACACTTTGAAATCATTCGGTGTTATGAATGACGATAAAGGCCTTGACTATTTTATTACTATTGATGATGAAAAAGTTCTGCAACAGCTTCCTGACTCGCACAAGGCAGGTTACATTGGCTTTGCGATAGGCGCTAAACATGCCACCAAACGATTGCCAACAGAAAAAATAATTTCTATTTGTAAGAAAACCGCTCAGCCTATCGTTCTTCTCGGAGGGGAAGAAGATGCAGATCGGGCAGACACAATTGCAAAAGCAATTGGAAGCAACATTTACAGTGCTTGTGGAAAATACGCTCTAAATGAATCGGCTGCTTTGGTAAAACATGCAACAAAAATCATCACGCATGACACAGGGCTTATGCACATTGCAGCAGCATTCAAAAAGGAAATTATCTCTGTCTGGGGAAACACGATACCTGCGTTTGGCATGTCGCCTTATTTGTCTGATGCGAATTCAAAGATTGTGGAAGTAAAAAATCTTTCCTGCCGCCCTTGTTCAAAGCTGGGTTTTGATAAATGCCCGAAAGGACATTTTAAATGTATGAAGGAGATTGACGAAAACTTTCTATCTGCGAATACAAATTAATACGAATTTACGAATTGCTTCTACGATTATTTGTTGCTACAAAAGCAGAGTATTCAATTCGTAAATTCGTACAGATTCGTATTTCGCAGATCAAATAAAAAGAGCTTTCAACTCGGTAGCATCATGGGGTTTCATTTTGCCGGCAAGTATTAAGCTAAGCTGGCGTCTGCGAAGAGCGCCTTCAAAACGCTTTTTTTCTTCATCCGTTTCAGGAATCAACTCAGGCACATCAATAGGCCGCCCCTGCTGGTCAACGGCAACAAATGTATATATCGCCTCGTTGCATTTTTTCTTTTCACCCGTTGATGTATTTTCAACCCATACATCAATAAAAATTTCCATAGAAGAAGTAAAAGCGCGTGAAACCTTTGCCTGCAGCGTTAAAATTTCTCCCAAGCGGATAGGCTGGTTAAAGGATACATTGTTCACAGAAGCGGTCACTACCACCCTGCCGCAATGTCGCTGTGCAGAGATGGCAGATGCTATATCCATCCAATGCAGCAGTCGTCCTCCCATCAGGTTTCCAAGAGAGTTCGTATCGTTAGGCAGCACGATCTCCGTGAGCATGGCTATTGATTCTTTGGCTGTTTTGGATTTTTTAGACATGGTTAAGTTTAAAGTTTAAGGTTACGCATAACATACACCATAGATCTTAAATCCGGTTAACTATCTTATTCTTTTCAGGGCTACTTCTTTTACTGCGTTCATCATCAAAGGCACTTTTTCTACAATCACAGAACTGGTATCTAATCCGAAGGCACGCTCTTCGCTCAGGCTGATATTTTTGAAGAAGAAATAAATGTCGAGAAATATCTTTTCATAGAATGGAAGCTCGTAATCATAAGATATATATTTTTCCATTACCACGAAACGGAAATCACCGATCAGATTCTTGCGGCTCAATGAATCATAACGACTTGTAATGTCCACTTCTAAATTGCGAACCAGGTCTTCAACCACTTTACGGAACATGAGGTTAATGCGTGGTTCCACACGAAACCCTAAACGGAAATCAATACGGATAATATTACCTTTCACAATTTCGATCACCTTGTATTCCATGGTGTATGGCTCATCCAGCACATCCACATGCACAAACCAATACATATCAGCACGCTTGGGTTGCTTCTGTAAAATACTGTACATGGCAGTGGCTTCAATTTCATCTGCATTGTTAGCGCTGGTGAGGTAAACCAGGTGGGTTGAATATTTAGGTATCGAGAAATCATGGCTCAACCCGGTGAGCAGACTTAAATAGTCTTTCAGCTTAACAAAATCAACAAACCTGTTACGAATCTTCCGTGACTGGTACCACGAATTCATCAATGAGATAATGATCAAAGCAATAAGCATCGTAAGCCAGCCGCCATGCTGGAATTTATTGAGGTTTGCAACAAGAAATGACAACTCAACAATGAGGAATAACGATAAAGTGGCGACAATAAGCAGTATAGAATTCCTGCGCAGGTATAAATAGTATGAAAGCAATGTAGTGGTGCTTAACATCGTAATAATAATGGCAAGCCCGTAAGCGGCTTCCATGTGGCTTGATTCCTGGAAGTAAAGTGTAATGCCAATACAACCTGCCCACAAAAGCCAGTTAACAGATGGTATATATAGCTGACCACGAATAGTAGTCGGATAAACAATTCTCACCTTAGGCCAGAAGTTAAGCCGGATGGCTTCGTTGATGAGCGTGAAAGACCCGCTGATCAATGCCTGGCTGGCAACAATGGCTGCGCCTGTGGCGATGACAATACTTGGAATAAGAAACCATTGTGGCACGAGGCTATAAAAAGGATTGTCGCCGTTAAGCGTTGTTCCCGCCCTGTTGATGAGCCATGCGCCTTGTCCAAAATAATTGAGCAGCAGCATCACTTTTACGAATCCCCATGTAATTCGGATATTTTTTCGCCCACAGTGCCCAAGATCACTATATAGCGCTTCTGCCCCTGTAGTGCAAAGGAACACAGCGCCCAATAGCCAGAACCCACCCTTCACGTTGGTGAGCAGGTTAATGGCATAATACGGATTGATGGCTTTTAATATTTCAGGCGTGTGAACGAGTTGTGCAAATCCAAGAACACCAATCATGAGAAACCATAAAACCATAAACGGTCCAAAGAAGTTGCCTACTAACTTTGTTCCAAACTGTTGTATAATAAATAAGGCCGTGAGTATTATTAGAATAATAGGAATGGTTTGTAATGAATCATAGCGTTCCCTTAATCCTTCTACCGCAGAAGCAACAGAAATGGGAGGGGTGATGATACCGTCAGCCAGCAAGGCTGCCCCGCCGATCATGGCAGGCCACACCAGCCAGCGCGACTTCGTGCGGCGCACAAGAGCATACAGAGAAAAAATTCCTCCTTCACCTTTGTTATCCGCTTTCAGCGTAATCCACACATATTTTATGGTAGTCTGAATGGTGAGCGTCCAGAAAATGCAGGAGATGCCGCCAAAAATAAGGTCGGTGGAAATGACCTGCTTGCCCACAATAGCCCTAAGCACGTATAACGGAGAGGTTCCGATGTCTCCGTATATAATTCCAATCGTTACAAGTAACGCCGCAGCAGTTACTTTATGCTCGTGTAGCTTCAATTTTTGAAAATGGCGGGCAAAGGTATGATTACATGAGGAATAAAAAAACGAATAGTATTTACTTTACTTAGAAACTGTTTAAATTTCATTTGAA
>PLYJ01000072.1 GCA_003151745.1 Bacteroidota bacterium
AGATAACGCAGCAATGCGCCTGTAAAAGCCATTTAACGACATTTTATGGAAGAGATGTAAAGGATTGCGGATTTAATCCGCAATCCTTTTTTTTCTCTTTTTCATATATTTTTTCCTTTGATGTAAGTTCATCTTCCGCTTATCCGATTAACTCTTCCGCACAGATTAACGACTCTTCGGAATATTTAATTGACTTTCCACTCATGCCAGTCAATCCAAAATTAAAATGAAAAATTTAAAACCAAAAGTAATATGAAAAAACAATTACTCACTTTCGTTCTCGCAGCGGCATTTTTTAAATTATTATTCATCCCTCAATATGCCTCAGCGCAGAACTCACGCATCTGGGCTACTTACTATGGTGGACATAATGATGATCATGGTAATAGCGTAGCAACCGATGCTTCAGGAAATGTGTATATGGCAGGAACTACTGATTCCGATTCCGGCATTGCCTCAAGAGGGTTTCAGAATACTTTCGGGGGAAATTCGGATGCATTCCTTGTAAAATTTAATGCTTCCGGCAACCGTATCTGGGCTACTTATTATGGAAGACAAGGCGGTAATTCTGGTAACAGCGTTGCGACCGATGCTGCGGGGAATGTTTATCTGGCAGGATCAACCGAAGATACTAACCACATCGCCTTGGGAGGGTTTTTGAACACGTCAATAGGGGGAAGCGCTGCGTTCCTTGTAAAATTTGATTCCTCCGGCCACCGCCTGTGGGCTACTTATTACTATGGAGCAGATACTAATCGTGTTCCTGCTACGGAAGGCAGTAGTGTGGCCACCGATGCTGCAGGTAATGTGTACCTTGCAGGAAAAACCTACGACACCACCGGCATTGCCTCCCCCGGAGGATTTCAGAAAACTTACGGTAGTGGTAATGTATATGGTGGTGATGCATTCCTTGTAAAATTTGATGCCAATGGCAAGCGCCTCTGGGCTACTTACTATGGAGATGGAGTAGGAGCCGGCTTCTTTGCTGGCACTAATGTTTCCGGCATTGTCACCGATGCTGGGGGAAATGTGTATATAGCAGGAACAACCTCCGACCACACAGGGATCGCCTCTCCGGGAGGATTTCAGGATACTTTGGCAGGAGGACAGGATGCATTCGTTGTAAAATTTGATGGTGCCGGCAACCGCCTCTGGGCTACTTATTACGGAGGAAGTGGAGGTAATCAATTTGGAAATAATTATGGTAATGGCATAGTCAGCGATGACTCCGGAAATGTATATCTGGCAGGAACGACCGGAGACACGGGTTTAGCATCGGGAGGGTTTCAGGATATTTTAGGAGGAGGCATGGATGCCTTCCTTGTAAAATTTGANNCTTGTAAAATTTGATGCCAATGGCAATCGCCTCTGGGCTACTTACTACGGGGGGGAGTATGATGAATCAGGAAATGGTATAGCCACAGATGCTTCAGGTAATGTGTACCTGGAAGGAGTAACCGCCAGCCTCGACAACATCGCCTTCGGAGGTTTTCAGGATACTTTGGCAGGGGGAGGGCAAGGTGCTAACTACTTCCTTGTGAAGTTTGATGCCAGCGGCAACCGCCTCTGCGCTACTTATTATGGACCACCCGAACAGACAGGTCAAATTAACGAAGGTAGTGTTGCTTTAGATAATACCGGAAATGTGTATTTGGCATCAACTGGCGTATTTGACACGACCGGCATTGCCTCAGGCGGCTTTCAGAATACTTATGGTGGTGGAACTTATGATGCTGTCCTGATAAAATTTACTTCATGCACCCTTATTCCACCTGTTGCTAATTTTCAATCAAGTGACTCGACATTCTGTTCCGGTCAATGTATTAATTATACTGATCTCAGCACCAATGCCACTTCATGGAAATGGAGTTTCCACGGGGGCACTCCTTCGTCAAGCACAATTCAAAATCCTCAGGGTATATGTTATGATTCGGCAGGCACTTTTAATACTACACTTATTGCTTTCAATTCCTACTACAGCGACACGCTTATGTCTTCTTTCAATTTTCTCAAAGTGCTTGCTGCTCCGCCAACACCTGTAATAACACAGCATCATGATACGTTGTTTTGCAGTACGGATACCACATACACTTCTTATCAATGGTATTATGATCATACACTTATTCCGGGAGCAACAGATACATTCCTTGTTATTACTCACACCGGCATTTATAATTATTATAATGCAGAAGTCTCAAATGGCTCCTGCAAGATTTCAGCAGGTATTAATATCCTTACTGATATTTCTCCACTCTCTTTTGGAGCGGGGTCTGGGGTGAGGCTCTTTCCCAACCCTGCCGCAGATGAATTATTGATAAGTGGAAACTGGAAATCAGAAACCGGAAAAGCGAAGCTAACCATCTTTAATATAATCGGAGAAATAATATATACGGAAGAAATAAGCCGTCAATCCGAAATAATAAACTGCAAACCCTTTCCTGCTGGTATTTATTTCGTGCGTGTAGAAAATCAAAACGGAAGATGGGTAGGGAGATTTGTGAAGGAATAAAAAAACAATCATTGAAGTTGGTCGTCATTGCGAGGTACAAAGCAATCCCCGGTTTCAAGCCCGATCAATTTCGGAGTTAAATTTAAAACCAATGAAAAATAAATTACTTACATTCGCTATAGCAGCGACATTTTTAAAGTTATTGTTCATCCCGCAATTTGTATTTGCGCAAAACACCCGCTTCTGGGCTACTTATTACGGAGGAGCGAAAGGTGCAACGAGTAACAGCGTTGCTACCGATGCTTCAGGAAATGTGTATATGGCAGGTACCACTGCCAGTACCGACAGCATCGCCTGGAGAGGATTTCAGGATACTTTAGGACGGTTTTCGGATGCATTCCTTGTAAAATTTGATGCCGGTGGCAACCGCCTGTGGGCTACTTATTACGGGGGAACCCTTGGTACTTCTACTTTTGGTTTCAGCGTTGCCACTGATGCTTCTGGGAATGTGTATCTTGCCGGACAGACGGACAGCTCCACCAACCTTGCCTCCGGAGGGTTTCAGGATTCTTTAGGAGGGAAAAACGGTAATGCATTCCTGGTAAAATTTGATAGTGCCGGTAACCGCCTTTGGGCTACTTATTACGGGGGAGCGCTTGGTACTTTTGGTTCCAGCATTGCCACCGATGCTGCGGGTAATATTTTTCTTGCAGGAGGTACTGCCGATTCCACCGGCATCGCCTCGAGAGGGTTTCAGAATACTTACGGAGGCGGTGCGGGATTTTCATATTATCACGAATCGAGTGTATTGGCTGGTGGGGATGCCTTTCTTGTAAAATTTGATGCCTATGGCAACCGCCTTTGGGCTACTTACTATGGTGGAGCTGGTAATGAATCAGCAAATAGTGTAGCGACAGATGCTTCAGGTAATGTCTACCTGGCAGGAACTACCAATAGCTATAGTGGCATTGCTTGGGCAGGGTTTCAGACTAATTTCGGTGGAACCAATGATGCATTCCTTGTTAAGTTTGATGCCTATGGCAACCGCCTCTGGGCTACTTACTACGGGGGGTTGTATAATGAATCAGGATATGGTATAGCCACAGATGCTTCAGGTAATGTGTACCTGGCAGGAACAACTGCCAGCAATACCAACATCGCCTCAGGAGGATTTCAGAATACTTACGGAGGCGGTAGTACATTGAATGGTGGGGATGCCTTTCTTGTAAAATTTGATGGGGGCGGCAACCGCCTTTGGGCTACTTACTATGGTGGACAGTATGACGATTTTGGTTTCAGCGTGGCCACCGATTCTGCGGGAAATGTGTGGCTGGCAGGAACAACTAACAGTGACAACAACATCGCCTCGGGAGGGTTTCAGGATAGTTTGACTTACGGTGGTGGTCAAAATAAACCGTTTCTGGTGATGTTTGCTGCTAACGGCAACCGTAAATGCGCCACTTATTACGGAGGAACACACGGCCTTAAAACTGGCTACGCAGGTGTTGCTTTGGATAATACCGGACATGTCTATCTGGCATCCTATACCTATGACAGTACCGGCATCGCCTCGGGCGGCTTTCAGAATACTTACGATGGAACTGGTAATGACGGTGCTTATGATGCTTTCCTGGTAAAATTTTGCCCATGCAGTAATTGCATCATTATACCTGTTTCTAATTTTCAATCAAGTGATACAGCTTTCTGTACCAATGAATGTATTAATTATACTGATTCCAGTACAAATGTCACTTCATGGCAATGGAGTTTCCCCGGCGGCACTCCTTCTTCTAGTACCATTCAAAATCCCCAGGGTATATGTTATAATACGTCAGGTAACTATGATGTTAAACTTATTGCTTCCAATGGCATCGGCAGCGATACACTCACCTCTGTCAATTATATAAAAGTGTTTCCTACTCCGCCAACGCCTGTAATAACACAGCATCATGATACGCTGATTTGCACTACGGATCCAACTTATACCTCTTATCAGTGGTATGATAGTACAACACTTATTCCGGGCGCTACAGATACCTTCCTCATTATTACTCACGGCGGCAATTATAATGTGGCAGTAACAAATGAATTTGGCTGCAAGATTTNNTTCAGTAGGTATTACTATCGCCCACGACGTAGGTATTAATGAGTTTTCTGCTACCAATTATATTTCTCTTTATCCCAACCCCGCCACAAATGAATTATTGATAAGTGGAAACTGGAAATCAGGAGCCGGAAAAGGGAAGTTAACCATCGTTAATCTAATCGGGGAAACAATATATACAAAAGAAATAAACCGCCAATCCGAAATAATAAACTGCAAACCCTTTCCTGCTGGTATTTATTTCGTGCGTGTAGAAAATCAAAGCGGGAGATGGGTAGGGAGATTTGTGAAGGAATAAAAAAACAATCATTGAAGTTGGTCGTCATTGCGAGGCCCAGTTTCAAGCTAGATCAATTTCAGAGTTAAATTTAAAATCCAAAACTAAAATGAAAAATTTCAAACTAACTAAAATGAAAAAAAAATTACTTGCATTCACTATAGCAGCGGCATTTCTAAAATTATTATTCATCCCGCAATTTGCATCAGGCCAAAGCCAATACCCGGACAGTGTCATAGCCTATAGCACGCAATACAGTCCTGCTTGTAATGCTGCTTCACGCGCCTTAGGCGCTCCGGATGTTATCGGATGTGGAGATAACTGTAACGCTTGGACCAGTGCTTTCACTGGCTACCGCGAATTCTTAGAACTCGGTTTCGCAACCCCTCAACCTGTTACCACAATTAAAATCTATGAAACTTATAATTCTGATCCGGTTGATACAGTCTATTTACGCAATCAATCAACACAGCAGTGGATACAGGTATTTTCTCAAACTGCATTCATTGATACAACTTGTCCTAAGATACTTACCATAAACATCCCTACTACTTCCTATAATGTGGACGCAATAAGATTAGCAATTAATGATTCCATTTTTAGTAATTCCCCTGAAATTGATGCGGTTCAAATTTCTACTCTTCCGTTTGGTCCCCTCACTTTAATGGGAATAGGAGCAAATCAAACAAATTCAGTAGTTTTTGTTAATGATTTAAATGTCAATATTCTGAGGTTAGATTTATTGGTCGAGGGGGCGTTAGGTTCCTTAACATTAAATTCACTATCTGTAACTTCAGCCAATACGAATGACACAGATATTGCTAATCTGAAACTGTGGACGGGAACGGACACAACACATTTTCAGCAAATCGGAAATACGCAAACTTTCTCCTCACACTCTGCCACCTTTTCCGGTCTGACTGACAGTTTAATTTATGGAGATAATGACTTATGGATTACATACAATATAGCATCCAATATACAAGGGTTGCCGCACATTGCTGATGCAAAAATTAATGCAGGAGCTATTAGCATTATAGCTTCAGGCGGTGCAACTAATCCCGGTATTCAGCCCCCGACCCCTCTTAACCCTCCTGAGTACAAAACTATTTTCTCTGCAAACAAAACTTTTCCACTTGACAATTACCAGCGGCTATACTTTTTTTTAAGGGATACTACTCCGAATGGTAGTTTAGCGTTTATAGACAACTATCTGACTCCTTCTCCAGGTATAACTACTGTGTGCCCCCTTCAATCATTTGACCACAATAGTTTGGCAGCAAACCCTCTGGATGGTTATTTATATTATAATGACGAAGTTTGGGGAATTTACCGTGTAGATGCTGATTGCAATATGACTCCGGTTTGTCCGTTTGATGGTAATAGTGATGTAGGCACATTCGATTCACAAGGGAGATATTGGACATTTGATCAGAGTAGTACTACTTTACTAGCAATTGATATAACGACATGCAGTATTGTTAAAAGTTATTCTTTTACTCCTGCCACTTTTAATGATTTCATTGATATAGCATATAATTCCAAGGATGGTTACATATATACAGAATTCGGTAGATTTGACACACTTGGAAATCTTGATTTATCTTATTCTAATACTAAATTCGTACCGAATCAAAATTACGGTGGTGTGGCGATTGGATCAGACAATAACTTATATGGCATTGGCGATGATGGCAAGTTATCTGTAATCAATCTTACTACAGATAGTTCATACCTTGTTTACGATTTTTACCCCGCTGCAGTAACTGATGGTAGGGCTGATGCGGCTTCTTTTCCCCCTAGTAGGGTTCTTCCTGTTGCTAATTTTCAATCCAGTGATTCAACATTCTGTACCAGTCAATGTATTAATTATACTGATCTTAGTACCAATGCCACGGCATGGCAATGGAGCTTCCCGGGAGGCACTCCTTCTTCAAGCACAATTCAAAATCCCCAGGGTATATGTTATGATTCGGCAGGCACTTTTAATACTACGCTCATTGCTTCTAACAGCGTCGGCAGCGACACGCTTACATTTACCAATCATATTAAAGTGTTTGCTACTCCGCCAACGCCTGTAATAACGCAACATCATGATACGCTTTTTTGCACTACTGATCCAACTTATACTTCTTATCAATGGTATGATAGTACAATACTCATTCCTGGGGCTACAGATACTTTAATCATTGTTACTCACGGCGGCAATTACAATGTGGCTGTAACAAATGAGTTCGGCTGCAAGATTTCAGTAGGTATTACTATTGCCCACAACGTAGGTATTAATGAATTTTCTACTAACAATTATATTTCTATTTCTCCCAATCCTGCCACAGATGAATTATTGGTAAATGGAAAATGGAAATCAGAAACCGGAAAAGCGAAACTCGCCATCTTTAATATAATCGGCGAAATAATATATACGGAAGAAATAAACCGTAAACAGGAAACCATAAACTGCAAACCTTTTCCCGCAGGAATTTATTTCGTGCAGGTGGCAAATGAAAACGGAAGATGGGTGGGAAGGTTTGTGAAGGAATAAAAAGCACATTAAAGTTATTGTCATTGCGAGGAACAGCCTGTCCCGATTATTTCGGGAGAGAGGGTCGGGGTGAAGTACTTGATGTTAGCGGGCTTGCGGCAGGGATGTATTTTATTGAAATGAAGTGGAAGAGTGGTAGTGTCGTGAAAAAATTTGTGAAAGAGTAGAATACCTTGTCTCTGTGGTTAAACAAGAACTTCATTCAGGAACTCCATGATAGACTTATAGGTGTTTTTGTAAAAGATGGTCTTGAGTTCATTTGCATTCATCCACCGCACTTCTTCGATGTCTTCTTCCGTCTGAGGCTTTGGTGTTTCTTTCCCGTTATACTGCATCAGGAACCAGTTTGTCTTCTTGAGAACGGATTTCTTTTTTAACGAATAAGTATGAAAGGTGAGGGGCAAAGGTTGAATGATCTTTAAACCACTGATGCCACATTCTTCTTCTACTTCGCGCACTCCGGCTTCTTCGGGACTTTCATCGTACTCCACCTTACCCTTAGGCAAATCCCATTTGCCTCTCCTGAAAATAACCAGATAGTCGCCTTTATCATTTCGCACCACGCCGCCGGAAGCTTCTATCAGTGTATAATAGGTGAGAAACAGGTGCCATGAGGCATCAGGATTATCGCTTAGATAAAAATACGTTGCGGCAGAAGGATGCTTTTCTATTTCTGAAATCACATCTTTTATATCCGTTGTGGCAGAGGAAATAATCTTGCCACCGGCTTTTGCCAGCGCATCTGCATCATATACATCTGCTATATATAAGGCGATGTCATTAATAAAAATCTTATGGATGATGCTTTTCATTTTACAATTCACGATTTAAGATTCATAATTCACAAATCGTGCATTGTGAATTGCGAATCATGCATTATTTATTACGTTTGCAGCCCCATGAAAGACGACACAGCAAGAAAGATCGCAGAACTACTTTTGCAAATTAAAGCAATTAAACTTCAACCCAATGCACCTTTCACATGGGCTTCGGGCTGGAAGTCGCCTATTTATTGCGATAATCGCATAGCGCTTTCATATCCTAATATCCGCACTTTTATTCGTCAGTCGCTGGTTAAAAAGATTGAAGAAGTGTATGGAGCGCCGGAAGTAATTGCGGGCGTTGCCACCGCAGCCATTGCGCAAGGTGCGTTAGTAGCAGAGGCAATGGGACTGCCTTTTGTTTATGTGCGCGCATCGGCGAAAGATCATGGTCGTGAAAACCTGATTGAGGGCGAGTTAAAGGGACATGAGAGTGCAGTAGTCATTGAAGATTTAATATCCACCGGCGGCAGCAGCATTAAAGCAGTGAAGGCATTGCGGGATGCAGGTTGCAAGGTGAAGGGCATGATTTCTATTTTCACCTATGGCTTTGCTGTTGCAGATGAAAACTTCAAAACGACGAAGTGTAAGATTGTTTCGCTTTGCAATTATAATGAGCTGATACAAGTTGCTGTTGAATCAAAGTATATCAACTCCGCTGATCTTGAAACTTTAAAGAAGTGGAGAGAGAATCCTGACAAGTGGGGCAGGTAGAAAAAGTTTAAAGTTTAAGGTTTAAAGTTTAAGGTTATGCCCGATCCTATTTCTAACTTTAAACTTTGAACTTTAAACCTTAAACTTTATTTATAAATGATTATCACAAGCGATACAGTTACTATAAAGAAACCGGCGAAGGATGTTTTTAATTTCCTTGCTGATCTCAACAATCTTGAAAAGATAATGCCTGAACAGGTGGAGAAGTGGACTTCAACTGAGAACGAATGTCATTTCACCGTGAAAGGCATGGCAAGTCTTGGTTTAAAAGTTATTGAGCGTGTTCCTTACACCAAGATTGCACTTACGCGCAATGGTAATGCGCCTTTTGAATATACCATCACCTGTCATGTTGAAGAGAATGGATTGAATAGTTCCGTACGCATGGTCTTCGAATCCGACATGAACATGATGATGAAAATGATGGCGGAGAGGCCACTCACCAATTTTGTGAATATGCTTGTGCATAATTTGGAAAAGCTTTAAAGGCGCAGTGGCATTAATTCAAATAACGAAGCTTATTTCTTTGAAGTTATAAACATTCCTTTTCCCGTATTCATCTTTCAACACGAGTTTTCCGTCATTCATAACGTCAACAATCTCACGTGAGACAATCTTTTCTCCAACCTTGTAAGTTGCAGGAATATTAAATTTGTAAAGCACCTTGAGGTATTCATTTTTCAAATCATCACTCTTGGTTGATTTTAGCTGAAGATAGCGCGCTTCAATACACCCACAAAGAAGGTTAAATACTTCTGTCATATCCAGATCATTCTTTAAAATAGCTTTGAAAGAAGTAGGGTTGGCTGCATTGGCGCTAAACTTTGTCTGATTAATATTAATTCCAATGCCAACGATGGAATAATTGAATTCATTGTTACGAATTGAGTTTTCAATTAACAGTCCTGCCAGCTTCTTGTTTTTATAATAAAGATCGTTAGGCCATTTAACGGAAACATCATTCTTAAGCAGCTTGTTTCCAAAATCATAAAGCGCAAGTGAGATGCTCATGTTCAAATGAAAAATATTTATAGGATGGAGAAAGGTGGGATAGAGAATGAAGCTTGCGAGCAGATTTTTTCCATGCTCACTTTCCCAGGTAGTTCCCTGCTGCCCCCGTCCGGCATGCTGTTCCTTTGCGATAATGACAGTTCCTTCCGGTAAGCGGGTTTCATCAAGCAGGGAAGTTGCCGCGCTGTTAGTAGAATCAACAATGTCCTTTGAAATGACATTTTGGCCAACGAATAAAGTTTCAGGATTTGAATTCATTTTAGCATATCATTAACGAATAACACTTACTATCGCACCGAAAGGGTTGGTTTAAAATGATTATCTTTGCATGTTCTAAAATAAAACCTCTTTAAATCCGTCTATTATATAAAATACTGAATGGTTAAAACAACTAAAGGCCCTGCAAAAAGGCCTGCCGGGAAGTCTGCGAAGGTAAAAGATCAAAGTAAACAATTGGCAGATTTAGTTGTAAGTGGAATGCAGGAAAAGAAGGCAATAGAGATTGTTTCTCTCGATCTTCGAAATCTAAAGAATGCAGTTGCAGATTATTTCGTTATTTGTCACGCTGAATCAAGACCACAGATTGAAGCCATTGCCCGTTCAGTAGAGGAGGTTGTTCAACGCAAGAGCAACGATAAGCCTTATCATCGCGAAGGGTTTGAAAATGCAGAATGGATACTGCTTGATTACGTTAATGTAGTGGTGCATATTTTCAATCATGAGAAGCGCGATTTTTATGGAATTGAAAGATTATGGGCAGATGCTGAAATAAAAAAGATTGCAGGCAATTATTAATTGTTATATATGATTCCGCATGCGGGAGATTGGATTAATCGCATTTAAATATTTTTTAATGGAAAATAAAAAGAAAATAAAAACAGATAAAAAACCGAAGGCGAACTTAAAGCCTAAACCGGATGAGGGTGAAAACGGAGGGAAGAAGCCTGGTGGCTCTAAATACAATATTAGCTTTTACTGGATATACGGGATTATCATTGCTGTATTGTTTGGCACTTATTTTTTTAATTTGAGTGGCGGAGCAGAAAAGATCAATTACCAGGAATTTAAAAATGAATATCTTAGTTCAGGAGATGTTGACCATGTTGTTGTGGTAAACAAAGAGCTGGTCGAAGTCTTCATTAAAAAGGACAGGCTCAAGGAAGATAAATTTAAAAAGATACGCACTAAAGGATTCAACGGTTCAGAGAACGAAGGTCCGCATTTTCAATTTGCCATTGGCTCTGTTGATCAGTTTAATAAACAACTTGACGAAGACCAAAAAGCGCTGAACATACCCGATTCCCAGCACCTTTCTGTTGTTTATGAAACTGACAATAAAAGTTTTTTCGATACTATAATTAGTTGGATATTTCCATTGGTGGCTATTATTTTGCTTTGGATGTTCCTGATGCGCAGGATGGGCGGCGGCGGCGGAGCCAGCCAAATTTTCAGCATTGGTAAATCAAAAGCACAGTTATTTGATAAAGACCTTCATGTGAAGGTTACATTTAATGATGTTGCGGGATTGGAAGAAGCAAAGGTTGAAGTGATGGAGATAGTTGACTTCCTTAAAACTCCCAAAAAATATACTTTGCTTGGAGGAAAAATTCCAAGAGGTGCTTTGTTAGTGGGCCCACCGGGAACTGGAAAAACATTACTTGCAAAAGCGGTTGCGGGAGAAGCACAGGTTCCCTTCTTTTCTTTATCCGGTTCTGATTTTGTTGAAATGTTTGTAGGTGTTGGCGCATCTCGTGTACGTGATTTATTCAGACAGGCAAAGGAAAAAGCACCCTGTATTATATTTATTGATGAGATAGATGCAATAGGAAGAGCCAGAGGTAAGTCGCCCAGTTTTAGCGCTAATGACGAGCGTGAAAGTACGCTTAATCAATTGCTTACAGAAATGGACGGTTTTGGAAGCAACACAGGTGTCATCATTCTTGCTGCAACCAATCGTGCAGATATTCTTGACCGTGCTTTACTACGACCGGGAAGGTTTGACCGCCAGATATTTTTAGAACTTCCCGATCTTAATGGAAGAAAGGAAATATTTAATGTGCATCTCAAGCCACTTAAGATTAGTGAAACGCTGGATATTGAATTTCTTGCAAGACAAACTCCGGGCTTTTCAGGCGCTGATATCGCCAATGTTTGCAACGAAGCTGCTTTGATTGGAGCACGCAGAGGTAAGACAGCTATTGATAAGCAAGACTTTCTCGATGCCATTGACAGAATTGTTGGCGGACTGGAAAAGAAAAATAAGATCATCACTCCTCATGAAAAGAAGGTGATAGCCTATCATGAAAGCGGCCATGCTGCTGCAAGTTGGCTTTTAGAACATGCTCATCCTCTTGTTAAGGTTACCATTGTTCCCCGCGGACGGTCACTCGGCGCTGCATGGTACCTGCCTGAAGAAAGACAAATAACAACTAAGGAGCAGATGATAGATGAGATATGTGCTGCTTTAGGTGGTCGTGCTGCAGAGGATATTATTTTCGGAAAAATCTCTACCGGTGCATTGAGCGACCTGGAAAAAATTACGAAGCAGGCGTATGCAATGGTTTCTATTTTCGGGTTGAATGATAAGGTAGGTAATATCAGCTTTTATGATTCGAGCGGAGGAAATGAATTTGCATTCAATAAACCTTATAGTGAAAAGACTGCGGAATTAATTGATTCTGAAGTTAGCAAAATGATCAGCGAAGCTTATATACGTACTAAGAATATTCTTCTTGAACATAAGGATCAGCTCAACCTGCTTGCAGGGGCCTTGCTTGAAAAGGAAGTAATCTTTAAGGAAGATCTTGAACAGATCTTTGGCAAGCGTCCATTTGATGAGAAGGTGATTGAAATAACGGCAAGTACAAATGGATCACCGAGTTCAAATGGTGCAGGGAAGAAGCCTGAAACCGGCAATATTCCTGAGGCTCCCCCGGCTATTGCTGATGTACCTAAAAATATGCCTGAAACACCTGATTCCACAACTGTGTAAAATCTTTTCTTTGCCATTATGCAAGAAAGCACATCTCGCGAAAAGATTCTTAAGAAGATCAGGAAAGCCCTAATAAATAAATCTCCCAACCAATCAAATAGTATTGATTGGGATAAAGGAATCTATGCTTATTCTACCGAGACTCTCGAGGTAGCATTTGCTGAGTCTTTCAGTAAGGCAGGTGGGAAATTTATTTACTGTAATAATGAGATTGATTTTTTCGAAAAACTAATTAGCATTACCCAGGAAAAGAATTGGAAAAATTTTTATTGTTGGGAAGATCAGATCAGAGATTATCTTAATAAGATTGATTTCCCATACACGAGCGACGAAAGAAAGTTTGAAGAGGAAATGGTTGGAATAACCTTGTGTGAATCTTTGATAGCAAGAATAGGATCGGTGCTTGTTTCAAGCAGGCAAGCAGCAGGAAGAAGACTTCCGGTAATAGGTTCAACACACGTGGTTGTTGCTTTTGCCTCGCAGATTGTTATGGATATAAAGGATTCGTTGCTGAAGGTTAAGAGCGCTTATAGCGAGCAGGTTCCTTCTATGATGACATTAATAACCGGTCCAAGCAGAACCGCCGATATAGAGAAAACACTTGTTACAGGCGCTCATGGGCCCAAGGAAATATTCGTTTTTCTTATTGATGATTGAATCAACGAATAACGAATCATTAGGTACACCCGAATACACCTCGATTCACGTCATCTAAAATTATGGCACAATACTATATACTTTGAGTAATTTTTGGAATCGCGCATTATTCGGAGCCTTATTTGTTGCAATAGTCGTTGCAGCTATACTTATTAGCAAATACAGTTTGCTTGCTTTGCTTGTCCTTATATCGGGGCTTGGACTTTGGGAACTGTATGGCTTATGTGCTAAGGACGAAATATATCCTCAAAAGATTCCCGGCATTCTTTTAGGAATCAGTCCTTTCATTATTGCTTGGTCCTCCTCTGAAAAATTATTGAGTTTTTTGTGCCTTTTTGTTTTCATTTTCCCGTTTCTCATTTTTTTCTTTGAGCTATTTCGTAAAAAAAGCAAACCATTCGTCAATATAGCGCTCACTTTTTTCGGAATAATATACATCGCTTTGCCACTTTCTATGTTTTATTTTATTTCATTATTTCCTGCGTTGCCGGGTTTTATTTTTGATTCTTATTCATATCATCCGCACAACTTGCTTGGGTACTTCTTTATTCTATGGACTTATGATACAGGCGCTTATTTGGCAGGGAGTAAATTCGGAAAGCACAAACTCTTTGAACGCATCTCTCCTAAAAAAACATGGGAAGGTGCGATCGGAGGTGCTTTGCTTGCATTGACTATCGCTTACATCATCTCTTTATATTTTACCAGTTTTAGCATGACTAATTGGATGATTATTGCAATCATCATTATTATCACCGGCACGCTGGGCGACTTGGTTAAATCTTCATTTAAGCGTAGTATCAACATTAAGGATTCCGGCAATATCATTCCCGGTCATGGCGGCATTCTTGACCGTTTTGATGCTCTTTTTCTTAGCGCTCCTTTTGTACTCTGCTATCTTTATATAACTCAATAATGTGAGCTTAAGCTAAACCATTAATACCTGAAACAAAAAAACCTTCCAACAATTGTTGGAAGGTTTTTTTGTTTGGATTAAAGAATTATCTTTTACCTCACTATCATCTTGCCTGTGGCTTTTTCTTCACCGGCAGTTACAGTGTAGAAATAAACTCCTGAACTCAGATAAGAAGTATTAAGTGTAACCGTGTGAATGCCGGCGCTAAGTTTCCCCTTATTCTCAGAATAAACATTTTGTCCAAGCATGTCAGTAACATCCAATTTTATATTTGATGCTGAGTTAAGGGTAATGTTGAATTGCGTAAAAGAAGAAGCAGGGTTAGGAAAGTTACTGGACAGCACAAGTCCGTTTGATTTGCCCGGTAATTCATGAATACCTACAACAGATAAGGCAGTGTCTACGCCAACATAAATAATATCATTGGATGTATTAATAATATTGTTACTATAGTCACAAGTGCTTGTCGCGGCTAGTGACGTACCCGGTGCACCATCACGTTGATAAATAATGTGAATTTTACTATCCACATGCTTTGCCATGGAGGCGAAAACTCCTTCCTGAAGATCAGCATCGCCGATTTCCTGACGGGTTCCTCTTACAATATCATAGGCTGCGTCGAACGGAGTCCAGGTAGTTCCACCATCCATTGACTTTATAAGGAATGGATGCTTGTGAAGTTTGTTGCTCCATACACTAGTATCGGACGATAGTTCATCCGTAGCTTGATAACATACATAGATATTATTACTTGAATCTACTCCGGCGCTGGGCATTTCAATTACCCGGGTAGCAATTCCGTAATTACCAAATGGAAAAGGATCGCTGGGACAAGCACTTGTTACAGGCCAAATAAGCGAGTCTCCATGACCGAGCAGGTCAGGCGCATAAGCAATGAAGACTGAAGAATTAGCCCCCATGGACTCATTCCAATAAAACAATTCAGATGTGAAAGGAAAATAAGTTAAACCATCACCGGCTGCTGTTCCCGCAGTGACACAAACTGTCCTTACTGCTGAAAAGAAAACATGGACCTCATTGTTATTGTCAATTACCAAATTTGCATCTCCTGTACCCGACCAAAGAGTATCCGCTATGCCGTCACCATTTGTGTCAGTAGTCATGGTTGTCCCATCAAAAAGAGGAATAGGGAAACTATCTACAAGGGTTTTGGTCCAGGTATTACCATTATCTGTTGATTTAAGAAGAACAACATCCGCTCCAAGAGTATTTGCTACGATAGCCACTACAGAACCCCTGGCATCAATGGAATACTCATCTGCACTAAAACCGAGATAAAATGCAGAATTTATAAGTGGATTAATTGATTCGAGAACGGACCAGGTAACCCCATTATCTGTGGACCGTGAATAAAAAATGGGACCAGCCTGTCCGTCAATTTGATTTGCAACACTACCACCGCGCCATATTGCATGAATTGTTTTGCCATCAGCGCCACCCGTGACCATTTTTGGCCAAAGGTCAATAGTATCTGCAGGTTCATGACCAAGAATAGTATCATCTACATCCCAGCCACCCGATCCTTTCGTAGGGCGCGTAGTAAAAAGCATGCCTAATGAAGGTCCTGAAACTTGAATTCCATGAGCAATAACTGCTTCTTGTCCGGTTGATGTTACTCCAATGTTAGTAAATCCTGAGCGGACATTCCCTTCACCTACTTCTATACGTGAAGTAGGAATTGCCTGCCAAACGGATCCATCAAAATAATTATAGCCTGTTCCTCGAAGTGGATAACCCGTATTTGCATCAGGAGAAAATGTCCACACGGCACTGATCGTACCATCTGAATTATTAACGATGCGATTACTAATGGTATTGTTTGTTTGTAAATCGTAATTGGTGTTTCCGATGGTCGCTTCATTCGCAGTTGACTGAATTGTAGGAGTAACTAATTTGCGGGATGCATTGTTATTAATTGGAAGCCCTCCGTTATCCACATTTCTTCTATTGTGGGAAACAGGGATACCTTTTTTTAATAATGCAGCATTTACATGCGAAAGAGCTTTTGTTTTTGCTTCGGCTCTTGCCTTTGCATTTGTGCTTTGCTGTGCAAAAGTATTCACGCATATTAGCATCAATCCGATAAGTAATAATTTTTTCATTTTATTTTACGGTTTTAGTTAAATTGTAATTTTATCTTTTAAGGTTGACAAATGTAGGAAAATATTTGTATCAAAAAAGAAAATTATTAAGAAACTGTTTAAATTTTATTCAAATAATTTACAGGTCAGGGTTAAAGTTCATTAAACAAAGGTCAAGTTATTTTTGCTGAGACAGCCCATAAACATTTTTTCAAATGAATTTTAAACAGTTTCTAAGTGGTGATATGCTAAATGGAATGCCTTCTAAATCCTGCGCGCGTCAACCTCCATCGTGAAGATTTTATTTGGATTATGGAAAGGTTCAACAAAAGCTGAAGCATAATTTTTACGGATAAAAATGGCGCACAAGGTATTTGAAACATGATAAAGATTGCTTCTGAATTGAGGAGGACAGCCTGCCAAAATTCCTGCCAGAACTTCAAAGCGCAATTCTCCGGCATGGTTCATATAGTCATGCCATACAATAACTGAGTTTTCATCGCGAAGCAATTCAAAGACTATTTCTGTATCCTTCCTGACCTGCTCATAATGATGATCGCCATCAACAAAGATCAGATCAAACTTTTTATTTGTCGTTTTATAGCTTGATGAATGGCTCTGAATGTGCTCAACATTTTTCAAACCGTTTGAAAAGAAACGATGCAAGCCGACATACTTAGCAGGAAATCCTGATTGCAGCATTTCATTATCAGGCAAATTGATTGTTGTGCAATCATGCGCCACAGAAGCTACATTTGCAACACTCTCGCCGCGCCAGGTTCCTATTTCAAGATAACTGCAATCAGTAAAAGTTTTCGCAACGCTTTTAAGCAATGCAAGGTCGAGTGGGGTAGAAGAGCCTTCGAGGCCGCTGAACGGAGAAATTGTTTCATGAAAATGAGGAAACAAATCGAGCAGATCAATAGTTTTTAAACCTGCCGGCAAGTCATGTTTCTTCGTCACCGTTTCCTTCATTACCTCGTTTGCATTGATTACATGATTGAGCAACGATGGTTGCCTGGCAATGAGTGAAAGCGCCTGTAAGAATTTGCGAAGTTTGCCCATAATAAACAGTTTATGCTTCCGCAAAGAAAAAGAAATTTAATTAGGAAAATTTGATAACAATAATATCCATTTATGAAAAGTCTAAAGCGGCACTGACATTTTGTCAGCTTTTTTTGGAATATTTTGCCTGTTTTTTTTTAAAACAGGTGTTTTCAATTTAAGTTTGCCTGTTTTTTTCCAAAACTACCTGTTTTTAATTTATTTTGCCTGTTTTTTTTAACAAAACATGAAAATTTTATAAAAAATCGCAAGTAGTGCTGCAAAATCACTTTTAAGTATGCCAAAATGTCAGTATTTGGGCAAGTCATTGCGTTAGGAGAATAAATGGTTAAAATCCACCAATCCCGTAAGAAATTTACTTTGAATAACGAAGCAAAAACCCTCCTATTTACCACCTTTCATTATCACCATAATTTTTTCTTTTGCCCATTTCAAATCAGAAGAAACGGGGAGAAGCTGCATGAAGCTGATCTTTGCTTCTCTTAAAAAGTAATAGAGAATGGTGAGCGTCGTGACTATATATGCAACAGTTGAAATGATGGCTGCAATACTAATCGAATAAGAAGATATAAAAATAGCACTCAGCGCTAAAGTGATGAGCAGTCCTGCGAGATTGCCCGCAGTGTTCACTTTATATTTCCCGGTACCTGAAAAATAATGACCGGTGATAAGAGCTATATTATAAAACAGTATTCCCGGTGATAGCAGCAAGATAACCTGCCTTACACCATTAAACTCCTGCCCGAATAGCCAAACAAAAAATGAACCGGGTAAAAGAAGCAGCGGGATCATTGCAGCAACGCATAGCAATAAGCTTAGTCTGGTGAGGCGGATGGTTAATTGTTGTGAATATACTTTATCATCACTATTTGCAATGGCTGGATATTGCACTGTGGCTATGCTGTTTGTGATAAGTAAAAGAGATTCAATCAATGAAGTGCCATTGGAATAAATTCCTACGCCTGCGTTTCCGCAGTGGGTGCTTAGCAAAAAATAACTTATTCTAAAACTTGCAAATTTCATAACATGTCCGGCTTGGTTAATAATGCCAAACCTTGCAAGCTGCTTCGTTATTTTTCCAAAACCAACAAAGGATAAATCTTTTATATAGGGTAGAATTAAAAACGTGCTTATGATGAGACTACTCAGTAAAGCAATATAGAGTGAAATAATATATATACCTGTATCGTTCCTTCCAAGGCTTCTCAAAAGCACACTCAAAACAGCTAAGTTGATCGCGGCCTGAAGAAGAAGAATAAAGTTATAATTCCATATTTTTTCCTTGCCTAATAATATAGTGAGATTAGTTGCAAGAAATGAATTGATAAGCGCAAGCAGGCAAACGCTCACAACAAACCGTTCAGGAATTATGGAAGCCCGTGAAAGAATAAAATAACTTGCTGCGCAAATAACTATTGACCAGAGATTGCTTATCACAGCGAGCTGGAAAACATTGTAACGCGGCGCAAGATAAACAAGTGATGCGCCTCCAATCATATTGCAAAAGAGCAGAAGCATCGTTATGCCCGCTATAATTAAGCTGGCTTCTCCTTTGCCCTGCGCTCCCATCCAGCGGGACAAAACAATAACTATAGCAAGATTGATTAGCGAGGTAATCACTTTAGCCAAGAAAGTTCCTGCTGTTTTTTTAAACATTATTCAAGGCTTGGGAATATATATGATGAAACTTCTTGCTCACTTCCAAATAACTGAAATTCTTTACAGCATAATCGCGTAGCGCCATGGCATCATATTTTTTTTCCATGAGGTTATCAAGCATGGTGTTAAACCCCTTCAGTAAAGCATCTTCATCACCTGCGGGAACTAATATTCCATTGCTTTCTGTGATGTGTTCTGCTATTCCTCCAACATCTGAAGATAAAACAGGAAGCCCGCAGGCAAGAGATTCCACAATTACCACCGGAAGATTCTCGTAATTACTGAACATGAACAAGCAATCAGCACTACCCATGATTTGAGCTATCTCCGCAGAAGTCTTTATCCCGTCAAAAAAAACAGCCGAGTTGTAAATGCCAAGCTCCTTCGATAAAGCAATGTGAGGCGTTAAATCACCGTCGCCTACAAGCCAACACTCGAAGTCATTTCTTTGTTGTGCCAAACGCCCGATGGCACGAAGCATTCCTGAAATATTTTTATGCCTGTCATTGAAAGTGGAAATGTGAATCAGCTTAAATTTGCCTTTATCGGTGTGGCGCGGCAGAAATAAATCCGTATCCACAACATTGTACACGAGCTCATAATTTGATTTAAGACCATGACGAAGCATTGCGTTTTTGAGATTTTCAGAAACAACTGTTATACAGGAAGCTCCTTTAGCAATCATATAACCTCCAATTCTTCTTGCCAGGCTGAAACGCTTTGTATTAGATGGCAAATATTCTGTTGAATGTTCTGATACGATATACTTGTAGCCATGCAGCCATTTTAAGATCAGTGCAAAAATCCCTGCAGGATATAATATATTATGGTGAATTATATCCACTTTACCGAGTTGTGCCTTAACGATTTGCCATCCTATCTTGTGAGCGTGTAAATACCGCCATGCACGCTGCCCATGTGAAAGCAATGGCACTTTATGATTTACTTTTTTATAATAAACGTTTACGGTAAACACCTTGTTGATAGTACTTTGTTCAGACTCATACTTTGTCTTGCAATTACTATCAGAAGAAATAAATAAAGCAGCCACTTCAGATTGAAGAGCTATAGCTTCTGCGTGCTTTTGAACAAAGTTGCCCAGGTGTTTGCCCCTGCTTGGATACCAGCTTGAAAGGAATAAAATCTTCACGGGTTAAAGATCAAAAATATTTTATGCTTCAGGCAGTTGATGGTTTTCATTTATAAACACCGGGCAGAATACTTTCGCTTTTAATCAGGTGATTCAGTATCATCTTTTTTCTTCACGTTTTTCTTATCCGGAGGGAAGAAATACCGGAAATCAACAGTTAGATAATTTCCTGACAATGGTATGGCAACACCCGGAAGGTCGTAGCCATTCTGTTTATAATATATATTGCTGATGAATTCAGGATTCAAAGGCCCATGAAAGGAAGCACCAAGATAAAAATACCCGCTTTCTTCCGTGCGATATTCCCAGCCGAGGTTGGCAAGAATTGCCGCCTGAACAAGTGATCTGCGCTCGGTGAATGAACGATGATTGTCACCTGATGTCTGCACATTGCTTGCAAACATATCCGGCGATACTCCCATAGAAGCGTTCACAAAGGTCTTTTCCCCTGTCTGTGCATATATCAGCAACGAAAACGGAATCTCATAACCTATTATTTGAAACTGTGATGATTCGCTGTGACCTGCATCAGTAATGTTGATTGTATATTGTCTTTTCACATAGCTGATGCCTGTTTCAAACGAAAGCAAATGTGTAAAGCTTTTCCTGATTACCATGCCGCCGTTGAATCCTGAGTTCAGTGATTCGCTGTATTGTATTCCCAGGTTGTCCGTTGTGGATTGTGTACCCGTGCGTAAAAAATTTAAGGGGAAAATAGGTTTGTATTCAAGACCTAATGTAACCGTGCCGGGTTGAGCAAAGCAAAATGCGGCAGGCAACAACAGGCTTGCAATAAGAACGAGATTAAACCTTTGGAATTTAAAGGAGAAACAACTCACATCATTATATAATATCCTCAAAGATAAAAAAGGTTACTCGGAAGTAACCTTTTCGGGTGGAAGATGGGGCTCGAACCCACGACCCTTAGAACCACAATCTAATGCTCTAACCAGCTGAGCTACATCCACCATGTAATCCCGCACATGCGGGACTCCCTTTTTGGGGAGCGCAAAAGTAGTAATTTGTTTGAATGATTTTTTGGAGAGAAAAAAGTTGTGTGTTATTAAGCCAGGTTGCGGTCTTTGGTATTAATTACCCTGCTTATATCCCTGTTTCTCATAATCTTCCCAGGTAACTGTTTTATAAGTGTTTTCACCAAAATAGCGGAGTATTGGAATCAGCTGGTCAGTCGATTGATAGCCGGGTACCGGGCTAAGCATATTGAATCGCTCATCAAGAAAGATAGTGGTGGGATAGCTCATTTTCTGGTTTAATAACGAAACTGCAATCTCGTTTGCTTTTAATTCAGGCTTGTAAACAAAGGTTTTATCGCCGAGATGAATGGTATCCTTTATTTCCGCATCGAGCTTAACAGGATAATAA
Organism: Bacteroidota bacterium; assembly: GCA_003151745.1. Lineage (GTDB taxonomy): Bacteria > Bacteroidota > Bacteroidia > AKYH767-A > 2013-40CM-41-45 > PALSA-967. The sequence goes on from PLYJ01000072.1 coordinate 21,843, forward strand.
CGGGAATTTATATAACCAACCACCATCGGGTCTTCAAACGTAGTAGCATCCATTCGTTTGCACCAGCCGCACCATTGCGTATAAACATCAATATATACTTTCTTCTTCACACTATCAGTTATGCTCCTTTGATATGCTTCAGTAATGCTCATCCAATGAATACTGTTAGTCTGTCCATAGCTTTGAAGAGATGCTGATAAGAGCAAAACAATTGCACAGACGATTATTTTTTGAAACGATTTCACAACTTTTTTATTGATGAAACGATAACGGAGAAGATTTGGTTGTGTAAAATTACGAATTTGTCTTGAAAAGCAGTGTTAACAGCCTCTTAAAAGGCAATAGTGCCGGAATCATAATTTGTCCGGTACTATTAAGAAATGCTATTTAACCGTTTGATGCAATCAATCTCCGCCTGTCTTTTCTCTTACAACAATGCGTAGCCATTTAACCATCATAAAGATAATACCCGCCGACACCATACCGGCTATAAACAGAATAAGGAAATATTGCCGTTTGTCCTGAAACACATCCCAATAGCTTGCCATCATGCCTGATATTTTACCTGCCATCGCATTCACGAGGAACCATGCACCCATCATCAAAGCAGTGAGCCGGGCAGGAGCAAGCTTAGATACCATGGAGAGACCGATAGGGCTGATCAGCAATTCCCCAATCGTGAAAATGGCGTAGATAGAAATTAACCACAGCATGTTCGTTTTATCTGAATAGATATCTTTACTCATAATAGCAAAGATCATAAGCAAAGAAGACAATCCGGCTACTATCATACCGATTCCGATTTTGGTTGGGGTTGAAGGTTCTTTTTTGCGCCTACGCAGGAATGCAAAGAGCGCAACAAACAACGGCGTGAAGATGACAATGAAGAGCGGATTAACCGATTGAAAGATTTCCGGCGAAAGCAATTTAACTTCTCCTCCCTGGGCGGGGCGTTGGTCAATAGGCAGGTTGTTGAAATAAGGATCAAGCGTCTGCACATTCATCGTGGCGCCCACTTTGGTGTCTGCCATGGCATCATTGCGGTTGTGAAATATGCCATGACCCAGATAAGTATTTTGAGCATCATGAAAGGAAACAACGTAAGTAGGCTCCATTACCCTCGTAGAGTCATTCATTTTAAAAGAGGAATCCACGCTAATCTTCATGTCAGCCGTAATTTCCTGTTGAACGAAATAATGATTCAGCTTGGGTTGAGTAACGGAATCTGATTTTATGGTTTGCAGCATGCCGAAGGGCTTGGCGATGTTCTCTGCCGTAGCAGGCATTTTGCGATGCGTATAGCTATCTGCCCAGATGGTGAGTGCTGTACTGTTTTGATTATATATAACCCAGAAAACAATAGACACTAAAAAGAATGACAACAAAGCGCCCAGTCCGCGCTTATCTTCTTTCGTGGCGCGCACCAATAAGCCCACATAAAAGATGATGATAGGAACACAGGCAAAGAAAAACGCATCATTTGATTTGGAAGAGAGCAGCGTATGCCCTATGATGGCCTTCATATTCCAGCCGATGGCTCCCACAATGATGGCAGGAAGAAAAACAGAAAGGAAAATCTTGCCCAGTGACATATCTTCCTTTTGCACAGGTTTAATCACATCGCCCGATTTAACATGCCTCATGCCATATATAAACCAGCTCAAGCCAAGCGTCATGCCGACTCCTGCTGCTGCAAAAGCATAACCCCAGCCGTAATAGTTGCGCAGATAGGCAGCCACGAAGTTGCAGAAGAAAGCGCCTATATTAATACCCATGTAAAAGATAGTGTAAGCTGAATCTTTCTTAGGCTTCAATTCTTCCGTGCTGTATATATTGCCCAGCAGCGTGCTGATATTAGGTTTAAAGAAACCATTGCCGATGATGATGAATGACATGGAAACAAACATGGCTGTATCACCATGCAGCGCTAAGCCATAATAACCAAGCGCCATGAGCGAACCTCCGAAAATAATAGCGCGGCGATAACCAAGATACCTGTCGGCAAGCAGCCCGCCGATGAATGGTGTTAAGTAAACAAGCGCTATATATGTCCCTACAATATCGGCAGCCTGTGCAACAGAAAAACCTTTGCCACCGTTGCGGGTAGGGTCAACAAGGTATAGAAAGAAGATGCCCACCATGAGGTAGTAGCCAAAGCGTTCCCACATTTCGGTAAAGAAGAGCACATATAGGCTCCTCGGATGCTTAGCCTTATCGGCAACAGTGTTTTCCATAAATAGTAATTTTGTTTTTCGGGTTCGGGGCGAATGTAATAAAAATTCATTACCCTGTTCTATCGTCACTGCGAGCTAAACGAAGCAGTCCCCAGCCGCCAAAAAAGGGATTGCTTCCCGAAATAATCGGGACAGGTCGCTTCGCTCGCAATGACAGCACAATTGGGGATTTCATTGGGTGTGGTGTCTCTTAGGTTTCCCAACCTGACACTTTATACACTGCTTTAACCGTCAGGAAGTGATTCCTGACGGCACAAAAATGCCAAAAGTTATTATGCAAGGCGCATACAAACACAAACCCCAACGAAGTTTTAAATTCCGTTGGGGCTGGTAGTTATTGTTTTATTGAGAATCTAAGCTAATTCCTGCTTTTCATTTGCAGCAACGGGAATGCTGAAATCAACCTTATCTTCAAGTAAACGATACCAGCTAATGGCCCTTTTAATGTCGGAGGTGAAAACGCGCTTCGCATCATAGTGTGGGAGAATGGATTTAAAATAGGTTTTCAATGTTGCATCATCCGCTTTCTCATCAACAGGGGCAGCGGCATTGGCCTTCATCAATATAAAAACATTGAGAAGAGAGATGGATTTGCCTGTTGTGAAAATATTTATTTGAGCAAGATTATAAGCATCGTCAGTACTTTCGGTAACCGGCACACGCTGGCGTGTAACTAACGACTCCACGATAAACCCTTTATTGATGGGGCCTACCAGTTTAAACAGTCCTTCATGATTTTCGATTGTAAAGATTTCGGATAGCAGCATAAGTTTATATATTTAGATTGGTGAAGCTATCGAAACGCTTATATGCTTTAATGGTTACAAAAGGGTTGGGCTCAAATTAGATTTCTGTGTTGTGGTGTCAGGTTTCCCACCATTACATCACAGGAATAAGGTAATAAGGTTTGAGTGTGGCAAGCTCAATATTTTTACTAAGGTTAAAAACAAATCAGTTCGAGAGATAAACCTTAGTAAAAAAATAATAGTTTAAAAATAACAACCTTATTACCTTATAATTATGAAAGAGGTCTGGTATACTATACTTATATGAGTATGAAAAAACGAAAGCTTTCAATGTAAATGCTATGGGATTATCATAGAATATGATAGACTTTGTTTTAAACTCCACGGCTTTCCACAGAATGCTATGGTTTTTATTTGAAAGCCGATTGTTTTCTAAAAAGATGCCATCGCTTTTGATTTTTAGTCCATGGTTTCCTGCAAAACACCATCCGCTTTTTTTGAAACACCATGGTTTTTATTTGAAAGCCGATTGTTTTCTAAAAAAATACCATCGCTTTTGATTTTTAGTCCATGGTTTCCCGAAAAACACCATCCGCTTTTTCTGAAACTCCATCGTTTTCTTAAAAAACACCATCGTTTTTATTTTTAAAACCATCGTTTTTTTAAATAAAATGCTGTTTTATTTATATGTAATATGTAAGAAAAGGAAGCTTTTAGTAATAAATATATATCATAAACTGCATTTGCGACGCGCATTTGCAGTTTTATAAAATGCAATGCCATTTTTTTGATATAAGAAAAAGTCAATTATGTCTAAACCTAATAACTGTATATGCGTTTCGCTATTTAATATTTAAACATGGCGTCCCACAAAGACGGTGTTTAAATAGATTATAAATATTACTAAATTAAATAAATTAATTTTATGGGAAAAGTAAAAGTTGCTCCGAGGGTATATGCTGCCCTGTTGTTAAAAAATCGTACGCCGGCACAACGCGTCACACTAGGCTTTTTGATGTTCAATTCAATGAATGGGAATTTATTATTCATTACTCCTTTCCCGACATTGCTCGAGCTGCAGACCGTTACGGTATCGCTTCAAAATGCGATTGTTGCTGCTGAAGGCGGAACAACAGCCGCGAAAGGACTCCTGGTTATGGCAATCAATGATTTCGATACTATCGCTGTGCGTATGCAAGAGTATGTGCAGAGCGTGGCTAATGCGAATCCTGCTGATGCCGCAACAACAATCCAGTCATCAGGATTAACACTCAGCAAAACTCCTGAGAAACATCCTGTGCCGGCTCCTGTTGCAATCATTGCTGCTATCTTTACTAACGTTACCGGAACAATTTTAGTGAAGTGGAGTGCTGCAAAGTATGCACGCGTTTACCAACTATTCATGACCACAACTCCTAATGTGGCTAACAGTTGGACATTGGTATCTACAACTACTAAACGAAAGTTTACTGTTGCAAACCTTGCGTCAAATACGCGTTTCTATTTCAGATTAGTATCTATTGGTGTTTCCGGTGCATCTGCACCAAGTCAGACTATCAACAACATTACTAATATGGATTAATTAGTTTATTGGTTTAAGGTTTATGCAAGAGCGCCCCGATAGAAATGTCGGGGCGTTTTTGTTTTTGTATTTAACAGGTTTTTTATTACTATCTTTGATAAATTTATAAAACCGCACTATTATGAAACGTATCTGCTTTACCTTTCTTCTTATGAACGCTTTGATTATTACTTCTGTGAGCGCTCAAAAACAATTCTGTAATACTAATTATACTGTTGATAGTATTGCTTATAATCCTGTTCTTCCATATAATATGGGTACGCATCTCACAGTTATCGCCGATACTTTGAGTGCGGCCATTCCTATTGGATTTAATTTTAACTTTTACGGTAATTATTTTTCCTCTTTGCTGATTTCTCCGAATGGTTTTTTAACTTTTGATACTTCACATGCATTAAACATAGGAGTAAATTCTTCTAATTTTTCTAACACAATTTCATTATTTGAGCAAGAGCATGAGGCGAGCCCATGGGTAAAAGGCACTATTAGTTATTCCACAATAGGAACATCTCCTAATAGAAAGTTTGTTGTTTCTTATGATTCGGTTTTTATTAGCAGTTTCTCTGTAGACAGCGCATATAGTACGGGGCAAGTTGTGCTTTATGAAACAACGGGAGTGATTGAAATGTATATTTATTATGCTGAGCCAGATTATTCCGGTATAATTCAAAGAATAGCCGGCGGTAACTATGGCTATAGTGCAGGAGAAACCGGCAGAGATACTACTACTCAATGGATTGGGATAAACGACGGACAACGCTTTACTCCATACAATTTGCCGTTTCCTGTTTCAGCTCCCATCTGCATGGTAAGTGTAGATAGTGCAACCAATAAGAATTTGGTGATATGGAATAAAACGACCTTGGGTGTTGCTATTGATTCCTTTATTATATACAAGGAAACTACTGTCTCAGGTGTTTTTGCTCAAATTGGCATTCAGCCTTACAGCACATTCAGCACCTTTATTGATAGCGCCTCCAATCCAGCGCAAAAAGCAAACCGCTATAGATTGGGATATGTTGATAGCTGTAGCATGGTTGCGGGGCAGTTAAGTGATGTGCATAAAACAGTTCATCTAAGCATTAGCCAGGGCATTGGAAACACGTGGAACCTGAGTTGGGATGCTTATGAGGGTTTCAGTTTTGGAAGTTATTATTTATATAGAGGCACAACTGCTTTCAATGTGGCTTTATTAGACAGCATCTCCAGTAATCTTTATTCTTATACTGATCTTACACCGCCTGTGGGAACGGTTTATTATATGATAGAGATTGTGAACCCCGATCCCTGCACGCCTGCACGAGTTGCCGCGGGTGGAGGTTCAATTAGTAGTTCATTGTCCAATATAGTTAACAACCGGTCAGTGGGCATTCCATTTTTGATTGATCAATCTTCAATAAATATTTCACCAAATCCTGCCTCCGGCCAACTTACTATTCACTCTTCATCCCTTCATCCCAATGAAGCAATAACAGTATCAATAATAAATGTACTTGGAGAAATAACGCAGCAAGAAAACAGAGGCTGGAGCAGCGACATGAACATCAATATCAACACACTTGCAGAAGGCATTTATTTCCTTCAATTAAAATCGGATGGAGGAAGCGTGGTGAAGAAGTTTGTAAAGGAATAAATCTCCGCTTACAGCAACGTGCCTCGCATCACCAGGGAAGCGATGCCGAAATAGATAATAAGGCCGGTCACGTCCACCAGCGTAGCGATGAAAGGAGCGGAAGAAACAGCAGGGTCACCACCCAATCGTTTTATTAAAAGCGGAAGCATAGCCCCCGAAATAGTGCCCCACAAAACAACGCCGATGAGCGAAAGAAAAACTGTGAAAGCCACCACGAGCCAATGCACGCCATAATTCCAAAGATGAAGCTCCTGCCATAATGCAATTCGAAAGAAACCAATGGTGCCGAGAACAATGCCAAGCATAAGCCCGGAAAGAAATTCTCTCCTTATCACCTTCCACCAGCTAAGAAGAGTTACTTCACCAAGCGCCATGGCGCGGATGATAAGTGTTGCCGCCTGCGAGCCGCTGTTTCCGCCGCTGCTTATGATGAGCGGAATAAACAAAGCAAGCACCACAGCCGCTTCAATCTCATGTTGAAAGCCGCTCATGGCTGTTGCTGTAAATGTTTCTCCCACAAAAAGAACAATGAGCCAGCCAGCCCGCTTGCGTATCATTTTCTTAAGAGAGATTTGCAGATAAGGTTCATCCAGCACCTCCACACCGCCAATTTTCTGGATGTCTTCCGTGTCTTCCTGCTCCATCACGTCCATCACATCATCGAAGGTGATGATGCCGAGCAATAATCCATTAAAGTCTGTAACGGGCAGCGCAGCGCGGTTCGTCTGCTTAAATACTTTTACAGCCATTTCCTGATCGTCTTTGGCATTGAGCGCCACGAATTGCCTGTCCATCAAATCGCTTACCTTTTTCTCAAGCGAACCAAGCAGGAACTCCCTCGCGCGCATGTCATCAATCAGGAATCCACGGCTATCCGTTACATATATAACATTCAGCGTTTCGCTATCCTTTCCGTTCTTCCGGATGTGATCAAGCACCTGCTGCACCGTCCAGTCTTCTTTCACCGAAATAAAATCAGGCGTCATCAATCGTCCTATGCTCTTTTCGGGATATTGAAGAAGGGTGTTGGCAGTTTTGCGCTCTTCATCACTAAGCAGTGATAAATATTTCTGAACAGTAGAGTGGGGGAGTCTTTCAAAAAGCCCCGTTCTGTCATCAGGTGAAATCTTGTTGAGGGTGTCCGTTAGCTGATGTACATCAAACGACTCAAGCAATCTTTCCTGGTTGTCGAAATCAAGATTCTCAAACGTGTGAATAGCCTTGTCAGGCTCCAGCACCTGGAAAATCTTACTTACATCAAGTTCTTTGTTTGAATTGAGAAGTTCAGCAAGCTGCTCTGCCTGAAGGAGGGCAGTAAGATGCTTCAGCTTGTACAGGTTGTTTGTTGCAAACCGTTCGGCAAGAATTTCTTTTTCTTCGGCTGTCTGATTCATAAAATGATTTGCAACTATCAGGATCCATATAACAACTCAATGAGCGCGAAAGTAGGGAGAATAAAGAAAGTGGGAAAATTTATTTCAAATGAGAGTAAAATATTCCACAAACGAATATTATTTATGAATTCGAATACCATTATTAACGATTCGTAAATTCGTGCGTGCCCCTCTCCCAAGGCTACTGTGT
>PLYJ01000051.1 GCA_003151745.1 Bacteroidota bacterium
AATTTTGGGGAGCATTACAGTTTTAATGATGAGCGGCAGAAATTAAGCAGTGAACGATCAAATAATGGTAATTTCCTGATATTAAAGATTTTACTAAAATTCAGAAAATTGAAAAATAATTAGGAATAAAAAACCTGATTTAGGTAATCTTCATTATTTTATGCCCTTTAAAAGCATAATAATAAAGAAAAAGATAACATGGAATAAGAATCCAATAGGCTTGCTGGGTGCCAATAAAACTTATGTCCACAAGACGTCCGTAAAGTAAAGGAAGGGTGGCGCCTCCGGCAATACCCATAATGAGAATGGCAGAGCCGGATTTTGTAAATTTTCCAAGACCTTTTAAAGCAAGAGGCCAGATGGCAGGCCACATCACTGCATTTGCTAAACCTAAAATGGCAATAAAGAGAACAGATGTAAATCCCGATGTAAATATTGCCGTAATAGAAAAAATAACACCAAGCAAAGCTGAAATGGCCAGCGCTTTATCCTGCTTAATAATTTTGGGAATCGTTAGCATACACACAATATAACCGATAAGCATAGAGATAAGTGTATAAGAAGTAAATGTCCTGGCTTCATCCATTGGAATTTTTTGCGAGACGCCATAGAGTATAATTGTATCACCTGCAATTACCTCGGCTCCTACGCAACAAAAGATAGCAATAAAGCCAAGAAGCAAATGAGGGAATTGAAAAACACTGGTTTTGGTTTCTATAGCTTTACTTGTTTGATTATCTTCCTTATCTGTGTCTACTTCAGGAAGCGGAGAAAGCCGGATAAGGATGGCGAGTATGAACAACGTAATTGCCATAACGATATATGGCGCCACAACCCTTGAAGCCATTTCATTAAGCAGGTTTGTTTTTTCAACCATATCGGTAATAGTTGCCAGCTTTGCTTTAAGCGGATCAACATTTTTGAGTACAATAGCTCCCAGTATTAAAGGACTGATTACACCTGCAACTTTATTGCAAATGCCCATAATACTGATTCTTTTTGCAGCGCTTTCCAGAGGACCAAGAATGGTGATATAAGGATTCGAGGCTGTTTGCAAAATGGCTAAACCGGTTCCCTGGATAAAAAGACCAGTAAGAAATAAGCCATACGTTCGCGTCCATGCCGCAGGTAAAAACATCAGCGTACCTATTGCCATGACGAACAACCCTAAAGCCATGCCGTTTTTAAAACCTGTTTTATGAAGCACATAGGACGAAGGGAGCGCCATGACAAAATAAGATATATAAAAAGCAAAGGTTACAAGGTAGGCCTGCGTATTATTCAGTTCACAGGATATTTTTAAAAACGGTATCAATGTACCGTTCAGCCATGTCACAAATCCGAAAATAAAAAACAATATTCCGATGATGGTAATGGACATGATATATCCTTTGCCATGATCACCGCCATAATTTTTAATTTGTTCGCTCATTTGTTTTCTATTTAATATTTAATATTGTAATTATTTAAAACTTCCATTGTTTCACATTATACCATTTTGAAATATAATCATGGGGATAAAACTATGTAATTTAAATAAGTTAATCGCAGTTCTCTTTGCTCAAACTATAAAGAGTAAACCACTACCTTAGTCGTCACCAAAAAAGCAATATGAGAAACATTCTTTTGATTGGCGCTGGAAGATCAGCAACTGTATTGATTGACTACTTGCTTAGTCATTCAACCAATGAAAACTGGACATTGACTTTAGGCGATGTTTCGGAGGAACTTGCAAAACAGAAAGCCGGCAATCACCCTAATGCACGTGCGATTGCCTTTGATATTCATGATGATTGGAACCGCTTAGTTGAAATTGGCAAGGCTGATGTTGTTATTTCTCTTCTCCCTCCCCAATTGCATTTGCCTGTTGCAAGGGAATGTGTGCAGCAGAAGAAAAACCTGGTTACGGCATCTTATGTTACAAAAGAAATGGAAGCATTGGATAGCGATGCAAAGGCAGCCGGAGTAATGCTATTGAACGAATGCGGGCTGGATCCCGGCATTGATCACATGAGCACCATGCAGGTGCTGACCAAGCTAAAATCAGAAGGCTGTGAAATCATTTCTTTCAAATCATATACCGGAGGATTGGTTGCTCCTGAATCAAACGATAATCCATGGGGATACAAATTCTCCTGGAATCCGCGCAATGTAATTCTTGCCGGGCAAGGAGTTGCAAAATATATAGAGAATAATAAATACAATTACATTCCTTACAACCGTTTGTTTTCACAAACAGAAAATATTGAAGTGAACGACCTCGGTTCATTCGACGGCTATGCAAACAGGGATTCATTATTTTACAGCAAAGCATACGGGCTTGAAACTATTCCCACCATGCTTCGTGGAACACTTCGCCAGCAGGGCTTTTGCAAAGCTTGGAACGTATTTGTTCAATTGGGATTAACGGATGACAGCTATACTATTGAAGATTCGGAGCACCTTTCCTATGCTGATTTAGTCCAGGCATTTCTGCCAAAGCATTTAAAGTCTTCCTCTACTCTATCCCGTCTTGCTGAATTCATGAATGAGAAAGAAGGCAGCGAGGCTATGAAGAAAATTGTGTGGACAGGAATTCTTAATAATGAAAAGATCAACTTAAAGAATGCCACCCCTGCACAAATACTTCAGCAGCTTCTTGAACAAAAGTGGAAGCTAAAGGAAACAGACAAAGATATGATTGTGATGCAGCATCTGTTTGAAATTCGAAATTCGAAATTCGAAATTCGAAATTTAAAATCCACACTTGTTGTTAAAGGAGATAACTCATTGCAAACAGCCATGGCGAAAACAGTCGGCCTGCCCGTTGCCATTGCAGCAAAGCTGATTCTTAACAAAGCCATAAAAGCGACCGGAGTTCAGATTCCGATTCACAAAGAAATCTACGAGCCTGTATTGACCGAATTGAAAAGCCTGGGAATTATCTTCAATGAAGAATTAAAGAGCATTTAACACATTCGGACCTTGCCTGCCGGCAGGCAGGTTTTTCAACCCGATGTAATAATCCTTGGTAAGATTCAGATAGTCCTCGGTAAAGCTGCAATCCTCATTGTGAATAATAATTTCATCCTCAACAGGAATTGCAAATTCCTTTGAATACTCCATCATCAGCCTTTTCTTCTGCTTGTCAGCTTTTGTTTTCACGCGGACAAGCTGATGACAAAATAACCCCTTGGCCTGTGCAATATCCATAAACTCCATACCTTCTTTAAAAGGCAATATAAGATAGAACTTCCCTTCAGGTGAAAGAGTTTTTTTAACACCGTTCACCAATTCTAAAAATGTAAGCTGGTCATCATGCCTTGCATTAAGTCTTGATTCAATGGAAGGTTTTGAAGCATGATGGAAATAAGGAGGATTGGTAACAATCAAATCGTACTGTTTATCTGCTCCATTAATAAAATCCTGGAACGACTGATGATAAACATATATACGGTCAAACCATGGAGATGTTCTGATGTTCTCCGTTGCCTGGAAGAAAGCTCCCTCATCAATATCAATAGCATCAATGCCAGCAAACGATTTCTGCGCAAGCATAAGCGCAAGTAAACCTGTGCCTGTACCAATATCAAGAATGAAACGTGATAGCCGCGGATGAATCCATGAGCCCAGCAAAACAGCATCTGTGCCAACCTTCATGGCGCATTTGTCCTGGTGAACAGTAAACTGCTTAAAGCGGAAAGTAGAATCGCTCATAACTTTACACCACAAGTTAGGGATTTTTTTCGAATTGAAAATGATTTGTTGATCAAGTAGGTAGTAGTTAGTAGAGAGTCGGGAATCGAGCCCCACTAATTACTCCAAAATCCCTACTACTCAAGGTACAAATTAATCAACCCCTCCGGCAACTCCAAATAAACTGTTTTCTGTTCATCATCAATTTCAGTCACTGTATCCTCATTCAGCGGAAACAAAACCTCTTTGCCTTTCACAATGCATCTGGCAAGCCATTGCTGGGGATACTCCTCCACTCCCTGAATCACTCCGAGACTACCAATTGCACTATCCATAGCCACATAACCCACCACATCACTCCATGAAGATTCATCCTCCGTTTCAGCAACATGATGCTTTTCTACAAAAATCTTTTTATTGAGTAATTTCTTCGCGGCATCGGTATCGTTCACATCCTCAAACTTAACAATAAAATCCTGTCGCTTCAACGTAATCTCCTCCACAGCAAAGGGAACAGGCAAACCCTCCAGTTCAAGAAAGAAAAATTTAACGGCTTCATAATCCTCATCTGCGCCATTTTCAATAGCAAGCATGATCTGTCCATGAAAGCCACCTATCTTGCGAACAAAGCCTATATATTCCAATTCCTCTTTTGTAATCCGTTTCACTTAATGCAATTGTAATTATATATTATCAAAATATAAAATAAATCCATTCTCCCCTCTCCAAATGGAGAGGGGTCGGGGGTGAGGCCTTTAAAAAACAATCCCGTCCTGTAAAAATACAAGACGGGATTTATTATTTAGAATGGGTAATACTTATTCAGCAGGCGATGCGTCAGGTGCAGCTTCAGCCGCAGGAGCAGCAGGAGCAGCTTCTGCCTCCGGTGTTGCTTCAGCTTCCGCTACGGGAGCAGCAGGCGCTTCTTCAACAGGAGGAGGCGTATTCTTTTTCACCACCGCTTCCGCTATCGCCTCTCTCTTCTTGCTTTCAGCAGTATGACGGGCAGTCATTTCCTTCTCTGTCTCGCCGGCAAGCCTCTTCTTCTTATCGTCAATCTTAATCTGCTTCGCATCCAACCAATTCTGAAGCTTTGCATCTGCTTCCTCTTGCGTAAGCAAGCCTTTTGCAATACCTCTTTTAAGATGGCTTTTTAAAAGCACACCCTTGTAGCCAAGGATAGCACGAACAGTATCCGTTGGCTGCGCTCCTTTTTGGAGCCAATCAACGGCTTTGTCGTTGTCTAAAACAATTGTAGCTGGATTCGTGTTGGGATTGTAGTTACCGATCACTTCGATATACTTACCATCTCTCGGAGCACGACCATCAGCTACAACAATATGGTAATAAGCCTGGTGCTTCTTACCATGTCTTGTTAATCTGATCTTTGCAGGCATCTAATATAAATTTTGATGGGTTAATGAATAAACTCCCTTCCCGAAACCCTTCAGGATAAACGTTCTCCTACGTTCTTTTAAAAGGGGTGCAAAGATGGGTAAAAACTTCTAATAATCCAAGAGGTAAAAGGTTTACAGTTTACGGTCTACTGTTTACAGTTACACAGTTACAAATTGGAAACTTTTAGCTAAAAGTTGCTTATTGAGTCTTTACCTCGTTCTGCTTAAAAGAATTCAAAAGATTATACATATTCTCATGAGTCGAATTGGTATTGATTATCCCTTTCCGCGGCTGGTCGAGGTCAAGAATAAGATAAACTGTCATTACCATCATCACGGAATAACTTAATAAAATAATCCAGTCTGCCTTTTTCGACTTGCTTGCATATCCCACAATAAAGCTGCCTGCAAGGCAAAGCAAAAACAGCAACCACAGGATAGGTTCCGGCACATGCGCCCTTCTTGCCTCCTCCCTTGAACTTACTGCATCAATCATATCATTAACTGCCGGTATCATTTGCATAGACTTGACAACAGAGCCATCCTTTTGAGACACCATAGCTGCCCGGTTCCATATTCTTTCTGAAATTACCGATGCTTTTTGCAAAGCTGTTTGTATTTCATCGTCACCCGCTTCATAATATTGAATGCGCACGGCTATGTAATCTTTCACGTCACTCCTGAATGCCTCACGTATGGAATCAGGATATAAATCCGAACGCAGCAAAACCGTACCAATGCAATTACTTTCATGCACCAGTAATTCCCTCCGCGTATCATAATAAGAAGCCGACTTGTTAAATGTAAAAGCAAGCAACAACGAAATCAACCCAAGCATGGCTCCCTCAAACGGACCAAGACCGCTTGATTGATTTGCAGCATTCTTTTTGCTTTTATAATTAGCTACTTTTAAACCAACGAAGTAAAAAAGAATAATGTCGATAAAAAGCAACGCAGGAAGAAGAAGGCAATCTGCACTATATAAAATCATTTTGTCTGCTGTTTAATATATTGACTGGTTAAGAATTTAATTCCTTCTCCTTTTCTTAGGTTTATTAAGCATCGGATTACCCGCCACCGACACATTCAATTTTTCTTTTGCAATTCCCGGCGTTACCTTTTTCTTTTTCTCCGATGGTTTCTTTTTATTCATAGTATGCAATAGTAAGCAGAATATTCCTTCCATAAGTCTTTTTCTTTTATCTTGCTCAGTCATTTAAAGCATAGCTATGAACATTAGCAATCGCGCTCTGGCTGCTTTTCATTGCCGTCGGCTTCAGCCAACGGATAAAATAAACACAAATACCAACGGCTTCAGCCAAACAAAATTTCCACTTTAATATCCTCTTTTCCTACCTTTGTCAGTCAAAATGAAATTATATCTCGACAATTGCTGCTTTAACCGTCCGTTTGACGACCAAAATCAGATGAGAATTCATCTTGAAGCAGAAGCCAAACTACAAATTCAAGCCGGGATATTTGAAAAAGAATATGAATTGGTATGGTCTTATATTGTCGAATACGAAAACATGTTTAATCCACATGAAGAAAGAAGAAATGCCATACAAAAATGGAAAAAGAAAGCAACTACAGAAATTATTGAATCCGAAAAAATAATTACAATGGCAGAACGTTATATGAAGCAAGGCGTAAAAGCCAAAGACGCACTTCATCTTGCCTGTGCTGCCAAAGGTAATTGCGATTACTTTCTCACCACAGATGATCAGTTGCTCTCAAAAAAGGACAAGATAAAAGAAGTAAATATTCTAAACCCGCTGGACTTTATTCAGCTAATAAAATAAAATAATGAAGCATACCGAATCTGAAATTAAAACACAGGGATATATAGCACTCGCCGAAGCCCTTGGCATGGTTGACGCCGAACGATTCATTGCAATCATACAACGCGAACCATTCGATTACACCCTTTGGCAACGAACTCTTTTTGAAGGCAAAAGCGTAAAAGAGCTAAGCAAATCCGCCATGAAAGCATTAAAGAAAAGAAAGTAACACCTTAGTAGAAAACCTCTCTCATTGCCTTTCGTTGCCGTTGGCTTCAGCCAACGGATAAAATAATCACAAATCCCAACGGCTTCAGCCAAACATTTTAAAAATTAATAATCGTTTTTATTGTATCTTTTGTTCAAATTAATAATTGATTTCAGCAAATCCTTTTCTACGAATATCTTTTCCTTTTCCAGTTCCGCATTAATATTTTCAACTACTATATTAATATCAACATAGTCATCGAAACCCTCCCTCCAAAACGCGACAACATCTACAACTTTACTCGCATAGTTATTATCGAAATGCTCTTCCACATGACTTTTAAAAAGTATTACAGTTTCTATAAGTTCAATAGAACACTGACTTTTTTCGTAATCAGATAATTCCTGATAAATTTTATTGCATATTTCTTTATAGTCTTTCATTTGTATAATGAAGATTTACTCCGACGAAGTTTCAAAGTACAATCAAATTGAAGTTTCACAGTTTTTATTTCTTTCGGATTACATTCTATTCTTTTCATTTTTATTTTGTGATAAGCAAACTCTTGTTTTGGCTCCTGCATGCATCCAGACAAAGTTTGAAACTTCATCTAGTTTTATATTCATTTAGGTTTCCCTCCCATTGGAATTTTTATGATCTGAATGGGAATATTTTTCTCTTCAATGCTTTTTCTATATGCCTCTTTTGTCTGTCTTAATTTAATAGTATTAGGACTGCCAATAGAAACATGAGTGCTATTTGTTTCAAGACTTTTTATGTTTTCAGTTCCCATTTTAATAATTAAAGCAAGAGCGTTCCCTTTTATTTTATCATTTGAAGATAATTTATAATGGATACCAGCTTTTTTTAAACTACGCCTGATTTCACTTAATGTTAATCTATATTTCTTAATTAATTTATTGATCCTTTCTTCGGATTCATTAATCGAAATTTCATCAGGATTATGTTTTCTAAGTAATTTCTTTTTCATGAATTAGTTCTCTTGTTTGAGTATTCTTATCTGGTCATTGTTTCACGCAAAACTGATGTTTGAGATGTTACTTTTTATAAAATATCCTCTACAATATCTTTTAAATATTCATCACCTTTCGACCGCCCTTTAGAATCATTAAAATATTTTTTTATAATATTTCTATTAGTGTAAATGAGTTGTGATAATTTTTCCAATTGAAGTTTATCCTCTGGATTTCCCCGTAAATTTTTTGTTCTAATCCACTTTGACAAAAACATTAACATTAACCTTAGTCCTGCGCGTGTTCTAATATAGTCGTGCCAAAAATCCTTATTACTGGAAACATTTTTTAATGACAAAAAATATCCCTTAAAAATAGTTTTTCCGTATTCTAATTTATCATCAATTGAAGAAGGATTTAACAACCCTTTGCTATTGTCTCTTATTAAATCGTATTCTTCTTTACCTCTGATAATCGGTTGTACTAAATTATCAATTTTAATTTTTGTCCCTCTTTTTGAGTTATCATAATCCTTTATTCCTGTGCCGAGATTTTCAAAGAAGTCAGTCCAATCGGCATCTTCAAATTCTAATGAACATATTATTGATGAGGCAAGACCTCTATCTGTTTCTATATCTTTCATCGTGTAAAGTATAATATCCACTAAGTTTGGATTGACGTCCTCAGAGGTTGTATTGATTGATTTAAATAATATCATCTCATCTTGAGATTTAAGCCCCTCCATTATAGTAAAGGGCATTCCATAATTATCAAGAATATCTGGCGATAGATGATCATGAGCAAATACCCTATGCTGCCCATCAATTATTTTTATTAGCCCATAAATACTATGAATATTTAAAAAGCCTTGTCGAGTAGGAGAGTCAAAATTATCTTGGCTTTCTTCCCAAATGGAACTTTCGAAAACACTCAAAGCATTATTATCAAATGATGCAACAATGCTATTGGGAAAACATGTGTTCAATGAATTTGGTAGTTTCAAATCATCCGCAATTTCTTTTATTCGACTAATGTCAAGGGGTCTTTGGTAAACTCCATGTGGCGCATTTTTCCTGGCTCTTTCAACATGACAAATTTCCAAAGCAATTTTGGCTGGCACAAATGTTGAATAAGCAGTTTTGCCTTTTAGTTGGTATTTTATCGCTGGCAATTTTATTTTGGTTTCGGAACCAAATCTAATATATAGAACTTCATATAAAAATAATTTCCAAGTTCGTTTCCATCCAAAGAGAATTGCTTGATTAATATAAAAATCAATATCATTCTCCCAAACTGTTATTGTTCTTCTATGTATTTCTTGTAGTTGAGGGTCTGTAATATCTAATGGTTTTCTGTCTCCCTTTAAAAAAACAATAGGTAGATAATTAATTTCACTTCCGAGTGATTGTTTTAATTCAAATTCACGGGAGTGTAGTTGATTGATTGCTTTTTCATAAGCGCTCTGTATATTTTCATAGTTTTTTGCTTCACCATAAATAAAGTACTTTTCTAATTTATTCAGTTTCTTACTAAGTGCCTCCATGGAAAAAACTATATCTATTTGAGAACCCGCTTTTCCTAATGTTGTTTGTTTCCCACCCCCTCTCAAACCTTCTATGCAGCCGGATAAAAAAAATGGTTCAAAGAAGTCAAAAACTTTTCTCTCCCAACCCTCATCTTGCTTATTTGAAGATGGCCTTTGTGTTTCTGGGTAAGCCTTTCTGTCATCTAACCAATCGTTACAATGTCGTCTTGCACAGTTATTCTTTTTCCAGCCAAATTTTTTTTCGTCTTTTAGAATTGTGTTATGACCAATACCCGGTTTCTGATTTTCGTATTCAAGTCCTCTTTTTCTTGTCATAATTTTTTAATTTATTCGAAAAAATATTTTTTAAAGTCTCTGATAGGCGAAGTTTCGCGCGTTTACATGTGCGTTGGACAATTTCGCTTTTCTAAACAACGCAAAAGTAAAAGAATCTTTTCCGCAATCAACCCAATCACATTAATCTCATAAATCACAGTTCAGACAATTTCCGCTCCTCAGCATTTGCAATCTACGATTACAATCATACCAATCATTAATCGGCTACATCAAGGCAAGAAAAATCACAAGCATCACTGTTCAGACTGTTTTTTCATCTTCACTCCTGCCGGATTGAGGTCAAATTTCCAGGACTCGAAAATTTGTTTCAGGCGGTTAATTTTTTCTTCCGGCGTTTGCAAGGAGCTTATGATGGCAGCTAATTTCATCACCGTTTTCCGTTTTGCAAAATCAGGCGACAGCTCATCCATGGCAAGCAATTGGTTGAGCTGCCTTGCTTTTTCCTGAAGTGTTTTTTTCTCTTTTAAAAATTGCCTCGCATCCTCGGTCAGTTCTGTTTTCTTGTCCATCAGGTCCCCTTTCACCTGCAATAGCATGGCATTTAACTCTTTTATCTTTTCATCCCGGCGTTCAAGCTGTCTTTCGGCTTTTGCCAGCTCGTCTTTAGCTGCAGCCAGCTCATGCTGCGCCTTATAAAATTTATCCTCAAAGCTGTAGATGGATGTTTTCTTATATCCTATTTCAAACAGCTCGTAGCAGGTGCGGAATCCTTTTTGAAAACTCTTTCCCTCTTTGCTGTATTCAACATCAAATACGGTTTTTACCCGTTTAAATAAGGTAAGCATAGTAAAGTATTTATTGGTTCTTTATAAAGGGTGAAATTACATATCTATTATTTCTTTGGTATCATGGTATCAAAACCCCTGAGCATAAACCCCTTCGAGGTTATTTTACCCCGGAGATTCTATGTTAAGATCAAAGCAATATTTGTTATTTTTGCTAACAAATTAAGAACGGCTTTAAGTCAGTTCGTAAGGGTGACCGTTCCGGTTGCCCTTCTCTTTTTTTAGTCTGGTAATTCGGGTCATATACTTCATTCTTTTTCCACAGAATATAAATAAGCTCCAGTAATTTTCTTTGTACAGCTACTGCTCCTTTCATCTTTATTCCATGCTTGCTCACAAGTCGTGCAAATAATGCTTTCATGTGGTCGGTTGTACGTATAGCTATTAAGGCAGGAAAATGCAGACATTTTCTCAGGTATTTATTTCCCTTGCGCGATATTCTGGGTTTGCTTTTAACCAATGTGCCCGAATCTTTGGTGATTACATCCAGCCCGGCATAACTCACAAGCTGCTTCTTATTTCGGATTAAGTTAAAACCATTGGTTTCAGCAATGACTGTAACGGCAGTAATAACTCCTACGCCTTTTATAGTGCACACATTTTTAATTTTCTCTTTCAACCAGGGTTGTTTTTCAATTGCTGCATTTATTTCATTTTCTATTTGCTCAATTTGTTTTGATAAAAAGTTAATGCGTTGTTTCATTCGCTTAACGCTTCCTGCATTGGGCCAAGCACCGCTCTTTTCTGCATGCAATTGATTTTTTACCTGGGTTTGTTCACCCATCAATTGGTCGCGTTCCCGGGTGAGCTGTCGAAGCTCATTATACACCTGATGCGGAGGCTGCCAATATTCCAGCTTCTTTTCTAATCCAAATTGAGCCAACATTTGCGCACTTACCTTGTCATTCACTGTTTTCACAGATAACGTTTTCATAAATGCCTTGCTTCTATTGGGCAGCAATACTGTTATCCCGCAACCTTTCTCATGCAGATACAGAGAAGCTCTTTCGTGATAAACGCCGGTGGCTTCTATCACATAAGAAACTGCCGCAGCTTCCGGATTTAGTTTCTTGCTCCAGGCAAGAAGTTTTTCAAATCCCTTTTCATTGTTACTGAATTTGGTGTTGGATAAAATCCTTACATCATAATTATCATCCATTACACCGTAGGCGACTACTAACTCTTTTTGTCCGCAATCAATTCCTACACTTTGCTTGATTCTTTTTTCCATTGCAGTTTTTTTTAAAACAGTGAATACTACAAAAGGGATTTTCTTCCTTAGTCTTGTCTCATTCAATTATTCAGGTTGCCTCCCTATAGGATGGTCCTTAAATTCTATTCAGACTTAATGAAGAAGGTAAAAGAATGAGGAATTTTTCTCCGAATCAGCATGCTTTTTAAAGCTGCTTAGGGGTTATTCTTCTCTCATCCTTCTCCCTTTTATTTTACTGCAATGATCTAAACTTTTCAAAGAACTTTTACCTTGCGGCAAACATATGAGGGGTTACAACGCAAAGTAAATGATTCTTTTCTAAATCATATTAATCATTTAATCCGTCAAATAACAATTCAGACAACCTATCAACCTTCCCTGACATGTAAGAAAAACACACTTACACGCTGTCAAAGCTGAGGAAGAATTCATGCTCTTTGTAATACACCCAATGCCCTTTTTGGGGATAAAAAAGCATGTTTGAGGAAAATACAGGCAAAAATCATGTAAAGCCACATCTGTGTCATGCATAACCTTTTTGAAGTTACGCATGATTTTATTAGTTCTTGACGAACCCTTTAAGTTTCATGCGTAACCTTACTAATTTCATGCGTAACTTTATTCATTCTTCACATCACCTTTTGGGGGTTTGCGCAACCCCATTAATTTCATGCGCAACTTCGTTAATTTCATGCATAACTTTTCTGATTCTTCGCATGATCTTTTCGGTGTTTGAGCAACCCCGTTAATTTCATGCGTAATCCTTAAAATTCTTTACATCATCGTGATGCACATTTGCATGAGTTTATTGAATTCACTCATAAACCTGTTAAAGCTTCGCATAAAATCAACGAAGTCATGCATGGATTTGACAAGGCTTCGCATGAAATCAATGAATTCATGCATGACTTCGATAAGGCTTTAGTTGAAATTGATGAATTCACCCATGAATTTGATAAAGATACTCATCCTTTTATCGAAGATTCCCGGAGTTTTTGGGTAGTTACGGGTGTTTTTTGAGTGGGTATGGACTAAAAAAGAAGGGGCATGGTAACCCTTTATTTGCTTTTGAGTCACCCAGGAATTGCCATGGCTTTTCTTTCGGATTTTCTTTGTGTCCCTGTGCCTCTGTGGTTAAGAATTGTTAACATCTTAACACCCTCCGGTTGAAATTATTAGCAAACCATTTATCAACACCCCAACACAAGCGGCTTTTAATCATTATTTTTACCATCCCCTGAAATAATCTACTAATAACGAATAGATACGAATATACGAATCGAGTACCTGTTGCAGACTGGCTTCAAAGCGATTCGTAAATTCGTAAAGATTAGTATTCGTAGATGTTTGCGGTAAATAATACTTAAGTACCATGCCTACCTTCTCCCATCTTCACGTCCACACCCAGTTTTCACTGCTGGATGGCGCTGCCGATATATCATCGCTATATAAGAAAGCCGTTGCTGACAAGCAGCGCGCCATCGCAATCACCGATCATGGAAATATGTTTGGTGTATTTAAGTTTGTGGCAGAAGCCGGAAAGCATAACAAAGAAAATCCAAACACTATCAAACCCATTGTTGGCTGCGAGTTTTATGTAGTGGCTGACAGGCACAAGCAACAATTCACACGCGAAGAAAAAGATGCGCGTTATCACCAACTGCTTCTTGCAAAAAACTCTGAGGGTTATAAGAATCTTGTCAAGCTTTGTTCATTGGGATA
This sequence comes from Bacteroidota bacterium, assembly GCA_003151745.1. Classification (GTDB taxonomy): domain Bacteria; phylum Bacteroidota; class Bacteroidia; order AKYH767-A; family 2013-40CM-41-45; genus PALSA-967. Next base: position 13,638 of record PLYJ01000051.1, read on the forward strand.
TATAGAAGGGTTGTATGGAAAGTATCCTCGTATAGATAAGGAGCTGCTGCTGAAATATCACAAAGGATTAATCGCAACCACTTGCTGCATCGGTGCTTCCGTGCCACGCATCATTCTTAAAAAAGGAGAGGCCGAAGGAGAAAAGGAATTCAAATGGTGGCTTGACTTGTTTGGCGAAGATTACTACATCGAATTGCAACGGCATGATATTCCCGAACAAAACACGGTGAATGAAATACTATTGAAGTGGGCAATAAAATATAATGTAAAGGTCATTGCATCCAACGATTCTCATTATGTAGATCAGCAGGACAGCAACGCTCACGACATTTTGCTTTGCATCAACACCGGCGAAAAGCAGGCAACACCGAGCATGAAGGACTTTGCCGACGACGATACATTTAGTAAAGGAAAGCGTTTTGCCTTTTTCAACGATCAGTTTTATTTTAAGAACTCCGAGGAGATGAGCAAGCTTTTCCACGATGTTCCGCAAGCCATTGACAACACCAATGAGATCGTGGACAAAATAGAACCGCTGAAGCTGAAACAGGACATACTCCTCCCCCACTTTAAAATTCCCGAAGGATTCACTTCTCAGGATGAATATTTAAAGCACCTCACCTATATAGGAGCAAAGGAACGATATAAAGATATTTCTCCGGAAGTGGAAGAGCGCATCAACTTCGAGCTATTCACCATTAAGTCCATGGGCTTCGCTGGCTACTTCCTTATTGTAGCCGATTTCATTAAAGCAGGTCGCGACATAGGTGTTTTTGTTGGTCCCGGCCGCGGCTCTGCAGCAGGCTCTGTGGTTGCTTATTGTACGGGCATTACCAATATTGACCCGATCAAATACAACTTGCTGTTTGAAAGATTCCTCAATCCGGACCGTAAGTCAATGCCTGATATAGATACAGATTTCGACGATGTGGGCAGACAGAAAGTAATTGACTATGTAGTTGCTAAATACGGTAAGAATCAAGTTGCACAGATTGTAACCTACGGCACGATGGCAGCCAAGATGAGCATCAAGGACGTAGCACGGGTGATGGATCTTCCTTTGGCGGAATCGCTCATGCTCACCAAGCTTGTCCCTGATCGTCCCGGCATTGAATTAAACCGGCTCATCAAAGCTCCCCTCGAAGGTGAAAAGAGCTTAAGAACAAAAGAGCAGTTAAATAGCGACGATCTTGAAGATGTAAAGAAGCTGCGCAATATATATGAAGGAACTGATTTGCAGGCACGCGTGCTTAAGGAAGCTGTTATTCTTGAAGGCTCCGTTCGTAACACAGGCATCCATGCAGCAGGCATTATCATTGCGCCGATGGATCTCACAGAAATTATTCCCGTTTACGCTTCTAAAGAAACTGAATTACTCATTACCCAATTTGATGGAAAAGTCATTGAAGACGCCGGTGTTATCAAGATGGACTTTCTTGGTTTGAAAACGCTGACCATCATCCGCGATGCGCTCAACCTCATCAAAGAAAATCATGGAATGGAAATTGACATAGATGCCATTCCTTTGGATGATAAGCAAACGCTCGAGCTCTATCAGCGAGGCGATGCCAACGGCACCTTCCAGTTTGAGTCCGCCGGTATGCAGAAATATCTCAAAGATCTGAAGCCCGACAAGTTCGAAGACCTTATTGCCATGAATGCCCTTTATCGTCCTGGCCCTCTGGAATACATTCCGAAATTTATAAACCGCAAGCATGGCAGAGAAAAGGTAACGTATGATCTTCCTGAAATGGAAGAGTTTCTCAATGACACGTATGGCATCACAGTTTACCAGGAGCAGGTGATGTTGCTTTCGCAGAAGCTGGCAAACTTCACCAAAGGCGATGCAGATGTGCTGCGCAAGGCCATGGGTAAGAAAGACAAGGCCACGCTAGATAAGATGAAGAGTAAATTCATCGAAGGCATAAAGGCGAACAAGCACGATGAAAAGATTTGCGAAAAGGTTTGGACTGACTGGGAGGCCTTTGCACAATATGCATTTAATAAATCACATTCCACCTGTTACGCCTTCGTTGCTTTCCAGACGGCTTACTTGAAGGCGCATTATCCTGCTGAGTACATGAGCGCCGTGCTCACACACAACCTTAGCAGCACAGACAAGATCACATTCTTCATGGAAGAATGCAAGCACATGAATATTCCTGTGCTTGGCCCTGATGTGAATGAAAGTCAGTACAGCTTTGCCGTCAATAAAAAAGGAGAAATACGTTTCGGTCTCGGCGCCGTGAAAGGTGTTGGAGAATCAGCAGTAGGTTCAATCATTGAGGAGCGTAACAAGAACGGAGCATTCAAAACCATTTTTGATCTCACACAACGAATCAGCGGCAAGGCAGCAAACAAACGTTGCCTTGAAAGCATGGCACAGGCAGGCGCTTTCGATTGCTTTGAAGGAACGCATCGTGCCCAATACTTCGCCTCCACCGATGGCAAAGAGCAGATGAACGGCATTGAAAAAGCCATACGCTATGGCAATAATATGTCAGCGCAGCAGAATTCTTCGCAGAATTCATTATTTGGCGATGCAACCATTGCTGATGTTACAACTCCTTCGCTTGCTGTTTGCGAACCTTGGGGAAACCTTGAATTGCTCCACAAGGAAAAAGAAGTCATAGGTTTCTATATATCAGGTCATCCGCTCGACAACTTCCGTTTTGAGATGAACAAGTTTTGCACGAATAAAGTCTCCGAATTAAAGGAGATGGAAAAATATAAAAACAAGGAGCTTATCATCGGTGGCATGGTGACAGAAGTGAATCACCGCATGTCAAAAGCAGGGAAGCCTTTTGGCAATTTCACCATTGAAGATTATAATGATTCCATTGAGCTCGTTTTGTTCGGACAGGATTATGTAACGTTTAAACAATACCTTGAAAAAGGATTCTTTCTCCAGGTTAGGGGCAAAGTCCTAGAGCGCTGGAAACAGGTGGATTCCTTAGAATTTAAAGTGACTGCCATACAACTGCTTAATGAGTTGCGCGACAAGATGCTTCGCAACATTACCATTCACGTACAACTGAGTGAACTATCAAATAAATTCATCAGCAATCTGATGGAAATAGTAAATGAAAACGCGAAGATGCAAACACGCAATTGTAACCTGCATGTTAACATAATGGACAAAGGCGAGAATCTTTCCCTGAAAATGCCTTCACGCAAGTTCCGAGTCAACCCTCATGACTCTTTCCTGGACACTATAAAATGCATGCCTGAAGTGGCAGATTTGAAATATAATAATGAAGCTTGATTTTTCAGGTCTATAATTTGTGCTTTTTTATTCATTAAACTGCCATTCTGTCAGCAACAGATTTTCGGCAGCATTATTGTTAGTATCTTCGCAATCAGTTTTAATATTAAATAAAAGGGAAATTTATGGCAATTACAATCACAGATGCAAACTTCGACGAAATTGTATTGAAGTCCGACAAACCCGTGCTAATTGATTTTTGGGCAGAATGGTGTGGTCCCTGTCGCATGGTAGGCCCTATCGTAGAAGAAATTGCTAAAGAATTCGATGGTAAAGCAATCGTAGGCAAGGTAGATGTGGATAGCAATCCGAATATATCCATGAACTATGGCATTCGCAATATCCCCACTTTATTGTTCTTCAAAGGCGGACAGATCGTAGATAAGCAGGTAGGCGCTGTTCCCAAAAGCGTTCTTGCAAATAAGCTTACTGCACAATTAGCTTAAGCAGTTTGACGTTTGTGGTTTGAAGTTTAGCTTTCAGACCACAAACCATCTTAAACATCAGACTTTTTTCATGGCAATAAATCAGCAAGAAGTTCAGCAATTAAGCCACCTTGAATTACTTGCAAAGCAAGTGGTAGAGGGTTTTATTACCGGCTTGCATAAAAGTCCTTTTCATGGCTTTAGTGTTGAGTTTGCGGAGCATCGCCTCTATAACACAGGCGAATCAACAAAACACATCGACTGGAAACTTTTTGGCAGAAGCGACAAGCTTTTTGTGAAGCGTTACGAAGAAGAAACCAATCTCCGTTGCCAAATTGTAATTGACAACTCATCTTCTATGCATTACCCTGAAATACCAAAGGGGGACAAAAAGTTGCTTAACAAGGTTTCATTTTCCGCACATTGCGCAGCAGCAATCACCTACATGCTGCGTCAGCAAAGAGATGCGGTGGGACTGAGTATTTTCTCTGACACGGTTGAATTAAACACCCCCGCAAAATCAAGCTCCGTTCATCATAAATATTTATTCGCCCAGCTTGAAAAAATGTTGAGTGAGGCGGATGTGATGAGACAGAAGAAAACGTCTGCTGCAAGCGCGTTGCACCAGATTGCCGAATCCATTCACAAGCGTTCCATGGTCATCATCTTCAGCGATATGATGGAAACCAGCTTTGACAAGCGTGATGAATTGTTCGGAGCACTGCAACATCTGAAGCACAACAAGCATGAAGTAATATTATTTCATGTAACCGATAAAAAGAAAGAAGAAGAATTTGATTTCGACAACCGTCCTTATCTTTTTGTAGATGTGGAAACGGGAGAAGAAGTAAAGGTTCACTCCAACGAAATCAAGGAAACGTATATACAATCCATGACTGCTTTTAAAAAGGAGCTGATTAACAAATGCGCACAGTATAGGATTGCTTTTGTGGAAGCCGACATCCATCATGGGTACAAGCAGGTGCTCCTTCCCTACTTATTGAAAAGAGAACGGATGAATTAATTCGTTTCCGGTACTTTGCGACAACCGTAAACGGTAAACGCTATTTCACCGTGTCTTTCACAATCACACGCTGCAAATCCATTCCGCACTTGGGGCATTTGCCAGGCTTGTCACTCTTCACATCAGGATCCATCTCGCATTGATAGATTACTTTTTCTCCTGCTGCAAGCGGTCTGCTGACGGTGTCCGTAGTCATTCCTGATTTTTCATCGGTCTTCGGTGCAGTGTTATTATTGCAGGCTGAAAGAGAAAACAAGGCTGCTCCAAAAGCAACAAGAAACATTTTTATTAATAATCTCATAAAGAAGTATTTTAGTTATTTATCACCATTTAATACTCGAAAGATTCAAAGATAAAGGATTTATTTTTCTTAAACCTTACGGCCTACAAAGCTCTCTAATCTTTAATCTTCATTTTATCTTAATTTAAACTTTATTTTCGGCACGTCTTTTGAAATGAGGGCATACATGGCTTCACAACAACAGAAAATCCAGTATCTCTTTCTTCGCGCCGCTTTTGGTGAAACACCTGATTCTTCAAGTTTATTTTACCTTGGTGCTTTGCAATTCACAAGCTATTCAGCAAGCTATTCAGCAAGCTATTTGAACGGTCCTACAGGTATAAAGAATGTTGCAGCTCTCAATCATTCAACACCTTCCCTAATCCTGTTTCTGACTACTTAAATATTGACGTTAATTTAGCTTCATCTAAAAATGTGGAAGTGAAAGTGTTTAATGCCATAGGTGCTGACATGGGTGTGCCTTCTGTGTATGAAGGCAGCAAAGGAGATAACAGGTATACAATAGATATACGCCATTTGCCGCAAGGAATTTATTTCGCCCGCATACTAATGGATGGTGCTTTAACTTCAACAAGACGATTTATGGTGGCGAGATAAGCATCACCGGCATAAAAACAGAAAGCCTCAACAGTTTTGCAAGGAGAACAGTATTGAATTTGAGAGCAGAAGGGGAAATTTCTTGTGCACAAACAAGATCATTTTCCTACCTCTTTGAAAGATTATCCGAACTAAGTATCTGTGTTTCCTTATAGAAAACTATTATTTTTCATACTGCTTGTCGCTGTCCAACCACGGTCTGTTGCCCAACAATCAACTGCAAAGGCATTTGGAAAGGTGAGTCGTCCGGAAAAGTGGTGGGCTATTACTCATCCATTTGTAGCTGGCAAGGCATATAAGCTGACAATTAAAGCCCGTGAAGCAACAAAAGAAATGCTGAATGATTCCACTATTGATCATGATAGCAACGGAGGACAGTTAGACGCTTTTCGCCATTCATATTGGATGGCACTGTTGTCGCAAAAGATTTCACCCCGCAAAGCAAAGCAGCTTGGCATAGCACATGAAAAGGGCGACTACCTCGCTTTTAAAAAGCATAGAATGGAAGATGGCGCTCTGCCTGATTCCATGGCAAGTGTGATGGATCTTTATAATAATGAAACAGGAATTGCAATTGGAAAAACTAATAAAAAGCTAACCGAAACAGAATTAAAAATTCTTATAAAGCAAAAAGTATTATCAGGAGAAGTGAAAGTGTTGAGAAAAGATAAAGATAAAAACTACCTAAGTTGCGATGGTGCGAAGATTGATTTACAGCAGTATCTTCATCAGTGGAATATTCCGAAATGCCTTGCTGATTCTAACACAAATCAGCGTTAACAAGCATTTCAGCAAAACATTTCCTATTTTCGCAATCCCGCATGTGCGGGGATAGCAGGATTAAGAATCTTTTATGAAAGACGATTTAATAAAGCAATTGGAAGAATTTGTGCAGGAGGATGTTTCTGATAACCTCATCAGAAAGGTGGAAGAAGTGCGTAATGAATTTGAGTATGAAATAAATGAGAATCATAACCAACTGCTGGAAAGCTTTCTTGCAGGTGGCGGACATACCTCTGAATTTGTGCCGGCCAAAGACCCTTTGGATGGAAGGTACAAAGAGCTGATTAACGTGCTGGATGAACGCATCAGGAAATTTAAGAAAGATCGAAAAGTCGGGCAGCGCGATGTTTTAAAATTAAAAGAAGATGTTATTGACAAATTAAATCATCTTATTTCGGAGGAGGAAAATATAGGCAGGGCTTTTTCAGAATTCAAATCGTTGCAGGATCAATGGAATGAATTGGGAAATATTCCGGGCATGACGTATAAGAACCTGCTCAGCATCTATCACCGGCATGTGCACAATTTTTATTACAGCATGAAGCTGAGCAAGGATCTCCGCGATCTCGACCTGAAAAGAAACCTGGAGTTCCGCAATGCTGTGCTTGACAAGATGAATGCCTTATTGAGTGTTGACAGCATCCGCACTGTTGAAAGCCAGCTTGAAAAGCTTCGTATTGAATGGTCGGAACTGGGGCCTACTTCGAGAGAAACTATAGAAGGCCTTCGTTCACGCTTTCGTGATGCGTTTGTGGCAGTAACAGATAAGATAAAAGCCCACTATCTGGGAAGACAAGACGAAGAGAACAAACGCATACAGGCAAAAAAGCAGCTCATTGAAGACATGATTGCTATGAGCCAAAAAGAGGTTGAATCTCCGAAGGGATGGCAGTATCAGACAGAGGCAGTGGTTGAAAAGATTACAGCATGGCGTAAATCGGGATACATTCCCAGAAAAGAGAGTGATGCATTATGGAAGGAATTCAAAGCGGCGCTTAACGAATTTTATCTGAAGAAGAAAAACTTCTTTGGCAATCTGAAGCAAGGCAACAAAGATCTGAAAGAAAAGAAGAAAGCATTTTGTGAAAAAGCAGAGTCTTATGCAACCCGCACAGATTGGGATGTGGCGACAAAAGAAATAATCCAGTTGCAGCGGCAATGGATGGATGAAAGGCGCCTTGAAAGAAAAGAAGAAGACAGGATGTTCAAAAAATTTCGCGCTGCTTGTGATGTTTTTTTTGAAGCCAGGGAAAATCAATTTAAAGAACGAAATGCACAGTATGTCAAAAACCTTGAGCTGAAAGAAGCTTTTATTGTGCGGCTTATGGAATTCAAGCCTTCTGATAATATTGCCGATAACCTGAAAACATTAAAAGACTTCCAAACGGAATGGATTGAGATTGGGCATGTACCGATTAAAAACAAGGATGCTGTTTTTAAAAAGTATCATGATGCGCTGGATAAAAAATATGATGAGATGCGCATTAATCAGGCAGATCTGTTCCTGATGAAGTTCCGTAACAAAATAGAGCAGCTTGCAAACCACAGCAATGGTGAAGAGCTTTTAATGAAAGAGCGCAGGTTCATTGCCGATCAGGGTAAAAAGCTCGAAGCTGTTATTAAACAATACGAAAACAATCTCGGATTTTTTAAGAATGCAAAAAGCGCAGGATCGCTGCTGGGTGATGTGGAAGAAAATCTCCGCAAAGCAAAAGAGGACCACGAGATCATTAAGAAGAAGTTGAAGATATTTTCGGAAGTAACAGCCTCCCCAACCCCTCCGAAGGAGGGGCTTTTAACACGATCGTAAGTTTGTCGCTCTTCTTATTCCCCCTTTGGGGGTGAGGGGGCTTATGTAAGGTACATCACTTCCTTCACTGCTTTTATAACACGTTCCGGATTCGGAAGATATGCTTCAATTAAAGTTGGTGCATAAGGAAGCGGAACATCGCCACCCATCACGCGCAGCACAGGCGCATCAAGATAGTCAAAAGCATCTTTCTGCACTTTAAAAGCAATCTCCGTTGCAATGGCTGCAAGAGGCCATGACTCTTCTACAATCACCAGGCGGTTAGTTTTCTTTACGGAATTAATAACGGTGTTGTAATCAATCGGACGGACGCTGCGAAGATCAATTACTTCGGCATTGATGTTGTCTTTAATTAATTCTTCGGCAGCTTTCAGCGCCACTTTCATCATCTTCCCAAAAGAGACAATAGTAACATCCGTTCCTTCCTTCTTTATATCTGCAACACCGATAGGTATAAGGTATTCGCTTTCAGGCACCATTCCCTTGTCACCATACATTTGCTCGCTTTCCATAAAAATAACGGGATCGTCATCACGAATGGCTGTCTTGAGCAAACCCTTTGCATCAGCAGGATTGGAGGGTACAACAACTTTTAATCCGGGACAATTGGCGTACCAGCTTTCAAATGCCTGCGAGTGTTGCGAACTAAGCATACCTGCACTCCCTGTGGGGCCGCGAAAAACAATGGGAACTGTGAACTGCCCGCCGCTCATGCTTCTTATCTTGGCTGCATTGTTAATGACCTGGTCAATAGCAACGAGCGAAAAATTAAAGGTCATGAATTCAATGATAGGGCGCAATCCGTTCATGGCAGCGCCAATGCCTATTCCTGAAAAGCCCAGTTCAGAGATGGGTGTATCAATCACCCGCCTCTCTCCGAATTCATCCAACATTCCCTGGCTAACTTTATAAGCGCCGTTGTATTCTGCCACCTCCTCCCCCATCAAAAACACACGTTCATCACGCCTCATCTCCTCATTCATTGCTTCGCGCAGGGCTTCTCTAAACTGAAGTTCTTTCATAAAAAGAATTACACCGATTTAATGGTGCGCAAAAGTAGAAAAAATAGGCTATTGATGGGATGAAACCTCGTCGGCGTTTAGTGATTCTTCTTATTGTTTATTCTTTATAACGAGCGGCGAATTAAAGAAGTAAAAAAAGAAGGGGATTAGGAAGCACGTCTCTTTCGTTTACCACGTATGTTTATAGGAAGCACAATCTTTCATTAACCAATAAAGCCCCCTTCTTTTTTTATTTCTTTTAATCCGAATGTGTGTGCCTCGAATGGCAAATATAGTTCTTTCAAATAGAACATTCCAAAGAGTGAAAGTCTCTTATGCGCCTCTTAACTTGAGGAAGCATTAGCAAGTCGCAAGGTGGTTTGGAGTGATTCAAGCACTGAAGTAAGCGAGACTGCAAAGGTCGGTACTGACGTACAGAAACTGTATATAGAGGCATGATGAATCGGGTGAGGTAGCACATCATACTAAAGCCCCAAGATTACAA
>PLYJ01000087.1 GCA_003151745.1 Bacteroidota bacterium
TACCTTGATGGCGGTAAACCTTACCGTGACGACGGTAAAGTGTACCTGAATGCCCTTTTTGAGTGTTTTTTAAGCATATTATGCTTTTTTAGCCCTTTTGTTGTGGTGTAAGGTTTCGCAACACTGAAACTGCCCCCGTCAGGAGTCCTGAATGTGCGGGATTGATGGTACAGAAACTCTAAACTCCACCTTTTAGAGTTTCTTCTTCATCACAAAATCGTGGTCTTCTTTATTGCCGAGCTTAAAAGTCTTTTTGCCAAAAACTTCAAAGCCGAAACGTTTGTAAAACTCAATTGACTTGGTATTAAATTGATTTACGCCAAGCCATATCCAATCCAGCTTTTCAGCATGTGCTATTTCAATGCAGCGGTTCATTAATGAACAGCCTATCTTTTTCTTCTGAAATTCTTTGAGCGCATATATCCGTTCAATCTCAATGGCGTTGGCGCTTTCAAGTTCCTTGTTTGGTCTGTCTCTTCTCAGCTTGGCATAACCGGCAACCTTTCCGTTCATAAAGGCTAACAGAAAGGTATTGGCTTTGTCGGACATATCTCTATCTATCTTTTCCCGGTTGAATTCTTCTTCGGTGTATAGCTTCATGTCCTCAGAAGTATTTAGATGAGACCATGATTCATAGAATGTGGTGCGCCTCACGTAGGCTAAAGATAAAGCATCTGTAGGCACGGCATCTTTTACTTCAATATAATCTTTGAGCATAAATTCTTTAATGTTGCTGCGCGAAATTAAGAGAACTTCTTATTTTTGCCATCTCAAATTATAAAACATTTAACTTACGCATGAAAAAGAAAACTTTAGTCATTCTGTTCTCAATGCCTCTTATGGCCCTGGCGCAACAATCTTCCACAGGTCCTGACACAGTGATTACCAAAGATCCAACCAACCCGAACACGGAGTATTGGGTGATCCATACTTTGCAGGGAAGAGTGAAAGCCCAGGGCAAGATGATGAACCAAAAGAAGGAAGGCTTATGGAGAGACTATCTCGACAATAGCGGCATGCCGAACACTGCAATAGAATATCACAACGGTGAAAAGGACGGCGCTTCCATTACTTTTAATTCAAATGGAGTGGTATCAGTGGATGAAACATACAGGAATGGAAAGCAGGAAGGGCAGCACATAACTATTACTCCTTCATCCCGCATGCAGAGCGTTGAAAACTATCATGACGGTATCCTGAACGGAAATAAAAAGTTATACTATGAAGAGGGCAAAGTGCAGGAGGATGGCAACTGGAAAAATGCGCAGCGCGAAGGCAAAACTACCTGGTATTTCCAAAACGGCAAGCCTTCTATTGAATATACCTATAAGAACGGATTGCTGAACGGCCCTGCAACTACCTATAGTGATAACGGAAACACAGTGAGTGAAGGCAGCTACTTAGACAATGATGAAAACGGCAAGTGGGAGATTTATGGTGAAGATGGCAAGCCGGAAAAAACAGTGATCTATGAAAAAGGAAAGGTAGTGAAGGAAATTCCTTTTAAAGAGAATGATGCAACGAAGAAGAAAGCACCGGCAAAGAAATAATTTGAGTGCTGCGTACTGCAGACTGTAAACTGCCGGCTTTTTTATTACTTGCCTCCTGCCGTTTGAATAGCGCTATACTTAGCCAAATTGGCAGGATCAACCTCATCGAGTACAGTAACTACCTGCGACTTTTCATCGGCATAAGCCCCTGAATAAAGATTCACAATTTCGTCAGCCTTTGCATTAAAGAAAAATTTCATGAGCAGGGAATTAGGCTGGTCAGAGTTTACCTTCCGCAATGCCTTGAGCGCTTCTGTAATCTTTGCCCGTGCTTCGGGTGCATTCTCCGACATCATATCAAAGCCCTGCCTGTGATAGATATATAATAAATCCCTCACAGGTTTAAACTGCGTGTTAAATAAATTATCTGTCAGCCAATACCTGTTTCTTGTGTTTTCAAAAGCCTTCCACCCTAAGTCAGGCAAATTTTGTGCATCCGTAACAATAGATTGTGCCTTTGCAAAATAAGGGCTGCCTCCGTTGGGAGAGAAGGAATCGTAGTCCATGCCGATAATGATGTAAGCATAATAAGCAATAACTGAAGTAAGGTTGGATTTGTTGCCTGCCTCTGTGTAATCAAGGTACTGATCCTGCACATAAGTAAATGTAAAATCCTGATCCATGTGATTAATCATTGGGCAGGGATAAGAAGCCTTATACACAGGCCTGCTTGACTGAATTTGCAGTGTAGCCACAAATTGATCCGTGGAAGGACGTGAAGTAATATTAATGAGCATGTTGCAATCAATGCGTTCCTGGTTCAGGAATTTATCGTTTGTCCAATGCCTGTTGTTCAAAAATTCACGAATGGCAGTCTGAAGTGTTTGAAAAATGGTTTTATCACTTCCGTTTACCATGGATGAATTAACACTGACACCACAATTTAGCTCCTGCGATTGAGCGTAGTTGCTCATAAATAAAAAGATAGTAAGCAGTAAGCAGTAAGCAGTTGGCACAGAAGTTTGTTTAGTGCGGGCTGCCAACTGCCAACTGCCAACTGCTAACTTAGTTTTACTAATTGCTGATTTATTTTTATTCATTTCACTTATTTTTATTAATCATCTCAATTACGGCGTTTACAATATCCTTTGCCACTTCCCTCTTTGTCTTCAACGTAAATTCCTTTATAATATTTTGTTTGTCAATAATAGTAATCTTATTGGTGTCATAGCCAAAACCAGCGCCTTCATCGTTCAATGAGTTCAGCACGATGAAGTCAAGGTTCTTCTTTCCCAGTTTTTCTTTTGCATTCTCCTTCTCATTGTCTGTTTCTAAGGCAAACCCAACCAGCACCTGCTTTTTCTTTTTGCGCGCACCAAGTTCCGCAACAATATCTTTGGTTCTGATTAACTTCAGGTTGATATCCTCAGCATTCTTTTTCATTTTGCCGTTAGCAATATGTTCCGGTTTATAATCTCCCACCGCTGCTGACATCACTGTAATATCAGCATCGTCAAAATGCTTCATGCAGGCGGCATACATTTCATCAGCCGATTCTATTTCTATTTTTTTAATCGCATTGTTATGTGTGCTTAACGAAGTGGGTCCCGTAATCAGTGTTACCTCTGCTCCACCCTCAGCAAACGCTTCTGCAATGGCAAAGCCCATCTTGCCGCTCGAACGGTTAGCGATAAATCTGACTGCGTCAATCTTCTCATACGTTGGTCCCGCTGTTACGAGAACCTTTTTTTTTCGCAGAACTGCATCACCACCGAAGGTTTCATTCAATAGCACAACAATCTTTTCAGGCTCCTCCATCCTTCCTTCTCCAACAAGGCCGCTAGCAAGTTCCCCTTCAGTGGGCGCAATTATTTTATTTCCAAAGCTAACTACCCTTTTCAAATTATCCGCTGTTGCTCCATGCTTTAGCATATCCAAATCCATAGCAGGAGCAATATAAACAGGGCATCTGGCAGAGAGATAAACTGCAAGCAACAAATTATCACAGATGCCGTTTGCCATCTTTGCTATAGTATTGGCGCTTGCCGGAGCAATCAAAAACAAATCAGCCCAAAGCCCCAGCTCTACATGATTGTTCCACCACCCCGTTTCTCCATCCGCAAACTCATTAAGCACAGGGTTCTTCGAAAGCACTGAAAGTGTAAGAGGTGTAATAAATTCCTTAGCGGCAGCAGTCATCACAACCTTCACTTCGGCTCCTTCTTTCACGAGCAGGCGCACTAAAAAGGCAGCCTTGTAAGCTGCAATGCTGCCCGTAACGCCAAGCACTATCTTCTTTCCTTTAAGCATCAAGCTACGAAGGTCTTAAAAAAATCATTAATGGCGGCATGCACAAGGTAAATCTTCCTTAAAAAGCTCTCAAAATGCATTAAAATTATTGCAATAATCTAAAATCGAGAAAGAAATCACCCACAATCATCTCATATTACAAGTTATCATCAGGCGGTCACCTTATTAAAAAAGTATTGGCACGCTTTTTTAAAGCCTATGATTAATAAAAAAATATAATCATGAAAAATCAACTTCTCTTTAAAACAATAATTATCTCATTTGCCGCCATGCTTTATGGCATATATAAAGTAAATGCACAGGACTCCACCCAAAACCGTTATATGAACGGAACCTACATAGATTCAGTACATGGCATTAATCCCGATGGCACAAATAACAACATGCAGCAACAAATGAGGAATAAAGGTAGCAATAATCCCAATATTGCATCTCCGGATGTGGACGGCGTGCATGATAAGACCACTTCGCAATGGGATATTGAGGGGCATAGCAGAACTCCGCAGGATTCTTCAAGAACTCATTCCGTTATAAAGCATACTACCCGCACTTCTGTTGATTCCACACAACATTCACATATCAGCAGCGGCCAAAAGATTACAACGCCTGCCTCAAATACTAATTCATCCAAGCGTCCGCAAGACAAAAACAAGAAAATGTATTTAGTGCCTGACAGCACTTTAAAAAGAGATTCATTGAGAAGATAAATTCAACATAATTAATAAAATAAGTAATATAATCAATTAAACAATTTAAAACCCAAATTAAAAATGGAAAAGAATAAAGCTAACACCCCGTCCGGAAATATGTCTTCGGACCGTGGTATGATGACAGGAATGTTTCACGATCGCGAAAGTGCTGAACGTGCTTACAATTCATTGCACGAACGCGGATACACCAAGAACGACATTAACTTAATCATGTCGGACGAAACCCGCAAAAAGCATTTTTCCAATGTGAAGGAAACTGAAATTGGAACAAAGGCTGCCGAAGGGGCCGGTAAAGGTTCTGCAATTGGTGGTTCCATTGGTGCCATTGCAGGCGTGATTGCTGCTATAGGAACAAGCTTGGTAATTCCCGGGCTTGGATTGATTGTAGCAGGCCCTATTGCTGCAGGCCTTGCAGGTGCAGGCGCAGGTGGCATTACAGGTGGCATTATCGGCGCTCTCGTTGGCTCCGGCATTCCCGAAGAACGTGCCAAGCTGTATGAGTCAGGTATTAAAAAAGGTGGTATTGTTGTGGGTGTTCATCCGCGTAACGATGATGATGCCAGATACTTCGAAAACGACTGGAACAGCAATAAAGTAGAAGAAATTCATCATTAAGAAAGCTTCTTTATTTGATTTGATAATTTTATTTGCCGCAGAGTCACAGATTATCTAAAATCTTTGGATTTGCGGCATTTATTCTAAAAACCTTGCTAAATCAATTAAATTACCTATCTTTGTAACGTTTTGTGTTCATGTTTTTCAGAACGGGGGAGTGGAGACTCTCCCGTTCGTATTTTTTAATACCACAAGATTTCCCTTACCTTGCCTTTTCAGTTATTTTTTTTAAACACATGCAAGTAATCGAAAATTAGTATATCTTTAACGAATTATAATACCTGTTATTGATTAGAATTGCATAGTTAGAAATTTTTGAAGTGTTTCGCAGATGAAATGTTAGTTCTCCGGTTTCAATTTTACCTGAGTGCACACAACAGGCGTAACACAATTTTTAAACGTTCTTTATAATATAGCTTACATTTCAGTTGCTCTTTATAAATATAAAAGAGAGTAAAAACTCACGACAGTTTCCTGAGTATTACAAATCGTCTAAAAGCTTTGCAGCCCCATACAGATGATTTGGTCAAGACCCGGACTGTGTTATTTTAGTTTTAAACTCACTTTAATATTTAAAGCAATGAACTGTATTATTTTTAGCCCCCTTCAGAAAAACAGAAACGCAATAGAAAAAGTCATTAAGGAGAACCATTTACTCAAAGTTCTCAAAAGCGTGTCCCGCCTTGATGATGCCGCCGACATACTTCTGGGTCACAAAAAGGTTGACATTGTATTTATCGAGATTGAAAAACCAGGCATGGGCGGATGGGGAATGCTCGATGAGCTGCCGCATGGAAGCCCGTCAAAGGTTTTTCTTTCTACGAAAAAAGAGCTTGCAAAAGAAGCCTTCGATTATGCAGCCGCCGATTTTATCCTCCTGCCTCTCACGCCTTTGAGGCTGCTAAAATCAATTGGAAAATTAAATGCAAATAAAAGCATCCTCACCGGTTCTGTAAGTCAAAATCATATTTTCATTAAAATCAACAAGACATTCGTGAAGCTTCTCTTGAAAGACCTTCTGTATATAAAAGCCTTGTCGGATTATGTAAAAATAAACACATCTAAAAATGATGTCTATATCGTGCACAGCACCATGAAAGCCATGCTGGACAAGCTGCCTGAAAATGAATTTATTCGTGTTCACAAATCATACATTGTGCGCATGGACAGCATTCATCAAATAGGAAGTAAAGAAGTGGCTATTGACCACATCACTATTCCCATAAGCAGATCGTATAGACAGTCATTGATGGAAAGAATAGAGATTTTGAATTAATCTTTTCGGGCTTTAGGAACTAAATTGAAAACAAAAACGCCCTCCCTGTTTTTAGGGAAGGCGTTTTTAGTAACCAATAAAAGTAAACGATTACGCAGCAAACTGGGTGATAACGTTACTTTCAGGACCTGAGCCAGCAGTGCCGTTTGGAACCACCTTAAAGTTGTAATGTGTGCCGCTGATTATATTCTCAACAACATAGTTACGCTTTTGGCTCAATCCAATGAACTGCCACACATAGGGCGCTTCCGTAGTGCTCATAAACACCTGGAATACCTTGGCATATTTACCGCCTGTCATCTTCAGCTTAATAGTGCCGGTCATGTCAGTAGGTTTTATTGCCAATGTAAGAGCCTCCGGCAACGGATTTTTTCCACGTGTTTTGCGAACACCCATACCTGCCGACAGAATAATTTCCTGTGAAGAAGCAGGTGTTAAATCCGCAATTTGCTGCACGTAATATCCCATTTGCGTAGCCATCAAATCATAAATAGCTTCGCAGGCAAGCATGGCTGCCTTCTCATTTTTGCCATCATTTGCAGCATAAGCAAACGCGCTATTGCT
This sequence comes from Bacteroidota bacterium, assembly GCA_003151745.1. Classification (GTDB taxonomy): domain Bacteria; phylum Bacteroidota; class Bacteroidia; order AKYH767-A; family 2013-40CM-41-45; genus PALSA-967. Next base: position 6,966 of record PLYJ01000087.1, read on the forward strand.
TAGATTAAGAATAGCTGTTTGAAATTGCAACAACGTCGGATTAGTTACGACTAAAAAATTGAGATTGCCACTTATTGAATTAAAGATAGCATTCCCTTGGGTGACCTTCTCATCTACCGTTAAACGAGACAAACCCAATTTTACATAAAACAACGCGGTAAGCAAATTTTTATTCATAAACTTATAGAGGTATTTAATTATGGAGGCACTATTACCTTCCATCGTTCGTCAGCCATTTATTTTTTTTTAAGACTTTCAAACTACCTGTTTAACTACCCAGCAGGTTATATGTTTAGACAACTTTTGCTAAAATCTTACATCGCTTTCCATCCCGTTTTGTTCATATATAACTATTTAAAAATGAAAAAACCTTTAATTTAATTAAATTTTAATGATTTATATAAATTAAAAAAGATAGATAATGCCTGATTTCTTACATCTTGCTCTAAAAAATTTAATCGCAAATGCTTATTTTATTTTTAGGATGCACTTTGTTGAAGTACTTTCTGGTTTTTAACGTTTTCTACGCGAATGGACAGGCTAATAAAAAGTATCTGTTATAAAATTTTTAAAACTGACATTTTGGCAGACTTTTTATTCGATTTTATCTGCTACATCACAATTTTTATAAAATTTTAATGATTTATATATAAAAAACAGTTAGTTTTAAATAGAAACAGTTAGTTTCTTAGAAAAGTAGTTAAAACTGAATAAAACTAACTAGTTTTTAAAAAAAGTAGTTAGTTTTTTTAAAAAACAGTCAAACTCAATCGAAAACAGTTAGTTTTAAAAAAAAACAGTCAAACTCAAATGAAAACAGCTAATTTTTTAAAAAAACAGTCAAACTCAACCAAAACTATCTAAAATAAAAATAAACTAGCTGTTTTTTAAAAAAAACACCCAAAATATTTAAAAAATAAGTGACAAAATGTCAGTATATACCTAAGAAATAGGTTTAAGTCTATACCTTATTATATAGGATCAAATATATGCCACAGACTTCGGCGTGAGCTCAGTCGAAGTTTGCTGCAATTTTTATTTCCTTTCTAATATTTGAATAAAATAAAAGAGCTATAGTTTATTCTTCCGCTTTTTGAAACAACTTTACGGTTATTTCCTACCGTGCGAGTTGCTGATGGCAATGCCATTCTTTTGCTGTTCTGGTTGTCAACAGATGTTGATTTAGTTTTCATTTTATAATTGTTTTAAATTGGTTAAAGTTATGCATGCTATTAAAAAAGCGTGCCATCCTCCAAAAACAACATTTTACATAATAAACCCCGAAGTCAAAAATGATTCGGGGTTCGGAATTAAAATTTATATGTCTGCTAAAAAAATATTAATCAATGAAAATTTCAGAAACAATCTTCTGTTGCAGTTCTCTCTTAGGAATATGAATGGTTAATAATCTGTTCTTACACGTAAGATGTAATTTTTCATTTCCAAACCATTCCACAGGCAAAACGCCGCGGTAAAACCGGCCATGATCCAACTTCTTGTTCGCTATATGCGTTAGATTCAATTCCAAATCAATAACTCCCTGCGCTGCCACAGTCAAAACGCCTTCGTCAATCCTTATTTTACAATTTCCGTGAGCAGTTTCCGGAATCTCTAATTCAATTTTAATTCCTGTATATGTTTCAACGATAGTGGCAGCGGCAATTGGCTCTGCATAAGGATCCTGGTTCAACCTCTTTTCCTGCATTACCAAGGCAGGCGCTTCATAAATATTACTTGCAGCTTTCATGGTATTCTTGTTTAAAACGGTTATGAATAAACCGTAACAAAGATACGCAACAATGAAAGAGGTAAAATGGAATTTCGACAACACATCAATAATCTTCGATATTTGAATTGAATGAAGCGATGATACCACTCACAACAAATGGCAGAGGGTTAGAAAGTAATAATCATATAGCCCTTTGTTTCCAGTGGCGCTGTGGGTATATTATCAAAAAGGGCGCTTTGAGCAGCCTGCGTTGCCTTTGTTCTCAGGTAGTCGCTTTCAGTTGTTGTGCCCGTTGGAGCAACAGTTGCTTTCATCACGTGTCCATATTTATCAATCACAATGTCCACAGCAACAGTTCCCTTTTCTTCTGTGAGATTGCTTACTAACGGCGCTTTAGTTATCACACGGCTTGCGCATTTATATCTCACTATATACGAACCGGAGTTTATAGTTTTCTCTCCAGGTTCTTTAGGAGCTACTTTTGTTGTAACTTCTTTTGTAGATGTTGTTGCAGATGCAGCCTTCTCATCAAAAAAAACAGCGCTAATCTCAGACACTTTCAACTTCATGTCATTTCCTTTAAACTTAAAGCTGATCACACCGTCTTTCATGGACTCAACGGTGCCATTCATTTTCTCACCGGTCTTCATTACCACAGTATGTTGTGCTATCACCGCAATGGAGAGCAGAAAGAATATTCCTGAAACAAGAATCTTTTTCATCTTAATTTATTTTGAATACAAAGTTATTTAAAAAGGAGACTTTCTACTATTGATTTGAAATCACTTTTACACAAAGGGTGTTAAAGATGGGTAGGCAAAGACATAAGGCTATTCCATCTCCCTCCTTCTATCCTAAGCAGGTATTTTATCTAACTTTGTGCTGCTATCAAACCTGATTTCAATGATTAATACAATTTTTCAGCGAGTAAATCGTCTCCAAAATATATGAAACTTCTCTTTCAATATCTTAAGGCTTACAGGGGCATGGTTTCCCTCATTCTCCTGCTTGCCTGCGTTAACCAGGTCTTCTCTATGCTCGATCCGCTTATTCTTGGACATATATTGGATAAGTTTGTCAGACCCAAGACAGTTTTTACGGAAAGAAATTTTGTTTTGGGCGTCTTAGGCTTTATAGGATTAATGTTGGGAGCAGCATTTGTGTCGCGTGTTGCAAAAAACTTCCAGGATTACTTTGTAAATACCGTTACGCAGAAATTAGGCGCTAAGATTTATACTGACGGGTTGAAACATTCACTCGAAGTACCTTACCAGGTTTTTGAAGATCAGCGCAGCGGCGAAACGCTTGGTATTCTGCAAAAAGTAAGGCAGGATTGTGAAAAACTGATCAGTGCATTTGTAAATATTCTTTTTGCAAGTATCGTTGGCATCGTTTGGGTGATTGGCTATTCAGCCTTTGTGAACTGGGTAATTGGGCCTGTTTATTTATTATTGGTTCCGTTGCTGGGAATTGTCAGTTCTGTGCTTAGTAAAAAGGTTAAGATTGTTCAGAAAAGCATTGTAGCAGAAACTACTGCTCTTGCAGGATCAACAACTGAATCGTTAAGAAATATTGAATTGGTGAAAAGCCTTGGCCTGGCAGATCAGGAAATCAATCGTCTCAATAATACCACCATCAAGATTCTGGGGCTTGAACTGAAGAAAGTAAAATATATACGAAGCATCAGCTTTGTGCAGGGAACAATTGTGAACTTCATGCGCAACTCCATTTTATTCCTTATGCTATTCATGATCTTTAGAAACTCGCTGACAGAAGGTCAGTTCCTTACCTTTTTCATCTATTCCTTTTTCGTCTTTGGCCCCTTGCAGGAGCTTGGCAATATGATTCTCATCTACCGCGAAGCAGAAGTATCACTTGGCAACTTTCAACGCATCCTAAATACACCGCTTGAATTTAAACCGGCTAATCCGGTTGTACTCGATCATATCGAGCATTTTGAATTTCAGCATGTATCATTTAAGCATCAGTCAGCATCGGTAAATGCCCTTACTGATATTTCCTTTAAAGTAAATAAAGGAGAAACCATTGCCTTTGTGGGCCCATCCGGTGCAGGTAAAACAACGCTTGTAAAACTACTGGTTGGTTTATATCACCCGATGGAAGGAAAAATATTGTACGACAATATTGACGGGAAAGAAATAAGTTTTGACCGGTTAAGAGAACAGATTGGATTTGTAACGCAGGACACACAACTGTTTGCAGGTACGATAAAAGAAAATATGCTCTTTGTAAATCCAAAAGCAACGGATGAAGATATTTTAAATGCACTAAACAAGGCATCCTGCCAGGGTTTGCTTGCGCGTGCAGAAAAAGGAATTGACACGATGATCGGTGAAGGCGGCGTTAAAGTTTCAGGAGGAGAAAAGCAACGCCTTTCTATTGCACGAGCCTTGCTTCGCAAACCAAACCTGCTGGTAATGGATGAAGCAACATCAGCGCTTGATTCAATTACGGAAGAAGAAATAAGCGAAACCATTCGCAACATTATTTCTCACAAGGATATTATAACCATTCAGATTGCGCATCGCCTCTCAACTATCATGCATGCTGACAGGATTTTTGTGCTTGAGAAAGGTGTTATTGTTGAATCAGGAAATCATAACAAGCTGGTTGAAGAAAAAGGACTGTATTACGCCATGTGGAGACAGCAAATCGGAGAACGTAAAAGTCCTGTTCTACATAGCAATCACCAGCCCCTCGCTGCAGCCATTCATAAGAACTGATTATTCAGGATTTCATGCTTGAACAACTCAGTCAAAAATTAAAGTATCGTCTGTCGCTCCCACTTCCGGGCAATGCCGCACATTTAAAATTAGCTCATGCAGAAAGAAGAAAAAACCTGCTTCATTACAAAACTCCTGATGATGCCCGCAAGGGCGCTGTTCTGATTTTACTTTTTCCCGATGACCACAAGATTAAAACAGTGATGATATTGCGCCAGGAATATGATGGCGTTCATAGCGGACAAGTTGCCTTTCCCGGTGGTAAATGGGAAGTGAGCGATAAAGATTTATCTGAAACTGCCATCCGCGAAGCGCATGAAGAAACAGGAATACTAAAGGAAGATGTTCACTTAATCGGGCAGCTTACATCACTCTATATACCACCGAGTAATTTCCTTGTACATCCTTTTATTGGCGCTATGGATTCAAAGCCTGATTTCTTTCCCAACTCCAAAGAAGTTCAAAAGATCATTGAAGTAAACATTGAGAATCTATCAGATGAATCTATTATTGGCGAAAAGGAAATAAAGCTAAGTAACGGATTAAAAATTATTACTCCCTATTATAATATTGAAGGACACACTGTGTGGGGTGCAACAGCCATGATCATCAGTGAATTCAATACGTTGCTAAAAGAAATAGAGCACTGACTTTTTCTCACACCTTGTTATACCGATAGCATGAGTGAAGGTGATCGTTCACCATGCCTGCTGCCTGCATAAAAGCATAACAAATAGTGGAACCAACAAACTTAAATCCACGCTTATATAAATCCTTGCTCATGGCATCCGACTCTTTTGTTTTAGCAGGCGTCTTTTTATGATCTTTCCAATTGTTCTTTATCGCCTTGCCTCCTGTGAATTGCCAGATGTATTTATCAAAGCTGCCAAACTCCTTTTGAGTTGCTAAAAAGAATTGTGCGTTTGTTACGGTTGCGTAAACTTTCAGCTTGTTGCGAATGATGCCTTCGTCTTTTAATAAGGATTGTATTTTCTTTTCATCATACTTTGCAATCTTCTTTATATTAAAATTATCGAATGCTTTTCTGAAACCATCTCTCCGATGAAGAATAGTTTTCCAGCTTAATCCTGCCTGAAAGGTATCAAGCACAATAAATTCAAACAATTTATTATCGTCATGAATTGGTACTCCCCATTCCTCATCATGATATTTTATCATCTGCTCTGATGATTCACACCAGGGGCAGCGGGTTTTTGTTTTCATATTGCTTTAGAATATTAATCATTAATTGTTTTGTTTTTTCTTTCAATGCAGGGATGTCCTTTTGCGTCATTCCTTTTGTTTCTATCACCGGACTCCATTCGCAATGAAGTGTGCCGGGAGAAAGTTCCATGAACTTTAAAGGCGATAATAATTTCCCGGAACCCATTACAGTCATCACAGCAAGCGGAATCTGCGCTTCAATGGCAAGACGAAAAGCACCGTCGTGGAAATCAAGCAAGGGCTTATCGGTTTTATTGCGGGTGCCTTCAGGATAAATGAACACCGAAATATGTTCACGAAGATTATTCTTCATCACTTCAATACTTTTTGCCCGGTCATTTCTGTCTCTTCTGTTAACAGTTATATAAAGCCTGCTGATGAGAAAACCCAGCACAGGGACTTTAACCAGCTCCGCCTTGGCAAGAAAACGGAACGTGTTTTTACAAGAGCATGCAAACGAAGGAATATCCAAAAGTGACCGATGATTACTTACAAAGACATAGGTTACCTTTGGATCAACAAAGTTTTTGTTCTTTACTTTTAAACGAATGAAGAATAACACCAACACACCTCTCGCCCACGGTCTCGATATATATTTATGTGCAACAGGATACGCAAGCTTTTTAGGAACAAAAATAAAAATAATGAAATAGCAGGGCGTAACAATCAGGAGCAATAACGCAAATGCACAAGCTCCGTAAAAACCATAAATAGTTCTAAGAATACGCTTCATACAGCTTACGGTTGGCAATTTATGGTTTATCCCGCACATGCGGGATTCATGGCGAACGGTAAACTATAAACCGTAAACTCTAAAGTGCACCTAACAGATTTAATAAATTAGCCTGAGTGGTAGGTTGGAGATTAAGCGTAATACTTGTATTGCCGCTAATTGTCATAGCTCTCTCATCAACCACATATTGATTGTTTTGATTCAGGGCGAATGCAATAAAAGTAAACGGAGTATTCGCAGGAATCGGTCCCGATGTTAAATTAGTAATCTGCATAACCGATCTGATATTTTTAAACACAACAAAGATTCCTATGTTCTGAGTATTACTTCCTGCAACTGAAATCGTAATCACCCCGGTCGAGGACGGAGTATAAGGAGAGCCTCCCGTGATCCAGCCAAGATTGTAAACAATTAAGCTGTCGAGCGGAGGTGTTTTTGTAACTAACGACTGACCATCTATAGACCATGTTACATTATTACCCTGTATGCCGTCATAAGCATTTAATGCAATCTGGTTAGCAAGCGTATCTCTGAGCACAGCATTGTAACTTCTTCCCGGCCTCAATATATAATTCGTGTTGCCCAAAAAAGCCCGCACCCTTATTGCAGGTGAAATTTGCAAAAGCTGTCCGCCCGCTGTGGAAGACATTTGCCATAGAATCATATCCTTTGCTGTATATATTTCAACCAGTCCGATTTGATAAGGGCGCGTTATAACTGTAGTGTCATTGATAAATGCACTTGAATCGCATACATTATATAGCAGGGTGCTATCCATCTTTCCAACAATAGTGCATCCCTTGCCTCCCGAATCAATTGGAAAAACCTGCTCTTGTTGCTTGTTTGAGTTATAAAAGGCATCCAGCGGCTGATAGGAATCCTGCGTTACCCGATCTTTTGAGCAAGCAACAAACAACATGCTTAGGATAAAACCGCAGCCAATTAGTTTGGTTACAACGCCTTGTTTTTTCATGATTTTATAGATTAACAGTTGATAAACTACTTATAAGCCGGGCAATCTGCCTTTCTGAAACATTTACACGATTTAAAGAACCACAACACTCCCACTCTCAGGTTTGCTTCCTTCCATTTGGTATCGTAACGATTCTCAATAAACGGGCGCAAACACCCATGACTCCTTACAATTCCTATGCCACCTTCCGGAGCGAAGTTGCTTGGCTTCTTTGTGCCATTGGAATATTCAACGGCATTGAACCAGTCATTATATAGGGCGCTTGCAGAAAGATAAAAGCTCCAGCTTTTAAAGATAGGGAAAAGATAATGAAGCGACACGCCTGCATACAGCTCATGTATGGGGTTCGACGGAAAGTAATAAGACACCTCCGGCACAATAGAAAAGTTTTCCTTTATATGAAAATCACCTCTCATTTCTGCTCCCAGTCCCTTGGTTTGGAAATCGTATATGCCGGCTGCACCAATGCCAAACTCCGGCACATCATTCTTTTGCGAAAACCCCTGAAAACTCAATCCTGTTGCTATCACTAATAGCAGTACGTATCTAACCATAGTTAAAGTTGAAAAACAGGCGCAAACTTAACTGAAAAAATCAATGGCAATACGGCTGCTGAGAAATATTAAATACAATGCAATGTTCAAAGTTTTTCAGTTCAATGTTCAAAGTTAGTTCGCAAGGAATACCGCAACTTTGAACTTTGAACCTTGAACTGAAATGATTTATTCCTTAATAAACTTTCCCACCCATCGCCCGCTTTCATTGGCAACCTGTAAAAAATAGAGGCCGACAGAAAGAGCCTCACCCCTTCCCGGGTCAAAGGAGAGGGAGTAAGAACTTCCATTAAAAGCGCGGGAATAAACTTTCTGCCCCATTACGTTATATATGTCTAATACCCCATCCCTTATATTCTTATTAAGATTAATATCGAGGCTGCTTATGACGGGATTGGGAGAAAGAGAAATAGTATTATCATTAGCATAATTCTGAATGCCAAGAACAATATTAATGCCCACTGCAATCTTACAACCGTTTTCATTTGATACCTGCACATTATAATTACCTCCGATGGTTATAACAAGTGATGTGTCTGTAGCCCCGCTAATAAGATTGCTGTCTAAATACCACTGATAAGAAGTATAAGATGGATCAGTGCTGCAATAAAGCGTATCATGATGCTGTTTTATATCAGGCGTTGGCGGAGCGGCTTTTACATTTATATAATTGATGAACGTAACAGAATCTCTCCCTCCTGCATTAGTTGCAATAAGTGCAACACTATATATGCCTGCTGCCGCATAGCAAACGCTTTGCGGGTTTTGTGCTGTGCTTGTTGAATCTAATGCTCCTGCAAAGCTCCATTGCCATGAGGTTGCATTAGTGCTTAGATTAGTAAAGTTAATGCAGTCATTGGCGCAAAGAGTTGTTATGTTTGATTGGAAATCTGCAACGGGTGGAACAACGGCGACTGCACCACAAACAGGAACACAATTTGTATCAGGGTTAAATACCCATACATCAGAATAGCAATTACCAGATTGGCCATTACGTAAACCACCAAACATATAAAACCTATTATCGTTTCCCCACCACGCAACTGCGCCAAAGCGGCATGATGGCATATTGCCAGGTGATGGTAAACCTAAATTTCCATAATTGCCTGTTTGATTCGTATCGTTAGTACCGCTTATCCAATTCCATTTTAATAGTTGAGAATCAAAAACCCACAGATCATTATACCCACTGTTAATAGAATCATTAAGGCCTCCAAACAACCAGAACCTGGAGCAGTTATCAGTTACGGCAGATCTTTGTTCAAAACGGGAAAGCGGCTGGTTAACGGCATTAAATACACAATTAGATTGATAATTGCCGGTATCAGAAGACCGGTTAGTACCACTCATCCATGTCCATTCATTTAGACTTAAATCGTATTCCCAAACATCACCAAGATTAAAACCAAGCGAACCACCCTTACCTCCCATAATCCAAAAGTTACCAAGTGCATCTTTCCATTTAGTATAGCTAAAGCGTCCTCCCGGATCATTATTTACATCAGGCACTCCTTTAGTACCATAATTAGCAAGAGTGTTAGCATAGGCTGATCCGTTGATCCATGTCCATTCGTTTGTGATGATATTATATTTACATAAATCATTTAAATTACCATTGTTTCCGGCATCATCAAATCCGCTTCCTCCAAATAGCCATAGGTTATTCAGTGAATCTGTCCAGGCAGAACACGTTTCGCATCTTCCGCCAGGAGTGTTTGAAGAGCTCGGTACGCCTTGTGTACCGTGAACTCCTATTGCATTGCCTATACTACTTCCATTTTCCCAAGTCCATTCATTAGTGCCAATATCATATTTCCATAAATCATTTTGTAAGTTAACGAGAAAATCGTTACCTCCAAACAACCACAATGCACCCGATGTGTCAACCCATGTTGCTGCACCATACGTTCTCATTCCGGGAGTATTTAAGGGATCGGGTACTCCCATTGTTCCATAGACAGGCAGTTGATTAGGCAATCCATTACCTTTCACCCATGTCCATTCATTAGTAACAGGATTATATTTCCACAAATCACTGTTGTCAGGATAGGTTCCACCATATATCCAAAAATTTCCCTGCTTATCTTTCCATTCCGCAGGTTCATACATTCCTGGTGGATGATTATTTATAGAAGGCACTCCCTGCGTTCCATATACTCCGACTGCATTGACAGCACTATCACCGCTTATCCAAGTCCATGTGCCGCCCTGTCCGAAGGATGGCAGATTAAAGATTAAAAAGAGAAGGAAAAGAAGGAAGCGGGTATTCTTAATCCTCATGCGTTTATGTTTAGAAAGTAAAGATAGCGCTTCTTTTTACATTAAAGCAAGGTTTGTAATCAATTATGTCTAAATGATTTTGGAATTATACCTTATATAAGATCACGAAAACCCCTTTAAATCAAAAATAAAGGCTTTTACACTTAAAAACCATGCTTGCCGTTAATATATACATGCCTGCATTTTAAACCCGCAGGCATGTAAACTATAAATGCACGCCTGCATAATGAATTTGCAGGCATGTATATTACATATACAGGCTTGTTAGTGAAAACTACAGGCTTGTAAGCACAAAATACAGGCTTGTAAAGTTGAAAAACAGGCATGTATTTGCGGTTTTCATGCCTGTTTATGGCAATAACAGGCTTGTGTTTGAGGTATACATGCTTGCACATTATAGATGCAGCGATGTAAGAAAGATGCAAGATCCGGGTGCAAATAGATCAAACCCTGATGCCAAATTACTGTAGAATAGAGAAAAAATAAATAACGCATTTATGAAAAACAGACAGTTTGTAAAGTTAGAGTTAAGGGGGAAACCGCCGGAAGAAAAGTATTGCATGGGTGGCGCTGTATATAATGCCATGTCCAAGTCGCCATATTTTATAAGCCCCAACCCTTCGCTTGCATATATAGCCGCTGTAACGGATGCCCTTAAGGTGGCAAACATGAACGCAGCATTTGGCGGTGTGCTTCAGAAGATAGAGCAAAAAATGGCGATAGCTAACTTTGACGACATGATGAATCGTGTGGGCAGCTATATCCAAACCATTGCCGATGAAGACCCGCAGCATGCATTTCAAATCATTCATTCTGCCGCATTAGACCCGCGCAGAACATGGGCGAAGAAACCCACTCCTTCTTATACGTATTTAGTTCCCAAATTTACCTACTTACCTGCGTTGATAAAGCTGCTTATTAAAGGCGGGCGGAATGCAAAAAGATTTGACATCTATATGAGCGCAAGCAATGAAGATTCTGCCACATGGTCTTTAATTGCCACTACCACCAAGCGGTCTATAGCTATTAAAGTGCCGCAAAGGGAAACGCTTTATTACTTTAAAGTAATTTCTTACAACGCCCAAGGCAGATGTCCTAAGAGTGATGCTGTTTACCAAATAGCGTTATAAGCAAAAGCGGTTCAAAGTTGTTCTGTTCAAAGTTCAAAGTTGTGATAACGTTGAACTGAAAAACTTTGAACATTGAACTTATGCTTTTTTAACTATTCATAGAAATCAAAAACTCTTCATTCGATTTTGTGCCACGCATGCGTTCGAGCAGAAATTGCATAGCTTCCATAGGGTTCATGTCGGCAAGGTGATTGCGGAGTATCCACATCTTCTGAAGCATTTCTTTATCGAGCAGCAAATCGTCACGACGCGTGCTGGATGCAACAAGATCAATGGCTGGGAATACGCGCTTGTTAGAAAGCTTACGGTCGAGCTGCAATTCCATATTGCCTGTTCCTTTAAACTCTTCAAAGATTACTTCATCCATGCGTGAGCCGGTTTCCGTGAGGGCTGTAGCGATGATGGTTAAGCTGCCTCCGTCTTCAATCTTACGGGCTGCACCAAAGAATCTTTTCGGCTTGTGAAGCGCATTCGCATCCACACCGCCTGACAATACCTTACCGGATGCAGGTGAAACCGTGTTATATGCACGTGCAAGACGCGTGATAGAATCAAGAAGGATAACTACATCGTGTCCGCATTCAACCAATCGCTTTGCTTTCTCAAGCACAATGCCTGTGATCTTTACATGGCGTTCAGCAGGTTCATCAAAGGTTGAAGCGATAACTTCTGCCTTCACGTTGCGCGCCATGTCTGTTACTTCCTCAGGGCGTTCATCAATGAGCAGAACGATGAGATATACTTCAGGATGATTGGCTGCGATAGCGTTTGCAACGTCTTTCAACAAAACAGTTTTACCTGTCTTGGGCTGCGCAACAATCAATCCGCGCTGTCCTTTACCAATAGGCGTGAACATATCCATCACTCTTGTCGAGAGATTTGATTTGCTTCCTGAAAGGTTCAGTTTCTCAAACGGAAATAACGGAGTAAGAAAGTCGAATGCTATTCGGTCACGCACAATGGCAGGATCCTGTCCGTTAATAAGATCAACCTTTATAAGCGGAAAATACTTCTCTCCTTCCTTCGGCGGCCGCACAGTGCCTTTAACGGTATCGCCTGTCTTTAGCGCAAACAATTTTATCTGCGATTGCGATACATATACATCATCAGGGCTGGTGAGATAGTTATAATCGGATGAGCGCAGGAAGCCGTAGCCGTCAGGCATAATTTCGAGAACGCCTTCGGTGGTAACGGTGGCATCTAAATCATTGCCTGTCGGCTCCACGATCTTCTGCTCGTTCTTCTTAGCATAGTTATCTGTCCACTTCGGTTCCTGTCTTGGTGGGCGATCTTCAACGGGTCTTTCAACACGAGGCGCAGGCGCTTCTTCTTCTTCTTCTTCTT